>JASMLW010000020.1 GCA_030748485.1 Pirellulaceae bacterium
TGGCCAACCAGGAGAAAAAGTGGGAGAGTATCGTCGCCGAGGTGGTGGAGCTGAATCAGCTTGGCCGCCCCGTGCTCATCGGAACGCGGTCGATCGACAAGTCGGAGCTGCTCTCCGAGAAACTGACGGCGGCCGGTGTCGAGCACCAGGTGCTCAACGCGCGACAGTCGGAGGATGAGGCGACGGTGATCGCCGCGGCTGGCTGTGCGGGACGGGTGACGGTGGCCACGAACATGGCTGGCCGCGGCACCGACATCGCGCTCGGAGAGGGCGTCGAAGCGCTGGGCGGCCTCCACGTGGTCGGCACCGAACTGCACGAGTCGGCGCGAATCGACCGCCAACTGATCGGACGCTGTGGGCGGCAGGGAGATCCCGGCAGTTTTCGTCAGTTCATGGCGCTCGATGACGAGATCCTGCAAGCCGGCTTGGGGGAACGCTCGGCCGCGGCCGCCGTCGCCGCAAGCGAATCGTCTTCGTCCTCGACAGATCTTTGGATTCGCCGTTTCTACCGGGCGCAGCGAAAGGTGGAGAAGAGTCACTTTCGCCAGCGCCGGCTGCTCATGCACCACGAGCGTCGGCGCCGCGAGCTGCAGCGGCAAATGGGACAAGACCCGTTTCTCGACGCCTCCCAATAGCGCGCCGTCGGCCGCCGATTTCTCAGCGGAGGCAGGCAGGATTCTAGAGGAGGCTGACAGCGGCGACGACGTGGCTGCAGAGCATGCTCGTGTCGAACGGCTTGGTCAGCACGTCGGTGACAATGTGGTGTTCGTGCGCGAGCGTGACGTGCGACTCGCCCTTGTACGATGTCACCAAGAGACGAGCGCAACGCGGACGAATCTTGGCCGCGCGGAGCAGGAACTCGACGCCGTTCATTCCGGGAGCCATCTTGAAGTCGGACACGATGGCGGCGAATGGATGCTGCTGAACCAGCGCCAGCGCCTCGTCCCCATTGCCGGCTGTCGTCACGTCGAACTGCTCACAGAGCGCGCGCCTCATCAACTCCAGTATGAGCGGGTCGTCGTCCACGACCAGCACGGTGTTCGTCAACGGCGGGACATCGGACTCCAATCCCAATTGCAGGAAGCCGGCGCCGTATTGCGTCTCCAGGCAGACGCCAATCACCGTGCAGCCGTCCGAAAACGGCAACGCGTGAGATTTGCCGACGACTTTGGAGGGCAACGACATCGCAATTCCCTCCGCCGGGAGCCGCGCTTTGGCCATCCCAAAAACCATGTTCGTCAGTTCGCAGATCGTGTCGGTGACCTCAGCTGGGTCGGCTTGTTCTTGGTCGAGCATCAACTCGGCGAACTTGTGGGCCAGCGCCGCTTCGAAGCTGAGCACGACTTGCCCGTTGACTGCGCCGCTGAAGGCGATGACGCCCGAGTAGGAACCCAGCGGATGCGCATCGTCGCAACGGATCAACTGGGTTTGCGTAGTTTCCACGCCGAGTGCCGTGGCAAACACCGTTTTTGCAGCGTCGACAATGATCTGTAGTTGCTGGTCGTTCACACACCGCTCCGTCGCGGGTCGGCTCCGTCGGCTCCACCGCGCGCACACGTCGCGTCGATGGTTTTCGTTTCGAAATATAGGTCAAGATTGAGATTGAAGAGGGAAATGACCGGTGTCGCCCCCCATGCGAGCCGCGTTTGTCATTGCCATGCAACCAAGCCGCGCAACCTGTCAAGCCGCACAATCTGTCTGCTCGGCTCGCGGACCTCAGCATTTTTCTCGCAGCATCTGCACAGCTGGCTCGCCTCCGCCAGTCTCCCTGCGGCTGTTGTATGTTTTGGATAGGAGGGCAGAGAATCATGAACCTGGAACTTTCGGGCGCGGACGCCGAAAAGCTAACCGACCTGGCTCAGCACATTCACCATTACAACGAACGCCGCCGCTCGGGCCGCGTCGACCTCAAGCAGCCCTGCCGCATGCGGTGGCTCAACGGTCAACGCGAGGCGGTTTCCGAGTGGATCGTGGGGATGGTCCGCGACGTGAGTGTGGAAGGCGTGGGAGTCGTCGTGGCTCTCGATGACTTTCCGCAAACAGTTCCCGCCTTTATCGACCTCGAGATCGAGGGTTCCGACGCGATCAATGGCGTGCTGCGAGTCGTGCGGCTGGAACGTCAGGGAGACGTCGGCGAATTGGGGGCGATCTTCTACGACATGCCGCAACGCAATGACGACGACAGCGGCCAGGCGTAGCGTTCCGCCGCCCAGAAAGTCTCTTGGCGCGACACCGGGTGACCGGCATGATGAGAGCCGTTCGGCAATCATCGCATTCAGCAACTCGGCGCGCGCATGTCGATTTCCCGTTCCCCCTCCCGTTTGCGACCGCTCTTCATTGGCGAGTTGCGGATTGACCCGCCCGTGCTGCAAGCGCCGATGGCCGGCTTCACCAATTTCGCGTTTCGGCAAGTGGTCCGCGAATACGGAGGTGTGGGGCTGCAGGCGACCGAGATGGTCAACGCCCGCGGTTTCGTCTGGCTCGACCAGCACGAAGCGGAACATCCCGACCGATTGTGGGGAGTTAAGGACGAGCCTCGACCGCTCGCCGTACAGATCTGGGACAACGATCCAGTGGCGTTGGCGGAGGTCGGTGAGCGACTGGCGCGGGACTACGCCGTTTCAGTGGTCGATATCAATTTTGGCTGCCCCGTACGACAAGTCACCGAGAAGGCCCACAGCGGCTCCTATTTGCTGCGCGATCCCGATCGAATGGGGCGGATCATTGAATGTGTGGCGGCCGCCTGCCGGCCAACTCCGGTGACGGCGAAGATTCGCTTGGGGTGCACGCGCGACACGGTGAACGCCGCCGACGTCGCCCAGGCGGTGGAAGGCGCCGGTGCGGCCGCCTTGACCGTCCACGGACGCACCGCCCAAGACTTCTTTCAGGGAGCGGCGGATTGGGAGCAGATTAGCGCTGTCAAACCGCATCTTCAGCGGATCCCCTTGATTGGCAACGGCGACCTCGACTCGCCCGAGAAGGTCGTCCGCGCGTTTGATGAGTATGCGGTTGACGGCGTGATGATCGCCCGCGCCTCGCTCGGCCGCCCCTGGCTGTTCAGTCAAATCGCCGCCGCCCTGCGCGGCCAGACGCCGAGTCCCGATCCCACGTTGGGCGAACAGCGCGAGTGCCTGCTGCGGCATTACGAGCTGGTTGTCAGTCGCTTCGGAGCGGACAAAGGGACCTTGCTGATGCGCAAGTTCGCCTGCTGCTACGCTCAAGGACGCCGCGGCGCTCGGGCCTTTCGCAAGCATGTCGCCACGGTCAGCGCGCCCGCCGAGTTTCATCGGGTCGTCGAGCGCTACTTCCCGAAAGGGGATGGAATGACAAGTGACAAGTGACTAATGCCTTGGCCGCCGCGCACGACCAGGGGCGTTTACGCCCCCATCCGCCGCAGGCGGCATACGCCAAGTTTGGAATGACTAATGACTAGAGCGCATTTCAAAACCGATATCTTGCCGTACGATGGCCTTCCAAGGCCGTCGTTTCCCGAGGATTTCCAAATTCGACGGCCTTGGAAGGCCATCGTACAAGGTTTTGAAATGCGCTCTAAGGACTAATGACTAAGGAGGCAGGACGCCGGCGAGTCAAAGAGTCAGAGGGGCGTTTACGCCCCATTCCGCCGCAGGCGGCATAGGCCCGTGCTTGAGCACGGGTGAACCAGGCGTTCCAGCTGCAACCAACGCTCCATT
>JASMLW010000021.1 GCA_030748485.1 Pirellulaceae bacterium
CTCCACCTAAACGACGAATGGGACGAGTTCGTTGAGTATCGGATCCAGCGAGAACAAGAAACACTATACGGCGCCGCCGTGTAAGACCCGGCGGCATGGCAGTTGCGCCCTGTCGCCATCGAACGCCCGCCGCAACGTGAGCAACTCATACAACGTGACACCAAGCGCATAGATGTCCGAGCGATGGTCGACCGTCAGCCGCTTGGCATAGGCCTGCTCTGGGCTCATATATCGCAGCGTGCCGATCAAATCGCCCGTCATCGTCAAGCCTGGGTTGCCTTGCACCTGTGCCAACCCGAAGTCGGTGATCATCACCGTACCAGACTGGTCCACCATCAGATTTGACGGCTTAATGTCCCGGTGCACGACACCCAAGTTGTGCGCATGCTGTAAGCCATCGGCGATCTCGATTCCCATTCTTACAAACGTGGCGAGGTATTCAGGACTCGATGTCGAACGCCCCGAGCGCGCCCCAAACAATCTCTCGCTGCTCAGCTTGTCCGTCGAACCACGCTTGTGATCTGACGTCTGCTCGCCGGGGGTCGTCGAATCGGGGACGCGCGCCGTGGACGCCGTGGGGCGTTGGGCCGATTCCTTCAAATCGCGAATGATGTGCGCCAGGTCCGTGCCGGCAATGTACTGCATCGCGTAGTAGTGCACGCCGCGATCGACGCCGAATGCGTGCACCGACACGATGTTGGGATGCTGAAGTTGTGCAGCCGCGCGTGCCTCGTTCTCGAATCTCTTGCGGCTCCGAGAGTCGAGCACGCTGGCCATTGGCAACGTCTTGAGCGCGACTTTCTTATGCAGCGATATTTGTCGAGCCTCGAATACGACACCCATGGCGCCACGGCCGAGCTCGCCGATGATCTCGTAGTCGCCAAGCTGTTTGGGAACTAGCAAACTTGACTGTTTGCTTGGACTGACAGCCGTTCCCTCAAGTGGTGGCCGCGCTCCCATTTCCTCGGTCGTCGCTTCCGCCATCATCCGCAAGATGGGTAACAACCGCCGCAGTTGGTCCGCGTTCGCTGGATGGTCGCGAAACAACCGCTCCTCGTCGATCGGCTCGCCGCCCTGCAATCGTCGCGTGATGGTCTTGATCAACGAGGCTAGAGGGAGGTCGTCGTCGCCGTTCCAGTCTTCCGTTTTTGGCAAATCGACCGACATCTGCGCACCCCCGCCGCCACCTGGCTCATCTCGCAAAACATGATACCACAGCAGCAAGACGTATCGGCGCTGATGGCACAGGTTTGACATAAGTGGGGAAGCTACTAAGAGAGGCAACCTGGAATCGGACGTCTGGATGGTCGTGACAGAACGACAATCTCTAGCCCAGCCACAACGACTGTCGCACTCTCAGCAGAAAGTCAGCACTGACATCCTCGCTTCATCTCATAGATCCGCGCGGCTTGGTCAGTATTAGCTCAATCCCGGTCGCGCGGACTTGGCGGGCCGTTGCTGGCGTCGTCGGGGGGAATGGGCTCTGATTCGCCGCCGCAGCCGAGCACAGTGGCGGCGATGAGCGCCAGGCAGGTGATTCTTAATCGTTGCCACAACATGACTTTGTCCATTCTGTCAGGGAGCCTCGCGCCACTTCGCCGCGTCCCTCTTATCCAACGGTCCGCCCTCTGTCAAATCGTTCAAAAAACTGGCATTTGTCGGCGCTCTGAGTAGGATGATTTGAGCGGACCTCAGCGACTCAAATTGACTCATACGAATCCAGATATATCCCGTGACCGGGAAGTGAGGAAGTGCGGTGGCTAGTCAACTTCCAATTGGCACTCGCGTGTCGGCTGGCGAGGGGCCGACGTTCTGGCGCGGAGAGATCGTCGGCCACGCTGGTGAACTGACCGATCGGTACTACGTCGAAATCCTTGAAGTTGGCGAACAGATCAAGCACCTGTCGCCCGACGACACGTTCATCATCCTCCGCTCGCAGATCGAGCGGCTAAGCATCGTCAATTGACTCCCCCTTCGTGTGCAAAGTTGGATTTCTCCGCCGCGCTCTGGCGGCCCGGGCTCGTGGCAAAGACGCGCGGCGCAGCCAAGTCGCGTTTTGACATCGCCTGGCGGTGACCGCAGAATGTCGTCACGGCGTTCGCGATGAGACGACCGCCGCGACGGCGCTCACACGGAGCACAGCGGATGCGACACTCAATCTATTCCTCTCTTCACGCGACCGCGATACTCTGTTGCTCGTGCCTGACGACGTGCGCGGTAGCCGCCGACCCCGACGAAGGTTACCACACGAGCGGACCGCTGGCCGGAACGCTCAAGTCGCCCGCGCCTGCGGCGATCTACGACGCCGACCCGAATCATATTTGGAATCGATTGTTCAACGCGCTCTATGTGCGCAAGAGCAATCTGCCGAACAAGCCAGGCGGCGATCCAGTCGCGCGAATCGAGGGCGGTGACTACATCGACTTTCTCGCCTGGGGCGGCTCGGCGTACTGGTCGAGTGAGCCGGTGTTGAGGCGAATCGACCTGTTGCTCGACGAGTTCCTCTCTCACAGCGACGACCGGCTGAGTCGTGATGCGCTGCGAAGGTCCGTCATGCTTCGCGACTTGTGGGCCGCGCACGACTTCCTGGTCGACCAGAACATTCGGCGAGTCGGTTCGTTGGCGACACGCAACCGCCGTACGGCAGTCGCGACGAAGCTGGCTCGAGCCATGCGGTCACTCGCGCTGTCGCCAACCCAAATCGCCTCCTTGCCCGACACCTATGCGGCGGCCGTTCGGTCCGGTCAATTCGCCCAACGCCAGGACTTTGAATCGAGCAACGACTATTTGCCTCCCGGCCTGCTGTCTCGTCCCGAAGAATGGGTGGAGATCGACTTCTTTCAGCCCAACATTCACGAGGACCTCTACGACCGCTTCATCACTCTTCACGCCAGGGCGTACCGCGGCCGTTCGTATTTTCGAATCTTCTATCGCTTTCCCGGCGGCCGGCAGCAGTTGGTCAAATACCTCAACCTCCTCGACGCGCAGGGAGTTGATTGGCGGCAAGCGGCTCAGGACGGATTCATTCTGCTCAAGCCGGACGCGCCACAGGTCCCCGTCGGAACGGAAGTAACCCTGCTGCAGTTCATGATGACACTCGACGACAAGCTGCGCCCGACCCCGACGCCGATCGTCGAATCAGTGCGGCATCGCCGCTTTCGCAACATCAGCGGAGCAAGCGAACCGCACACCAATACCGGCCTGGGAATGCACGTGATGGAATACACACTCAAGCGGAAGCTGCTCTTCGACGACCTTCAGGCCGGCGGCCTGCACCGCGAACCGGACGATCGACCTCTTTACCTGGTCATTTTCCAGCCCCCCCACGCGGCGGATTGGGGAACGCAGGGCCGCAAAGTTCTCTTCCAGCAATGCGCCGATTGCCACTTGTCTCCCAAAGCCAATCGCTTGGGCGTGCACAGTATGCCGTCGATCGTTCACATGGGAGGTTTCGACGCGGGCGCTCAATTGGGGATCGCCAAACCGCTGACGCCGAAACAGCAGAACGCCAACGTCAAAGGGAAACGCGTGGCGCGGTGGAAAACACAGCACGAGACGTATCGTCGATTGCTGGAGTCGCTGGGGATCTAGTCTAGTCGCGCGGCGGCGCTAGACCAGCTCCGGCATGGGTCGATGAGCGCCGACAAGAGTCTGCGGCCGGCCGGCCAGATCCTGCAACAGCGTGCTCGCCACATCGATGCCGAGCCGCTGGTAGATCGTCGCGAAAATCTCCCGGAAATGGACGGGCCGCGCCTTGGGCTCTTCGCCCCAACGCGTCGTCGACCCAATCACCTGACCGCTCTTCATGCCGCCGCCGGCCAACAGCGCGCCGGCGACCTGAGGCCAGTGGTCGCGGCCGGCGTTGCCGTTGATCTTTGGCGTGCGCCCGAACTCGCCCCAAACAACCACGGCGATTTCGTCGAGCAGTTCGCGGCGGTCGAGGTCTTCGATCAAAGCCGACAGTCCGACATCGAATAGCGGCAGCGCTCCCCGGCCTTCCGCAAAATTGTCCTTGTGCCAATCCCAATTGAAATCGCCCTGCAGCATCCGCCCAAACGGCCAGCGGCTGAACGCCAACGTCACGCACCGAGCGCCCGCCTCGATGACTCGACGAGCCAACAGGAACTGATCCAAATGAGTTCGCCCTTCACGCTCGCCGGGATAAGCTCGATCCAGACCGTACCGCTTCCGTATCGCCGGGTCCTCTTGGCTGAGGTCGAGCGCTTCGGCAAGTCGCGGGGAGGTCAAGACGTCGAACGCTTGTCGATGGAATTCGTCGATGCCATCGCTCTCGCCAACCGACTCCATGCGGCGACGAAAATTGTCGAAGGCGGTCAGCAGTGCGCGGCGGTCGCCCAAACGAGTCAGGTCGACGCCGTTGAGCCGAATGTTCTTGCGATCGACAGCATCGACTTCAAAGCCGGCGTGTGCGGCGCCGAGGTAGCCGGGTTGTCCAGGCGCCGTGCGGAGAATGAATCGCGCGTCGGGCTCCACCGAAGTCAGATCGACACACGACGGCACGCCCGCGACTCGCGTCCCCAGTTGTTTGGAGAGGATGGAGCCGAGCGACGGCCAGCCGCCCGGTGGAAAGCCAGGCACCAATGGTGACGCCCGCATCGCCTCGTGCGACTCCCAACCCGTCGTGCACCAATGCGTGTTGTGATCGTTGATGAACCCCATCAGCGAACGGACGAACGTCAGCTTCTCGGCCATGCCCGCCAAGTGCGGCAGCAACTCGCAAATCTCGATTCCGGGCACGCTGGTGGCGATTGGTCGAAACTCACCGCGAATCTCCGTCGGCGCGTCCGGCTTCAGGTCGTACATGTCCAGATGCGAAGGACCGCCTGGCAGCAAGACCATGATCACGCCCTTGATCCGTTCCCTGCGAGGACTCTGAGCTTCACCGCGAAGAATGTCGGGCAGAGCCAAACCGCCGAATCCGAGTCCCCCGATCTTCAACCACGTTCGTCGGGACACGCCATCGCAGAAGCGAGTTGCTGGGCCGGGAATTGTCAACATGGGGAGGGTCCTGGGCGTGAAAACAACGCATCAATCACAACTAATGCATTGACGTTAATGTATCGACGAGTGCAAATGATCGCAATAAAAATTGGCCATTTTGGGTCATCGCGAAGCTGCCGGGCTCAGCTGACGCCGAGTCGGCGCTTCGCGTCGTCGACTTCCACGTCGCTGTAGCCGAATCGATTGTCTGGCAGTCCAATAACTCGCTCGAGAACACAACAGAGTCCGACACTCTCGCAGCAAGGTGCAACGCGAGTTCACAGCTGGCTCAGCGCATTGCCGCGAAACTTGAGCGGCAGCGCGACGGCGCGGCTTCCTCGGCGGTGCGAATCGAAAACAGCGCAGATCATCTCGACTGTCGTTGCTGCATCTTTGGGGCCACACAAGGGATCGCGATTGTCGCGGATCGACGCCAACAAGTCGCGCGCCGGGCCAACGTGGTGACTGACCGTTTCCGCCAGGTCTTGGAGTGGTTCGGGTTTGGCGGGACCGGCCGACGAGATGGGCGTCCACGGTCGCGGCGTCGGCCCCGGCTTGAAAGGATTACCGGCGACCAGGTAGGCCAGTGGATGCCGATCGCAATTGATGTCGACGATCCCTTCGCTGCCGACAATCTGCATGCCGAATCCGGCGTTCCGCGTCCCGTCGTTGGCGATCGAATCGAAATACGCTACGACGCCGCTCTTCATCTCATACCGCGCGTGGACTTCGTTCCCCGCCAGCAGTCCGAGCGCTTCGTTGCCCTCGCGCACGTCGTCCTTCGCGACCCGCCTGCCATCTTGCCTCATAACGGCGGAGCACGTCTGTGGGTCGCCGCCAAAGTAATGCAAGAGGTTCAGCACGTGCGAGCCGAGCACCCAGAGGTCTTCGCCGCCGCCGCGACGGTCACCTTTACCGCGCCCGCGCAGCTCCAGAACTTTTCCCAGCGCCCCGTCGGCGATCAACTTGTCGAGCGTCTTGAGCGTGGGGTGATAGCGGTTGCGATGCGCCACAGCCAGCTTCGTGTTGTGTTTCTTGCCCGCGGCGAGAATCTCATCGGCTTCGGCCGGCGTGCGACAAAACGGTTTCTCGATGTATAGACCTTTGGCTCCCGCTTCGATGGCGGCCAGCGCCATGTCGCGATGCTGGTCCGGCTGCCGTGGGCAAACGGCCACTACGTCGGGCTTGATCGCCTTGAGCATTTGACGGTAGTCCTGGAACCCGGCGTCCGTCTTCAGTCGCTTCTTGGCGGCTTCCATTCCCGTTGCGTTCGCGTCGGCGACTCCGACGATCTGCGTCTCCGGCATCCGCATCCAGACCGTGTCCAATCCGTGGCCAAAGTTCCCTCGGCCCGTGTGGCCGATGACGGCCACGCGCGTCTTGGCACCCGCCGCAGCGGTCGAAATTGCCGGGTAGGCGAGCGCAGCTGTGGTCACGGCGGCGAATGTGCGGCGGTCCATGAATCGATCTCCCTGGTGAGATGGTGGGTGCGGCGCGAATGCTGAGGTGGAGTCTAGTTCTAGTGGACCCGATTCGGATTGCAAATCGGAGGAAGGGAAAGGCCGAGGGAAATGACTAAGGCCTAAGGACTAATGACTAATGACTAACGAATGACGAGGCCCGAATGACTAGAGGCTGTTTCAAAACCTTGTACGATGGC
>JASMLW010000022.1 GCA_030748485.1 Pirellulaceae bacterium
CTGGTGATGCTCGGTCACACAGACGCCGTCAAATCCCAACTCGTCCGCCAACACCAATTCATCGAGGTAACGGTTGAAGAGTTCTCCTCCTCGGTGCGGTTCCATCAGCCGATTGGGAATCGACGTCCAAGCCGTCTCCCGCCCCTCGCCAAATCCCTTCGGCAAACCGTCCCACGGCATCAGGTGAAAGTTAAAGAACTTCATTCAAATGATCGTGTATCAAGAGTCAAACGTCGCACAGGGGAAGCAGGACCGTTCCAGCCACGTCCGCTGAGTCTGACAAATGGGCTAGGGGCTTTCAAGGCTGCGCGAGGCGGACGTCCACTGTCGATTCCCGGCGGCGAACGCGCCGACTGGTGAAAGCTGTCCGGTTACAAAAAAAATGCCGACGTTCACCGATCGCGTCCGCCGATTACAATCGAGTGAAATCGTCGTGTGAAGTCGGTGCGTGAAGTCGGTGCGTGAAGAGCCGAATCCGAGAATCCAGTTGCCGCAACGGGTTCGGTGGTCTGAGTTCCCGAGTGGCCGGAGTACATTGGGTAAGACTGTGTCGAGCGGAAAAAAGCCGAAATTCCACCATTACCCGTTTTGGTCGCCTCGTTTCTGGCACGGCATGCGACTCCGCAGTTGGATGAAACTCGCCGCGTCCCACCGCTTTCGAATCCATCCGTTGCGGATGCCGATGGCGGTGCTGATCTTCTTTTGCTGCATCTTTAATTCGATCCTCTATCGAATCCAGCGCTACGTTTACGGGCGTCGCATCGACGAAGTCGAGATCGAGCATCCGCCGATCTTCATCATCGGCCATTGGCGCAGCGGCACGACGTTCCTGCACGAGTTGATGGCGCGCGACTCGCAGTTCGCGTTCCCGACGACGTACGAGTGTTTCGTGCCCCACCACTTCATGCTGACCCGCGGACTGATGACGCGATTCGGCGGTTGGCTGCTGCCTCGAAAGCGCCCGATGGACAACATGGCGGCCGCCTGGGATCGACCACAGGAGGACGAGTTCGCGTTGTGCGCTCAGGGAGTCGGCAGTCCTTATCTGAGGATGGCTTTCCCGAACGACGAGCCGGATGGCATGGAGTTTCTGGATATGCGGGACGTCGCGGCCGACGACCTGGCCGAGTGGAAAGCGGCAATGCTCAACTTCGCCCGCGCTGTGACGCTAAACAGACCCAAGCGCCTGATGCTCAAGTCGCCCCCGCACACGGGTCGCATCGAAGTCTTGAGCGAGCTGTTCCCGGGCGCCATGTTCGTTCACATCAGCCGCAACCCGTATTCGATTTTTCCCTCGACCCAACGGCTCTGGCGGGCGCTCGACCGGGTGCAGGGATTGCAGTTGCCCAAACACGCCAATTTGGACGAATACATCTTCACTTGTCTGGAGAGGATGTACGGCGGCTACGAAGCGCAACGCGAGAAAATCGATCCGAGCCAACTGGTTGAGGTTGCCTACGAGCAGCTGGTCGCAGACCCGCTGGGCGAACTCCGCCGCATCTACGATCACCTCGGCTTGGAGGGTTTTGCCGAGGCGAAGTCGGGATTCGAAGAGCATCTCGACGACCAAAAAGACTACCAGACGAATCGGCACGATCTCGATCCCAACCTGAAATCCGAGATCCACGCGCGTTGGGCGGGTTACTTCGAACGTTATGGATACGAGCCCTAGAGCATCTCTAGGCGGCTCCCGGCAGCGGCAGCCCTTTCAGCTCGTAGATGTACCGCAGGACTTCGGCGACGGCGGCGTACTGTTCCGCCGGCACCGGATGGTTAACCTCGACTTCGTCGTACAGCAGGCGAGCCAGGTCTTTGCGCTCCACAACGGGAATGTCGTTTTCCAAAGCGATCCGTCGAATTCGTTGAGCGAGGACGCCGGCTCCCTTGGCGATGACAACCGGAGCGGGCATCGTCTCGTGGTCGTATTTGATGGCGATGGCCAGTTCCGTCGGGTTCGAAACGACGCCGGTCGCTTGCGGCACAATCTGATTCATCCGATTCATGATCAACTGCCGCTGCACGATCCGACGGCGGGCGATGACCTGGGGATCGCCCTGCAACATCTTCATTTCCTCGCGCATCTCCTGGTCGGTCATCTTCAGGTCTTGCTCGTGCTTCCACTTCTGGTAGGCGAAGTCGAGCAGCGCCAGGATGAGCAGCGCCACGCCGATCTTGATGCACGTCCAAATCGTCGTCTCGGCGATGAACGCGCCGATCTCGATCGCGGACATCGAGGCGAGCCCGATGATCTCTTCGCGTTGCTCCCACAGCGACCAGACGCCAACCGTCGCGATCACCGTGATCTTGAAGAGTCCGAAGGCGAGGCGAACGGCGTTCGTGAGGCTGAACATCCGGCCAACTCCCTTCAGCAAACTCAGCCGGCTGAAGTCGAACGTCAACTTCTGCGGGAGAAACAGAAAACCGACTTGGCCGACGTTGACGGCGACCGCGACGATTAGCAGCAGCCCCAGCAGGGGAACCAGGGCCGTCGCCAAACCCGTCAGCGCGCCTACCCAATGCGTGACAACTGAGTCACGGTCGAGCGTGACCCACGCTTCGGACAGCTGATTGGTTGTGTAGCCGACGAAGAAGTCGCGGAGGGCGGGACCAAACCAGAGCAGCGCGCACAAGGCCCCCAGCAGCAGGACGGCGGACGCCAGATCCTGGCTCTTGGGCACCTGCCCTTCTTTCCGCGCTTGCTCGCGACGGAATTCGGTGGGGTCATGCTTCTTGTCGCCAAACTGGTCCATGCGTCAATCGTCTATTCGAGACTCGGCGGCGCTCCGAAGATCGCCGTGCGGAGATTGTCGATCGCGATCAGCACTTCGTTTTCAAAGACCCACACGATGCCGCCGATGCAGACGGCCAGAGTCGCCAACATCACCATCGAGTTCAGATTGAATCCGATGAGCAGGATGTTGAGCTGCGGCAGAGTCCGGCTGATCAGACCGAGAATGAGCATCGACATCAAAAGCGAGATCATGATGGGAGCCGAGGTCCGTATGCCGACCAGAAACGACATCTGGATGACGTCGAGAAGGCCCTCCAGCATTCCCTCGGAAAACGCCGCCTCGCCCGGCGGTATCCAGGCGAACGTATCCAACAACGCCATCATCACAGCGCGATGACCGCCGATCAGTATGAACACCGCCACGGCGACGAGGTCAATCAACTGAGCGAACACGGGAATGCTGGCGTTGTGGGTGGGATCGAACACGTCGGCCAATTGCATGCCGCTCATCTGCCCGATCACCTGGCCCGTCAACTGCATGCTCGTGAACATCACCATCACGCCGACTCCCATCGCCAGGCCCAAGCCGGCTTCGCGGAGCACTGCTGACGTGAGCTGCAGCAGGTTGTTCGCCTCGATCTCGACCTCGCCAAACAACGGCGTGATCAACAGGGCGGTCGCGACGGCGAGCAGTCCACGAACTTGCGGCGGAGCTGCTCGAGCGCCGAAGACCGGAGCTGTCATAGCCAGCCCCGAGAGTCGCGTCAGCACGAGCACGAACGTCAGAAATGGATGCAGGAATTCGTGCAACAACGCTGATGACATTTTCGGCGGGCGTCCTGCGGTTCGGAAGTACGGCGCGGCGCAAACACCTAGCCGCCAATTACCAGGGGGATGGAGACAAACAGCTCTTGCGAGTAGTCGACCATCCTCTGCAACAACCAGGGCAAACTAAGCGTCAAAACGATGACCATGGCCACGATCTTCGGTACGAATGAAACCGTTTGATCTTGGACCTGCGTCAAGGCCTGCAGCAATCCGATCAACAATCCGACAGCCATGCCGACCAGCAGCACGGGCGCACCGATCACTAAACTCGTGATGATGGCCTGGCGGCCGAGGTCAATCGCTGTGTCAGGTGTCATCGTACGCTCCGTCACGTGTAGGGAACAAAACTCTCCAGCAACGCCTGGACGACCAGGCGCCAGCCGTCGACGAGAACGAAGAGCAACAGCTTGAAAGGCAGCGACACCATCGCCGGCGGCAACATCAGCATGCCCATGGAAATCGTGACGCTGGAAACGACGATGTCGAGAATGACGAACGGCAGGTAGACCTGAAAACCGATCATGAAAGCGATTTTCAATTCACTCAACATGAACGCCGGGGCCAGTACTTCGATCGGTACGTCAAGGTAGTCGGTGGGCGGATTTGATTGGTCGCGGTAGTATCGGTAGAAGAGCCACACGTCATCCGTGTTGTTCGCGTAGCGAATCTGCTTCCCCATGAACACCTTGAGCGGTCGCACTCCCGCCGCCCAAGTCTCTTCCAGACTCATCGCTGTCGCCGTGTCCGTGTACGGACCGATCGCTTCGTCGTACACCTCTTTCCATACCGGGCCCATGATCAGCATCGTCATGAATAGCGCCAGCGAAGTGATGACTTGGCTCGGCGGGAGTTGCTGAGCCCCCAATGCTTGCCGCAACAAGCCGAGTACGACGACGATGCGGACGAAGCTGGTCGTCATCAACAGCACTGCGGGAGCCAAGCTGAGCACGGTCAACAACAGCATGACCTGCAGCGCCGACGTCATGCCCTCGGGACTGGTCCAAACGTCCGGCCCCGACGTCAGGAACTGGGTCGCCGTGTCGGCCGTGAAAGCGCCATTCGCCGAGTCTCCCGTCGCTTGCGACGTCGTTTGTCGCTGCCCGGCGAACGGATCGCCCGGTTGTTGCGCGGTCACGTGACTTGAATGGACAGCCCACACGAGGCCGACTGCGATGACCCACGACGAGGCCAGCGGGCAGCGGCGGACGGACGATCGTCGCGCCGGTCGGCTGGTTGTATTCTGTGGCTGTCCGTTCATCGATACCTGTCAATCAAGACGCCTGGCGGCGGCTAACCCCACTGCTCGAATTCCCGCCCCCGGCGACGACTCTTTCGTTCACTGCGACTGGCGGCGACGAGATCCTGCTGCTCCACGCCGGCCTCGAGAAATCCCTCCGCCGGCTCTTCGCCAACCTCGCCGAGCACACTGCGGAACGAATCGCTGATGCTGCCTTGGTCACTCGCGCGGCAGAGGGCGGTTAGATGCTGCACCTCGTCC
>JASMLW010000023.1 GCA_030748485.1 Pirellulaceae bacterium
CGTACAAGGTTTTGAAATGCCCTCTAGTCCTTAGTCATTAGTCCTCCCCCCTCCCCCGATGCCTCGCAAACCGTCCATGATTCGCGCACTAAGCCATCTGCTCGAGGCGAGCGGTGCGCCGATCTACGCGCTGAACGACAGCCGCCAAGTTGTCTTCTGCAATCGGGCGGCCGCGGATTGGGTGGGCGTCGCCGCCGACCAATTGGCTCACCTCACATGCACCTATCAGGGCGACGCCGCGGATGACGCCGTGCAGCGGATCGCCGACGGGTTGTGTCCTCCTCCCGAGGCGTTCGCCGGGCAACGGATGGACGGTGTGCTGAGTTTCACGGACGCCGCTGGAAAGCTCGTGCGGCGACGCGTGCTGTTTGCGCCGCTCAGCGAGTGCGACGTGGAGCACGTGGGGGTGCTCGCCATTGTCGGCGAACAGGAGATCGCCCTGCACGACGCGCTGCAAGATGAGATGAATAGTGATTCGCAGCGGCTACGGGCGATGTTGGCGGCGGTCAGGCACTCACTCGGCAAGCGGTTCAGTCTCACCCAGTTGATCGGCGACACGCCGGCGATGAAGCGTGTCCGCGACCAGGTTCATTTGGCGATTCAGACGCGGACGCGAGTTCTCGTGATCGGTCCGCCGGGCAGTGGACGCGAGCACGCGGCGCGAGCGATTTACTACGGCAGCGAAGCCAACCTCGAACGCCCGCTGGTGCCTCTTTCCTGTTCATTGCTCGACGCCGAACTCCTGCAGACCACGATCGCCTCGTTCCGAGCGGACGTTCCCGACGTTGAGCTTCAGCCGGGTGCGCTGATGTTGCTCGACGTCGACGAGTTATCGCCGGCTGCGCAGGTGGCGCTGATGGGGGTTTTGGATATTCCCGAGTTTCAGTTGGGGATCATCTCGACGTCTCGTCAACCGCTGGACTCGCTGGTCGAGCAGGATCGATTTCGCGAAGACCTGGCGAACACGTTGAGTACGATCGAGATCAATCTGCCACCGCTGGACAGTCGCCGCGACGACATACCGCTGCTCTGCCAGGCGGTGTTGGAGGAGTACAACTCCAACAGCCAGCGGACGCTGTCGGGATTCACTCCGGAGGCTCTCGATCAATTGTGTTGGCACGAGTTCAAGGAGAACGTCGATTCGTTGCGCGAGATCGTTCTCGATGCTTGTGAGATGGCGGCGGGCCCGCGGGTGACATCCGCCGATCTGCCCATGGAGATACGACTGGCGGCGATCCAGGCGGCCCACCCCAAGCGCGAGCCGCAGCCGATCAAGTTGGATGAGTTCCTGGAGGAGATGGAGGCGGAGGTGATTCGCCGCGCTCTCGCTCAGACGCGCGGCAATCGAGCGCAAGCGGCTCGTCTATTGGAGATCTCCCGCCCCCGCCTGCTGCGGCGGATGGCCCATTTCGGCATCGAATGACGGCTCCTTCGTGGGGCGAGCGCCGTCGCTGAGCCTCCGGTTGTCAAGCGGCTTGGCGGGACCTAGGATTGACCCACCTTTTGATCGCGAACGCCAGAATGGAAACCGCACGATTGATTGTTTGCGAGCAAACGGGCGACTGGGCGGCCAGTTTGCGGCGCATGCTCGACAACATTCGAGTGTATGAGACGCGCAGTCTGCGAGCGTGCTGGAAGGAACTGGAAACAGCTCCCGCCAGTCTGATCTGCCTGCAGTGGCCGTTCGACTCAGACGTCGTCTGGCTCGCCCGTTTGGCCGCCCTCGACAGCCAGTTCCCGCGAGCTCGAGCTGTCGTTTTGTCGACGCCGGCGGGCCGATCATTGAACAACGTCTGGAGGGAGGCGGGAGCCGTCCACGTGGTCTATTCACAACGAGATCTCGAAGAAATCAAACCGATCGTGGAGAGACACCTGGCCTCGGCGCCCGCCCCCAAATACGAATCAGCGAAAGATGAATTCTGGAACCGCCTCCCCTGGAGCGAGTCCTAAGCTAAGAGAACTCAAGGAGACCAATGGTGAATGCGGCGCCCATCAACACTGAAGCTGTAACCGCAGCCTTGCGAGACTTTCAGGATCCTGAAACGGGACGCTCTGTTGTCGAGATGGAACAGGTCGTGGAGATCGACGCATCCGATGAACGGATCGCCCTGACACTCGAGTTGACGACGCACTCGGCGCTGATCAGAGACGATGTGTACGCCGAATGCGAACAAGTTCTGCGGACCGCGTTCCCCGACGCGACGATCGAAGTCCGCCGCGCCGTTCACCAACGCCCCGCTCTGCCGGTGGGACAGATCGGATTGACGGCGAAGAGCGTCATCGCAGTCGGATCGGGTAAAGGCGGTGTTGGGAAGAGCACGGTTGCGGCAAGTTTGGCGTACGGACTCAATCGCGCCGGATGCCAAGTCGGTTTGCTCGACGCTGACGTTTTCGGGCCGAGCATTCCCCACTTAACCGGCACGTCGTCGTCGCGCGCCGATCTAGGCGGTGAAGATGGAAAGCTTCGCCCGGTGATGAGTGACGGGATGCCCATCATGTCGATCGGCTACATGGTGCCGCCGGATCAAGCGGTCATCTGGCGCGGCCCGATGCTGCACTCCGCCGTGACTCAGTTTTTGCGCGACACCGATTGGGGAGATCTCGACTATTTGATCATTGACATGCCGCCGGGAACCGGCGACGTTCCACTCACGTTGTCGCAATCGTTGCCGCTCACGGGCGCGGTTGTCGTCTGCACGCCGCAAGACGTCGCGCTGCTCGACGCGGTCAAAGCGATCGGCATGTTTCGCAAGGTGAATATTCCGATCGCCGGCATGGTGGAGAACATGAGCGGCTTTGTTTGCCCCGATTGCAATAAGCGTTACGACATCTTCGGCAGCGGCGGCGCGCGAAAGAAAGCGGAGGAGGTCGATACGCCTTTCCTGGGAGAGATCCCGATCAACATCCGCATTCGCACCAACGGGGACGAGGGCGACACGGACGCGAATCACGACGACGAGATGACCGCTTCGCATTTTCGAGAGATCGGCTACCAGCTGGTGAAGAACCTGGCGGAAACAACCCGCCGGAGCCCTCCCGGGCCCTCGCTACCGGTTCTCGGATAACGCCCTAAGCCGCTCCGGACTAACGGCTTAAGTCCTCCCGGGCGAAGGGGGCCGACGCGCGAGATCGACGCAAAAGATTAGGGCCGCAGGATCCAACCTGCGGCCCTTTCTCGTTGTAGTCCAATCGATTGGAAGTGGAGCCGGTAGGCAACAACCAGCTAACTACTTCTTTTTCTTCTTTTTGGCGGTCTTCTTCTTTGCGGCCTTCTTCTTGGCTGCTTTCTTCTTCTTCTTCTTGGGGGCTGCCTTCTTCTTCTTCTTGGCTGCCTTCTTCTTCTTCTTGGCTGCCTTCTTCTTCTTAGGCGCCGCCTTCTTCTTCTTGGCCGCCTTCTTCTTCTTGGCTGCCTTCTTCTTCTTGGGCGCTGCCTTCTTCTTCTTGGCAGCTTTCTTCTTCTTGGCCACTATACGTCCTCCTAAAAAGTTGTTTCAGCGCCGCTCACTCGACTGCTTCCTGGTTGCCTAAGTCTCATCGAGTCGCAACACTTGACCAACACAAAACTCACGTTCCCATTTAGGCTGAGAATGTCGATTGAAGAACAACCATCAATCCACCGTGAATCTTGACTCCTAAGGCTGTAGTTGTACGGAAGCGCGAATTAAATGCAACATGTTTTCCACATTTCTCGTTGCATTTTTTTGACGCAACATCAAGTGCTCCACGCGGTATCGGTCTCAACAAACGGCGGCGCTGCGCATCGTCGTCGTTCGATTCGACGCGCGACGTGATTTGAAAGTGAACGCGCCGTTTTTGAAGCGCCGTAACGAAGCGCTGCATCAAAAACCGAACTCGCGAGAACTGATCGCACCTGCCGCGCGCGCAGGCGCATTGCGACTACATGCTAAGCGCGCCCAATGTGTTCCCGCGGCTTGTGAGAAACGCGGCGAAACCCTTGTTTTTTAGGGGTGAACGCCGACTAGAAAAAAGAGACTGTCGAAGAGTCTCGCAAGTGAACTGCCGGTTGATCGCGGCGTTGTTCGACGCCAAACAACGTGCGCTCCAGTGGCCGCGCTTGCCAAAGTCTTAGTCGTTCCCGCGCCGACATCGCGACGCCGACGTTGGCGCCTGTCCATTCGCTAAAGATGTAGTCCCACGCGCTGCGGCGCAGTGATCGACGTACATGGATGGGATCGATCCCGTACCAATCTTTTTTTGGAATGACAAAACTTAGAGATTTTTTTTCCGCCAAGTCGGCAACTCGATCGTTTAGCTCGACGCACTCGCGCATCGCCGTTTCGTACGTCAGTTGAGATCGAGGGAACAACAGACGGCGCGCGAGGTGGAACTTGCTGCGCGATAGACCCGTCACGCTCGTTACCGGTAGACCGGCGACCGTGATCGTCTCGGAGTGCTCCGACAAGCGTTCGATCGACCTCTCGATCCAGCGCACAATCGTCGTCGAGCTCACTCCAAAAAGCAGATCGTTGCCGATGTCGGTGATCAGCGCCGCTGTCGGAGCCGCCGGACTCGATCGCAGCGCGTCCCACACGCCGCAATCCAAGATTCCTGGCAGAGCCCGCCCTAAAACTCGGATTCGCACTCCGTAGGATCGGCCATGCCCGGCCGCAATCATCAAGTCGAGCGGAGTTCCCCAGGCGCATCGCGCGGCCGTCACCAGCGGCGATAATCCCCACATCACGTTACTCGCGCCCAGCACAACCGCCCGTCGAGGGGGTTGGTCACCAGGATCGATCCGAGTATCCACCACCGCCATGGCCGCCGTAACCCTCGTCGTCCGCGCCACTTCCGTATGAGTCGTTGTAGCCGCCCCCGCCATAGCCGCCTCCGCCATAGCCGCCGCCTCCTCCGCCGCCTCCGCCATGACCGCCGCCAGAACCGCCACCACCCCCGAACTGGCGAAACTGGCGCAGATTAACGACGTTCAAAGCGCCGAGCACGAAGAACAGCAGGGCCGCCGTCCATTGACCGACTGCCACAAATCCGATCGCCACCGCGGCCGCCGTTCCGATGCTCAAGTAAAACGAGCGGACGATTCCTTGACGAGTGTTGTGCATCAGCAACAGCTCGCGCGCCACCTGGCCTCCGTCCAAGGGGTGGACGGGAAACAGATTGACGATGCTCCAGAGCACGTTGATGTAGAGCAAGTCGCCAACGACGACCGCCAGGTGGTCCGCCTCGTGCCGGGCGCTGATAAACGGAGGTTCCCATCTCCAGGTGAAGTCCTGCTGCTTGGCCAGAACGAAAACGATTGCGCCCAGCGCCAAACCCGCCGCTGGTCCGGCCAATGAAATAATGATCTGAGTCCACGGGCCCGACTTAACGCCGCCGGACGTTTTTTGATCGGGAATCGCGAGACCACCCATGTGGTGCAGCACGATGCGAGGCGCGAACCCGTAACGACGCATCAACACCGCATGTCCCAACTCGTGAATGAGGATGGAAATGAAAACAGAGGCTATCCAAATCACGAAGTTCGCGCCGCTGCTGGTGTCGCCGAGCAGCAACGCGACCAGCCAGAAGAAGGGCGAAACTCGCACGGGGATGCCGCCGATCTGAAACAACAAATCGGCTTGAGTCCTGGGCGGTTCGCTCAACAACATCGGCGTTATCTCCGTGGCCAGACAATTGAGTTCGGCGGCGGCGGCGAGCACGAGCGCAGTCGTTACTTGCTACGCCGCGTGGCGAACGCCGCACTCGCCGTCCTT
>JASMLW010000024.1 GCA_030748485.1 Pirellulaceae bacterium
ATGGGACGCGATGCGCGGGGCGACGCGAGTGTGGAACGCGATGGCGCGGGGCGACGCGAGTGGGACACGATGGCGCGGAGCCACGTGAGAATGGGACGCGGTGGCGCGGGGCGACGCGAGGGTGGAACGCGGTGGCGCGGGGCGACGCGAGGGTGGAACGCGGTGGCGCGGGGCGACGCGAGTGTGGAACGCGATGGCGCGGGGCGACGCGAGATTGGAACGCGATGGCGCGGGGCGACGCGAGGGTGCAGCGTTGGTTGCAGCTGGAACGCCTGGTTCACCCGTGCTCAAGCACGGGCCTATGCCGCCTGCGGCGGAATGGGGCGTAAACGCCCCTCTGACTCTTTGACTCGCCGGCGTCCTGCCTCCTTAGTCGCGCCCAACGCCGGCTCCCTCCCTCCCTAGTCATTCGTCATTTCCTTATGACTAAGGACTAATGAATGACTAGTGACTAGAGCGCATTTCAAAACCGATGTCTTGCCGTACGATGGCCTTCCAAGGCGCCTTCCAAGGCCGTCGTTTCCCGAGGATTTCCAAAATCGACGGCCTTGGAAGGCCATCGTACAAGGTTTTGAAACAGCCTCTAGCGACTAATGACTAGCTATAGCTAGACTAGATTCCAACCGCCACAGTGACCAGCCACCTGTATCACTGATCTTCATGATTGACTGCCTCACTCCGTCAGATCTGCAAAGATTCACCGCAGACGCGATGACGAGCGAAACGAAAGCGCTCGCCGAGGCTCACATCTTGGCGTGCGCTGAGTGCCGCCGCGCGGTGGACGACCAGCGACTTTTCGAGGAACTCAAGGAGGCGGTCGCAGATAACGGCGACGCACCGCCGTCGACATCCAAGACGGCCGACGACAAATCGTCATTCACGGCCCCGGCAGCCGACGCCATCGATGGCTACGAGATCCTGGGCGAACTGTTTCGCGGCGGACAGGGGGTCGTCTACAAGGCGCGGCAGATCGCCACGAAGCGGACAGTCGCGCTGAAACTGCTCCTCGAAGGAAACTTCGCATCGCAGAAACAGCAGTTGCGTTTTGAACGCGAGATCGACTTGGTCGCTAGTCTGCGGCATGCGAACATCGTGACGATCTACGACAGCGGTTCGAGCGGCGGGCGGAAGTTTTACGCGATGGAGTTCATCGACGGCGAAACGCTTGATGAGCATGCGGCGTCGATCCGCGGCGACGGAAACCGGCCAGCCGAGCACCGCCGATCGACGCGGCAGATCTTGCGATTGTTCGAAAAAGTCTGCCGGGCGGTCGGATACGCGCACGCCCGCGGCGTCATTCATCGCGATTTGAAACCGGGCAACATCTTGGTTGACGAGGAGGGCGAACCGCACGTGCTGGACTTCGGTCTCGCGAAACTCGCCAATTCCGAGCCGGCGGATGTGAATCGCACGGTTCCGGGCGAGTTCCTCGGCACGCTGGCCTATGCATCGCCTGAGCAGGCGGGCGGTGACCCCGAAGAGCTGGATGTCCGCACCGACGTCTATTCGCTCGGCGTTGTCTTGTTTGAAATGCTGACGGGGCAGTATCCGTACGATGTCAGGAGATCGCTCAACACGGTCCTCGACAACATCCGCCACGCGCCCGCCAAACGACTGTCGCGGATGCACTCGCACGTCGACGACGAGATTGAGACGATCACGCTCAAGGCGCTGTCGAAGGAGCCGGCGCGGCGTTATCAATCGGCCGAACAACTTGCTCAAGACGTCAGTCTTTATCTGGCCGGCGAAGCGATCGACGCGAAGCGCGACAGCGGTTGGTACGTGCTCCGTAAAGCGCTCCGCCGATACCGCGCGGCAGTGTCCATGATCGCGGCGTCTTTCGTGATCATCGTTTTATCGCTAGTCCTGTCTCTCGCTGCCCTGCGCCGCGCTCGAATCGATAGGGAGGATGCGGTCGAGGCGGGTGTCGCGGCTCAAAAGGCCAAAGAGAAATCGGAGGCCGATCGGATCGAGGCGAACCGGCAGCGGGACGAAGCCGATTTTCAAGCGTACGCGGGCAATCTCTCCGCGGCCGGTCTGGCTTTGCAGATTCCGGATGTCGCCGACGCGCGGCTGCGGTTGGAGCGGGCGCCTGAAAAGGAACGCGGGTGGGAGTGGCGCCACTTTCGACGTCGTTTGGATCTCAGCCTGCGCACGCTCGCCGGGAACCGCAGCTATGTGGAGGACGTTCAGGTGTTTCCCGATCGCCCCTGGGCCATCGCCACCGGCTGGGACAGAACAGTGCGAGTTTGGAATACGGAGACCGGCGACGAAATAAAGAAACTTGAACTGCCGGCTCCGACCTGGAGTCTGGACATCAGCCCCGATGGAAAACTTGTGGCCGTGGGCGATTGGGCGAAGACGGTGCGCGTCTGGAGGCTGCCCGATTGGGAGTTGGTTTTTGAGTTTGCCGGTCCGACCGAACGCGTGCCCGACGTCGCGTTTCGAAGTGATGGGTCGGAGTTGGCCATCTCGTTCTGGGCGTTTGGAGACGAACCACCCTCGGACAACGCGCTGGTGTTCGTTGACATCGAGGAGTTCAAAGTCGTTCGTCGAATTCCCGTTCGCGACCCCGCGTTTCGAATCGCCTACAGTCCCGACGATGTGCTGTTGGCGACATACGATCGACAGGGCACGCAGTTCCTGGACCCACAGACCGGCGAGCAGATCCGAGAGATTTCGCACGCCGAGTTCCTGGCGTTCAGCGCCGACAACAAGCGCTTCGTCGCAGTCACACGCGCACACGTTGTCAACACCTACGAAGTTGAATCAGCAACGCCGTTAGCCCAGTTTCACGGGCACGGGTCGCGAGTCCTGGCGGCGCAATTCAGTCAGGACGGCACGCGCGTCGTCACGGCGTCGCGAGACAAGACGGTCAGATTGTGGAATGCGAAATCGGGCCAACAATTGACTGCGTATCTCGGTCACGAATGGGCTGTCACGGGCGTCACTTTCGCCGCCGATGATCAACGGATCCTCTCGAGTTCCTGGGACCAATCCGTCAAGATCTGGGACGCGTCGAGCGACAATTCGGTCCCCACGATCGACGCTCATGGAGAAACGGTCACGGATGTAACAGGCAAGTCGACCGTGCAAACTGCGGTAACGGATATCGTCTTCGATCGCGACGGAGCGCTGCTGGCGACTTCGTCCGCGGATCGGACGTTCAAGATCTGGGACTTTCAGACTCGCGAGTTGATTCGCGAATTCCGCGGGCACGAACGAGCCGTTCAGTCTCTCGACTTCTCTCCCGACGGGACGCAGATCGCGTCGGCCTCGTTCGACAAGACGGTGAAGGTGTGGGACATCGATGACAACACCAACCCACGACTCGTTCTGGCCGGACATACAGACCTTGTGCAGGGCGTGGCGTTCCACCCCGACGGAAGGTCGCTGATTTCGGGATCGCGCGACGGCACGCTTCGCGTTTGGGATTCCGCGACGGGCGAAGAACTGGCCGTGCTCACACCCTCAGGCAAGCAGTCGACGGGACAGCAAGACCACATTCACAGTGTGGTGTTCAGTCCCAAGGGGCGATACTTCGCTTGCTGCGGTCACTTCTTTGCGACTGTTCTTGAATCGTCCAGTCGCAGGGAGATCGGATCCGTCCAGCGCGGCGGCGTGATCCTGGAAGACTACTCGCTCGAATTCCATCCGACGGAAGACTTGCTCGCCACCAGCAATCGAACCGGCGACACGCTGTTGTGGGATGTCGAGAAGCGAGAATTGACGGCGCAGGTGCAAGGGCACACCGATGAGGTGTTCGTGATTCGATTCAGCCCGGATGGCTCGAGAATGGCGACGGCCTCGAACGATCGAACAGTAAAGATTTGGGACGCCGAACATTGCCTGCCGCTGGCGACCTTGCACGGCTACTCGGGCCTTGTTAAACGTATTGTCTTCTCGCCCGATGGTCGTTTCCTTGTCGGCGGATTGCAAAATGGGCAGCTTGTCTTTTGGGACGGCGGCGAGCCAACGGCGGCCGACGACGCCGAGTGAATTCGACTCAGTCATCATCGGCCAAGGGTCCGCCATGGGCAGCGCAGTTCTTCACTACTAATGCGAACGCGGATGGACACGACACGAGCCAGTTTGTTGATTCGCATTCGCCACGCCAGCGATACGCAGGCGTGGTCCACCTTCCACGACCTTTACGCCCCGTTGCTCTACCGGTTCGCCAGAGCGCGTGGTCTGTCGCACGAAGACGCGGAGGAAGTGAGAGCGACTTGCTACGAAGCCATCGTTCGCCAGATTCCCCACTTCGAATACGACAAGAGCAAGGGCGGCTTCAAAGCCTGGCTGCGGACGCTGGTAAGTCGTCGCGTTATCGATCTGCTCCGCAAACGGCGCGAACA
>JASMLW010000025.1 GCA_030748485.1 Pirellulaceae bacterium
GGGGCGACGCGAGAATGGAGCGTTGGTTGCAGCTGGAACGCCTGGTTCACCCGTGCTCAAGCACGGGCCTATGCCGCCTGCGGCGGAATGGGGCGTAAACGCCCCTGGTCGTGCGCGGCGGCTGGAACGCAATGCGCGGGCAACGTGAGTGCTGTGAGTGTGGAACGCGGTGGCGCGGGGCAACGCGAGGGTGGAACGCGATGGCGCGGGGCGACGCGAGGGTGGAACGCGGTAGCGTGGGGCGACGCGAGAATGGAGCGTTGGTTGCAGCTGGAACGCCTGGTTCACCCGTGCTCAAGCACGGGCCTATGCCGCCTGCGGCGGAATGGGGCGTAAACGCCCCTGGTCGTGCGCGGCGAGAATGGGACGCGGTGGCGCGGGGCGACGCGAGGGTGGAACGGGGTGCCGCGGGGCGACGCGAGGGTGGAACGCGGTGGCGCGGGTTAACGCGAGAATGGAGCGTTGGTTGCAGCCGGAACGCCTGGTTCACCCGCCCTCAAGGGCGGGCCTATGCCGCCTGCGGCGGAATGGGGCGTAAACGCCCCTGGTCGTGCGCGGCGACGTCCTCCTTAGTCATTAGTCCTTCGTCATTCCTTAGTCATTAGTCCTTAGTCCTTAGTCCTTAGTCCTTAGTCCTTAGTCCTTAGTCATTCCAAACTCGGCCCCTGCGGCGGAATGGGGCGTAAACGCCCCTCTGACTCTCTGACTCGCCGGCGTCCTGCCACACCTCCCGCCTGATTTCTTCAAAAAGAGCCTGAATCCGTGTCGTGCTGCGCCCGCGTTTGTTGAGTGTTTGTGTAGAGCCGTTCTTTCGGCGGCTGAAACTCCCAGCCTCGCTCCAGTCGTCGTGCGGTGAGCGGAGCGCAGCAAATGCGGTGGCCGCGATGTCTGAACCAGTTCAACTTAGTATTCCCGTCTTGAAGAGACTCGCCGCTTCCGGGGGCGAGTACTTGATCCGCTACGCCGCCGAGCACGGGTTGGAGGCCGAGGCGATCAGGAGCGGGCTCAAGCACCAGATTGCGAACGGTTCCGAGTTGACTCGCGGTCTGGCCCGCACGGCGGCGAATCGCATCGCCGCCACGGCGGCCGCATCGGAAGCCGCCGCGGCCGAGGCGGCGGGAGTAGCGGAAGCCGTCTCGCTACGCGCCGCCGCCGCTGAAGCGGCTCGGGTCGCCGGCATGACAACCGCGGAAGTGAATGCGGCCGTGGCCGCCGAATCCGCGGCCGCCGTCGAAGTGGCCGCCGGCGCCGAAGCTGGAGTGGGAGTCTGGGCTCGTGTGGCGGCCAATGGCCCACGGATCGTCGCGGGCGGAGTCGTTTTGCTGTTGCTGGCGCTGGGCGTCTACGTCCTGTCGGGCCAACTGGGCCGGTTTTTCGCGGATCGCCCATCGACCGCGCCGGGCTGGCGAATGCGACTCGCCAAGAAGGAGCAAGCGGACAAGAAAAAGAAGTCGCCTCTGGATGTTCCGCAATCTCGGGACGGCGACCGAGCCGATTCGTTTTTGCCACAGGCGCGAGGTCAGAAGAGCTCCGGCGAACTCTGGCGAAAGGGTTGGGCTGGCGCCGGACCGCGCATCGTCTCGCGAAAGCCGGGCGCGATCGTCCAACTGCTGATCATCGAAAACGTCGACGGACTTTCCGGCCAAGTCTCCTTTCTCGACGGCCGCAGCAATGAAAGGACGGCGGACGTGAAAGTGGCGGATGCCGACGGCGACTTTGCGGTCAGCTACGAGAGCGGCTCGGGCACTGTCGCGGGAACGTTGCAGATTGACGAGCAGACCGCCTGGTTGAACGGCACGCTGGAGATGCCCAGCAAGCTCGGTGGAAAAGTGAAGGTCTCACTCATCCCTCAGTCGTCGCAGTTTTAGGACTCGAACATCTTTGCGGGGCTCCGCGCCTCGAGAAAGCAGGAGAGACAAATGGACGCCAAAGCGATGCTGGCTGTGGGGGCGTTAGCGGCGGCTGCGGTCGGCGGCTCCCTCCTTTATGAATCAATGACCAGCGAATCGCCAGCCGTCAGCGGCGATGTCGACGCCGACTTACGGCCGAGTGGAAAGACGATCGAGACGCCGCAAGAGGCGGGCAGCCCGTTGGCGGGCGCGGTGGTCGGCGAGAGCGTGTTTCTCAAACGCCCGACACTCGACATGTCTCGAGCTGTTTCCACAGGCACGTTGACCGCGGCGGCGAAGTTGAAACGCGATCGCGAGCGAGCGGCCCGAGCGCGGCGCTACCGCGAGGCGGGGTTTCAAGGAACGTGGCGCGGACTCAGCCCCTTCGCCGTCAACGAGAGCGTCATCGCCAAAGCGATGATTCAACGCGACGGCAGCGCGGTCACCGGCTGGCTGTGGGTCGTCACGGAATTCAAGAAAGACGGCGTTCAATGCGCGATTGTCGAATTGGCTGAGGGGCGACGAGTCGGCGACCAACTCTCCTTTCGAGCTCAAGGACAAATCGGCGCGGTGACGCTGAGCGCCGATGCGGGGGTCGCCAACGGCACGTTCGCCGGTCGAAAAGTCGCGCTGGTGCGCATTCCGAAATGAACAAGCATTCGCCGGCGCACCCAGCGTCAATTGCTCCTCACGTCTTCCTTCAATAAACCGCGTCACCCGCTCTAAGGGACTCGAAGATGATACGACATCCTCAATCCAGCTTCCGCCGAACACTGCAGCTCGCCTTGATCCTCGCCGGCGGCGCCGCGGTGGCGGCTCCAGCCAGCGCTCAGACAGCTGCGCCGGCCGCCACGCGGATCGAGCACGACGCGCTGCTCGATGCGGATATCGTGCCAGGCGAATTGGTGGTGACCGTTCATCGAGATGCGAAACGCGCTGACCTGGAGAAAGCGCTGCAAAGTCTCGGTCACAAGACCCGCATTCTGGATGCGATCCCCACGGCGCGAACCTATCGCGTGAGCGTACCGGTTGACGCGTTGCACGAATGTCGATTGCGATTGGGAATCCATCCCTACGTGGAGACGTGTGCGGTCAATCACGTGCAGACATTGCAGCGGACTTTTGACGACCCGGCCTTAGCGGAGGACAGCGACAAGGGGTGGAACCTCCGCCGCATCAATGTCCTCAAGGCCTGGGATCTGACCACGGGCGGAGCCAAGATCGGCATCGTGGATTCGGGGATTCGGACAGAGCACGAAGAGTTCGCGGACAAACTGGAAAAGCCGTACAGCGTGTTCAATCGATCGGCCGCGATGAAGACGGGGCTAGTGAAAGTGAAACGGAAAGGAAAACTGTCCGACACGTACATCACCGAGCACGGCACGCACGTCGCGGGAACGGCTGCGGGAAAGGCCGGCAACGCCGCCGGTACCGCCGGCGTCTCGCCGGACAGTCCGATCATCCCGATCCAGGGACTGAACTACGTTGAGAATTCACAGCGGATCATCGGCCAGCATTGGGAATTGGTGCAGGCCCTCAACCAGGCGATCGATCGCGAAGCGAAGGTGATCAACTACAGCATTGGCGGTCCGCCACCGGCCGATATGCTGCAGTCATGGCGTCAGCCGACGAACGATGAGGCTCGCGATCGCGCCGAAGCGCAAATCGTCAATTGGACGCAACGGAGTCTGTACGACAACTACGCCAGCGTGCTGGACCGAGCGTTGCGTGAAGGAGTGATCGTAGTCAAGTCGGCGGGCAACGACGACCTGCCGGCCAAGTTCGATAACTTTTCGTATTCACGGCGTGTCATTTCGGTCGCCGCGACCAACAAAGACGACGGCCGCGCGATCTTCGGCGGCGGGGCCGCGTCGAACTACGGCGATTTCACGACCGTGTCCGCGCCGGGACAGCAGATCTGGAACGCCTACGCCAACCCGCAAGTTCCCTACGGGACCATGCAAGGGACGTCGATGGCGGCGCCGCATGTGACCGGCGTGGTTGCACTGATGAAAACGATCGACCCCGAGTTATCACGTCGCGAGGCCGCCGACATTCTGATCTCGACCGGCGAGCAACTGACAACCGACAAGCCGATCGGGCCGTTGATCGACGCCGCCGCCGCAGTCGAAGAATTGAAGCGACGCCGCGAGAACGGCGTGCCGCGGCCCAATCCGGACACGCCCTTGATCGAACCGCGACCGAATCCGACCAATCCGACACTGCCGCGAGACGGGGTCGCTATCTGGCGGGGAAGGCGCGCCTGGCGCAACCCGGACGTGCGGCGTTTGATCGATCTGTGGCTGTCGATTTCGCTGCCCGCGATCGGCAACCGCAACCCGCGGCAGGGGCCCTTCTTCTGGGATCGGTTCGGCCGCGTGATCAGCATTCGCGTCGTCTACACGATTCTGCCGCCGGACTACGCCGACATTCGCTATCAGTGGTTGTGGCGGAACGCGGATCGGCTGTCGTCCCGCAACTTTGGCACCCTGTCGATTTTCGTCATCGCCGCGATGCGGAGCGGACAGTTCAATCCGGCTCCTCCCGCTAACAAGCCGGGCGACGCGGACGTGGCGGGAGATCCCATGGCGAAGCAGTCGGAAGCCAACGGAGCCCATCCGGTGACGACGGCGTTCAAAGGGCTGGCGACGTCGTTCGAGTGGCGGCAAGCTGCGGGAGCCAACGTCGCGACGGTCACGTTCAACATGAACGGCTCGGAAGGCAACGTGCTGAAGCAATTCGGTTTGCCGGCGAAAGTTGTCGTGATCGCAAAGAAGCAAGGCAAGGCATTCGTCGTACCGGCCGCCAACCCGATGAGCGTCGCGCTTACCGCGGCCGGGGCCAACGCCTCCAAAGCGGCCGGAGGCAAACCGGCGAACATCAAGGCCACCTTTACCTTTACACCGGCCGGCAAAACCGTCGCCATGCAGTCGAAGATCAGCTTCTAATTAAGGACTCGTTCATGGCTGTTCGAACATGGCCGTGAAGCGGCGTTGCATTTGTGCGGTCGTAACATCTTCGATGTGGGAGCCGAGCAGCCATTCGTGACCGAACGGGTCGCGCACCCTGGACGAGCGCTCTCCGTAAAACTGATCGCGCGGACGCACAGGTACGGAAACACTTCATGAATTTGTTTTGCCGACATCGCTCGAACTTTCTCACTTCATCGGGTGTTTTTGGAAGAATTCCCACATCGTTTTATTGGCCGAGATGTTCATGGTGGTCTTACCCAGAAATCGAACACGAGTCCGCTGCCCCGGCCAAGTGTGGCCGCCGCCGTGGATCTCGATCAGGACAACCTCCGAGCCGTTGCGGCCCTCCCCATAGACTTTGCGGACGATGGTTGTTCCATCGTTTGCGCGATCGGGCGATTTC
>JASMLW010000026.1 GCA_030748485.1 Pirellulaceae bacterium
GCATTTGTTCGCAAGGGGGATACCCTCGCTATAGGCAGAACGACATCACGAGATGAAACCATTGATTCAGTTGCCGATTGGCTAGATGGAATGGACACTGCTTATCTGCACTCCAAATATGACTTCGTGGATAGGACGAAGAGAGCACTCACCAAGATACGTGATGCGATAAAAGCGGAAGTGCCTGACTTACGAGATATCAGCAACACTACGCTTCACTGTCACGCTGGTGACATCTACAGTCTTCGCTTTCGACTCGACGACCGTTCTTGCGAAGTATCCTTCTACGGCACGAACGAACACCCCGACGCAAAATTCTCCTGGGACGAATGCCACCTGTTCGGGTTTCGAGCTGATGACATTTCGCAATTGACAGCCGTGCTTGAGAACTGGCTATGCTTCAGGTCGACGCCATCCTCAATGCGGGTCAACTTTCCCTGGCTGCAGATTGGCGAACTCGCAGACTACTACGAAAACGGAAGCCCAATCGAGGGCGAATTCATCCAGAGTTGGGACCGCATTGAAGACTTCTACAAAGAGGATTGGTGCAAATTCTCTGATTCAGTCCTCGCTCTCATTCGTGCGATGCGAGACGCAGGCTACGACCGCCTGCTGCGAGCTGGCCAATCTATGTCATCTCTAGGGTTGTCGCGTGCTCGACGTCATGGTCTGACGAGAGACCAGCACCGGCTATGGTTCCATTTTCACAACTCCGTAATGGACGTTCACGCCGATTTCTCTGACCCAGGACTCAAGAATCATCCTCTTGAATTCACAGACGACGTGCAAAAGCTCGTCAAGACTCTGGCCTCATACGACATTGAATACAGGCCGACTCGCCGTGACGACGAGTGAACCAGTTGATTCGATTGGTCACACTACTTCAGCCTGAAACTTAACCGTGCCATTCTGCGTCGGCGTGAAACGCCGAAGCGTATTTGCACGGTGCGTTCGAGGCACTGTGATAAAGCCTGCCGTTTTCCAGACGCCACCTCAAGACAGGTCCTGCTGCCTCGGCGCCGGTGGTTCGAGCTCCGACGGATGGCCCGGATTCGGCTGGCTCACCAATCGAGCTTCATGTGGCTTAGCGTTCTGGCGGAGGTGAACCAGGCCCCAAACGATCGGCCGGCCCGTGTAGACACCGCCGGCCAGCAGGGCGCTGTCGTGACTGAAGGACAGGAATCGCACTTGTCCCGTGCCGCAGCGGAGCGCCACAACGCGCTCAAATGTACCGGCGTCCCACAGACACCTAGTGGTCGGCTAGTCGGCCTCTGATGCTGTCGATCGACTCCTGCGCGATCGTCGACAGCGGCCTGCCATCGCCGTCGTCAGCGTTCGATTCGCACAGTTTCTCGAGCACCTTGATCGTATCCAACTCGCCACATGTCATAGATCAGGTCTTCAAACTGTTTGTCATCCATCGAGTCCGCAATTCAATTTGTTTCAAGCAAGGAATGGAATTCACGATCGTGGCGCCACTAAAATGGGCGGAACGAAACACGCTGCGCCCAGCGGCGCGGGACAAGCCAAAGGCTAGTCCCGTCTCACAAAACGACAGCCCAGTTCGGACAGGAGCTAACCATGCGCTACCTCGCATCGGCCGCGTTGGCAATTGTAATGGCGGGAGTCTCGTTTGCCGGCGCTGCGAGCGCTGAGGACGAATTGTTCTCCGGACCTCAGCCAGGTGAAGCGCTCGCTCCGCTGAAAGTGCTGCAAGTCACGAGCCCAAAGAAAGTGGAGGAGCTCGAGATTGTCGACGAAGAAGGCGACTTCACCATGCTGATCTTCCTGCACAAGATCAGCGAACCGGGCGTCGGATTGATGATGCACCTGGAATGGTACGCGCACCGACAAGACAAGCTCTCCAGCCATTACGTTCTCCTGACCGACGATCGCGACAAGACGGAACAGATCGTCAAACGCTGGTCCGGAGTGCCTCTCTTTGCGAAGTCGCCAATGTGTATCTCGCTGGATGGGCCGGACGGACCGGGACCGTACGGATTGAATCGCAATGTGGCGATGACCATTCTGATCGCCAAAGACAACAAGGTCGTCGGCAACCATGTGCTGACACAGCCCAATCTGACCGACGCGCCGAAGATCCTCGGCTCGCTGGCCGACGCGCTCGGCAAACCAAAACCTCCATCCGACAAGATCCGCTCCGAGATGCGAGCCGCGCGCCAGAAGCGGCGCAATACGGCCAGGCGAAACCACCCCATCTTCAAGCTCGCTTCGAACGCTCAACTGGGCGAACTCATGTTGAGCATGACGGTTGGCGAGCGGATCACTGAGGAACGCGTCGCCGCCGTCGAGAAGCAAATGACCAAATGGGCGGGAGATGACGCGGAACGGAAGGCTGCCCTGGCAAAGTACGCGAAGTCGGTTCTCCGCGGCAAGTTCGAGCTCAATCGCTACGCCCGTGAATCGCTCGAGAAGCTGGCCAAGAAAGAGTGATGAGCTTTTTGTTTCGTCAACGTCTCATCGGACTCCATTCGACCGGCGGTGTTGAAAGATGGACGAGAGCGACAAGAGATCAATGCTGGCCTTCGAGCGGAAGATGCGTCTCGTCATCAGCGCCGCAACTTTAGTAGGTCCTGCCTGCCGGGCAGGACTTCGCGACGAAGTCGCGACAATCGACGTTCCATTCAAAACATCGCGGCGATCTGGAACGACCCTGAACGGCCCTGAGCACGAATCCGGCGGCTGTTCTACATCATCGTGGGCGCTGTTTCTTGGGTGTGCTGCTCGGGGACGGAGAGTTTAATGTCCACGATGTACGGCTCGCTTGTTCCGACCCCTGACTTGAAGTCTCGGGCCGTCTTCGCCAGTGCGGTGAGCCAAGTCCGGGCGATTTCCATGGCCACGGGAATCGGCGCCGCGTTTCTGCTGCTGTGTTTTCAATTCGTGTTGCTGCGGCTTTACGTGCGTCGCGAGAAGAGTTGGAGAGAGAGGGCAACGTTAGAGAGGACCGTCAAGTGATCTCGAAATCTCCCTTCGCTGTGATTGTTGCTTTTCTCTGTGCGACAAGCGCCGCCGGCGAAGAGTCGGTGGGTTTGGTCGGGTCGTGGTCGTTTGACGAGGGCGAGGGCGTCGTCGCCGGCGACTCATCGGGCAACGAGAATCACGGCAAGATCATCAACGCCCAGTGGCGAGAAGGAAAGGTCGGCTGCGGTCTCTGGTTCAACGGCAAGGACGCCTGGATCGATTGTGGCTCCGCCAAGTCACTCAATCTGACGACGGGGCTGACGATCGCAGCGTGGGTCAGACCAGAGAACACGCGTCATGCGAGTATGACGATCGTGTCCAAGGGCTATCGCTATCGCGGCAACTACAACTTGCGAATGGGCACGCCGTGGGACCACAGCAAGGTGATGTTCGAGGCCGGACCTTGGCGCACGCACGAAGTTCCGATTCCGTTTGAAAAGTGGTCGCGCGTCGTCGGGGTGTGCGACGGCCAGCGCGTCGGCGTGTTCGTCAATGGCAAACTCGTCAGCGAACGCCCGTTTGTCTCCATCTTGAAGGCCAACGAAACGTCGCTGGCGATCGGCCGCTGCATCGGGGCTCCGGACGGCGGCGAGTATTTCAAAGGCGTCATTGACGAAGTGAAGGTCTACGACCGCGTGTTGCCAAAGTACAAGCTACACGGCACTGCGGGCGAAACGATCAATCGCAAGGTCCGCACAATCACCAGCCGCGGCGAGTGGGGAACGTACGAAGGGTTTCCGGGCGTCTGTCGTTTGAAAAACGGAGATCTACTCGTCGTGTTCTACGCCGGCCGAGATCACATGGGCTGGCCGCATCCCGATTTGCCGAAACATGGCCGCATCTGTCTCATGCGATCGACCGACAACGCCAAAACGTGGTCAAAGCCCAACACGCTCATCGACGGTCCAACCGGCGAGCGCGATCCGAGCATCAGTCAAATGAGCGATGGCACGGTGGTCTGCTCGTACTATGGAACCATTTGGTACGAACGCGGCCGCGTCTGCGAAGTTCGCACGCTGCGGAGTCTCGACAACGGCGAGACGTGGGAGGCGAAGCCAGCCGTCGTTCCCGCGCCTTGGTACTCGGAGAAAGAGAAGCAAGACGTTATCGCTCGAGCTGGTCCGCCCGCCAAAACAGCATCGAATGAACGTCCCATCCGCGAGGAGTTCAAAGCGATCAACGCCACAACGCGACCGGTCCGCGAGCTCTCCGACGGAACGTGGGTCTTGCCGATCTACGGCCAATTCGACGACCAGCCCTATCGCAGCGCGTTGGCTCGTTCGACTGACCGCGGCGCGACGTGGGGCGACATCAGCATGATCTCCGAAGATCACCACCACTGCGAACCCGACGTGATCGAATTGCCGGATGGCCGTTTGTTCTGCATGCTGCGGCCCTGCATGTGCCAGATGGTTTCCAGCGACAGGGGGCGCACGTGGACCGAGCCTGTTCGCCTGCTGCGCGGGGAGGCGCCGAGCCTGCTGCTCACGACCGACAACGTGCTGGTGTGCGGACATCGCGAACGTCCCGGCGTGCGAACGGGAGCCATTCTATCGACCGATTTCGGGAAGACGTGGAGCCCGCCCCGCATGATTGACTTCGCGGGCGGCGCGTATCCGTCATTTGTGGAATTGGACGATGGTCGAGTCCTCTGCATCCACTATCAAGAGGGAGCCGGCGGCAACATCCGCCAAACCGTTTTTAAGATCGACCGGAACTCACGAACGATTGAACTGGTCGATCCGTAAGCCGATCGCAGCGTCCGGACGGCAACGGACGTCGTCGGGACGATTCACTTCGCGGCGAGTACTTTGGCGTCGAGCAGCGGTGGAGTCCGTTTTCCAAGCAGGACGTTCAGTACACAGACGACGAGTTGCCGACGAAAGGCGCCCTCCATCCTCGCCCCGTTCTCAAGGATAGTCGTGGACGGACCGTCGTCCTGCCGTTGAATCGAATGCCGTCCGACCGCAAACCAAGCGCCAAGGACGGCTTCGACGGCGAGCCGTTCTTCTTCGGCGTCGGGTACTATCGGCCGCACATCCCGCTGTGGGCGCCCCAGCGGTTTTTCGATCGCTTCAAGAACGATCCAGGCCGGCTTCCTCAGGTGAAGAGTGAGGACCTCGAAGACCTCAGTCCAGTCGCCCAAAAGTGGGCTCTCGAGCCCGTCACCGCCGGCAGCCACGCAACCGTTGTGAAGCACAAGCAGTGGCGCGCGGCCGTCGAGGCGTATCTTGCCTGCGTCACGTACGTCGACCACGAGATCGGTCGGCTGCTGGCCGCGTTCGACCGTTCTCCCTTCGCCGACAACACGGTGATCGTGCTGTGGTCCGATCACGGATGGGCATTTGGGCGAGAAACAGCATTGGGGGAAATGGACCGGTTGGGAGCGATCCACAAGAGTGCCGTTGATTGTTGTTCCGCCGAGGAGATTAGCTGCGCGCTTTGCCGCCGCCGGATCGCGCTGCAATCAACCCGTCAGCCTGATCGACCTCTATCCCACTCTCGCCGAACTGTGCGGCGTCGCCGCTCCGGGCCAACTGGACGGCCAATCTCTTGTGCCGCTGTTGCGAGATCCCGAACGAGCCACCGGTCGCGCCGTCGTCACGATGTTTGACCGAGGCAACGCATCGCTCCGCACGCGACGCTGGCGCTACATCCGCTACGCCAACGGCGCGAAGGAGCTCTACGACATGCAGCAAGATCCGCACGAATGGAGTAACGTTGCCGGTGAGCAGACGAGACAACGGATTCAACTCCAGCAGATGTTGTCAAAGTTTTACGAACAGGTTCGCTCGCAGTAGTAACGCAACTGCGCGACGCTGGATCGAAAGCGTTCTTCATGCGCTGCCCGGCGGCGAGTATTTCAAAGGCGTCATTGGTGAACAACACGCCTCGCGAGGCCAGCCGATCCATGTTGGGACGCCGCCGCGCACGACCAGGGGCGTTTACGCCCCCATCCGCCGCAGGCGGCATAGGCCCGTGCTTGAGCACGGGTGAACCAGGCGTTCCAGCTGCAACCAACGCTCCATTCCCGCGTCGCCCCGCGCCACCGCGTTCCACC
>JASMLW010000027.1 GCA_030748485.1 Pirellulaceae bacterium
ACCGCCTTTGGGAAAGTTACATGGCGAAGCATTTCGACTTGCCGCCGGACCATTTGCACGACGCGGCCGAGCGGGTCGAGCACTTTCTCGATCCGAGCATGCGAAGCCAGTTGGCCGAGGAAGTCCCGTCGGCGACCGACCCTCACGGTCGCGCGATTCCCGCCGAGCCTCCGCCGCGGGGGGAATCTCCCCCGGCCAATGAAGCCAACGCCGACCGGACGCGTCGCAAGCAGTAACGGTTAGCTAGTCTTCAGCCGTTTCGAGGATTGCATGGAAGCAAGTACTCAACGCGAATCTATCGCCTTTTTCAGGTGGCGATTGAGGAATGCGCTGTATTCCGCGATTCCAAATCTAGTTCGAGCCACATCGGCTCGATGGAAACGAAATAGCACTTTTTGAAGGAGTATTCTCATGTACCGATTTCATCTCCACGCCCGCATCCCCAGCCTGGTCATCGCCCTGTCAGCTCTGGGATGGTGCGGCGCGGTGAGTGCGGAAGACGTCACCTACCAGGTCGACGAGAGACTGGCAAGCCACGAAAACGCTGGAGCGGCCGGTTACGGTTGCGACAAGTGCCAATACGGTCCTTGTGATTGCGCGCCGCGGATGACGTTGTTCCAATGGAGTTACGGAACGAGTTTTGGCGGCGGGGCCGCATCGTTCGACGATCCGCTCGAGGGCGATCGACCTGACTTCACCGAAGCGACGACCACGGTCGGTCTCGGCGTGGCGCAAATGGAAATCGGCTACACCTACACTTATGACAACGACGGGGTGACCTCCACGAAGGGGCAGTCCTACCCGGAAGTCCTGCTGCGTTACGGCGTCTTCGCGGAGTGGCTTGAGCTACGGGTCGTTTGGAACTACGCCGACGAGACCGTGGGCGCGGCGACGAACACAGGTTCCGAAGACATCATCCTCGGCTTCAAAATCGCGCTGACTCCGCAAGAGGGAATCCTCCCTGAGATGGCGTTGATTCCTCAGTTCACCGTGCCGACGGGCAGCGCCGCATTCACCAACAGCGACGTCTTGCCCGGCGTCATTTGGATCTACGGGTGGGAACTAAATGAGAATTGGTCGATGGCGGGAAGTTCCCAAATCAACACGGCGATCGATCCCGTATCGGGCAATGAGTACGGCGAATTCGCTCAATCGTGGGTGGCCGGCACGGGGTTGTCCGATTGCGTTGGAGCCTACTTCGAATGGTTCGGGTTGTTTCCAACCGGAGCCGACACGGTTCAGCCGCAGCACTACTTCGACGGCGGGCTGACCTTCTCTGTCAGCAACGACTTGCAACTCGACGTGCGAGCCGGTGTGGGTCTCAACGACGCGGCCGACGACTACGTCATCGGCAGCGGGTTGATTCGTCGCTTCTGACGCGACGACGACGGAGTCACTCGACGCACCGAACTCGCCGCGCCGAGCACGATGCTAGCCTAGTCGGCGCACGGCGGTGCGTGATCCCCTTCATAAAATGGCTCGACGTGAACCGTCACGTCGCGGACGGCGGGCCAATCGGTTTGAATGGCGGCGCGGACCTGCTGAGCGATCGAGTGGGCGGCGCGGACGCTCGACTCGGGATCAACTTCGATGTCGATGTCGACGTGCGCGTCCGGGCCGGCCCGCTGAATCCGAATCTTCTCTACTTCGAGTACGCCGACGACGCCGAGCGATGTCGACCTGACGCGCTCGAACGACGCCGGATCAGGTGTCCGGTCCATGATCTGATTCAGGTTTTCAACCGCCGCGACACCTCCAAATCCAATCATGATGGCTGCCAACACCATCGAGAACAGGTGGTCGGCCAAGTGCGCGTAGGCGGGAATCTGTGTCGCGATGATGAGACCGATTCCGGCCAGCAGACTGGTGATCGCGTCGACGCGAAAATGATGCGCCTCGGCCAGCAGGGCCGTACTGCTTTCGCGGCGGGCAACGCGCTTTACCAATCGGCAAGTGACCTCGAGTAGGACGGCGGCGGCCAGCGGGATCATCCAGGCGCGCGCCTGTACCAAGCCCGCCACCGGATGCCGGATCGCCGCGCCCGATTGCTGAATGAACAGCCCGACACCCAGCAGACTGATGAGCACGCCTAGTTGCAGCCCGGCGAGCGGTTCGTAGCGGCCGTGCCCAAATGGATGCTCGGAGTCCGGCGGACGTTCGGCCACTTTGATCGCCAGGATAATCAGCAGACTCGCGATCACGTCAGCCGCTGTGGCGACCGCGTCGACCAGAAGCACCGAGTGACCGAGCACCCAATAACCTCCCGCTTCGACGAGCACGACGAACAATCGTACTCCGATCCCGATTCCAGCGGCGCGAACTAGACGTCGAGTCCGCGCACTGCGATGTTCGCCGATCTCGGCGGGAAGCGGCACGGGTGATGGGAATCCCGACCCCGATTCGTCGACTGGAAAGGATGTCACAACTGGCGTCTCTACGCTGTTCCCATTACTGACCGAAAGCCCACTCGGTCATCCTTCTCGTCGCAGGTCGTTTTGACAATCGGCGACGCCATTTTTCGAATGGCCAAAACGTTCGTTTTCAAAAATCCAACTCGAGCATTTGGCTTTCTCATCCGCTCACGCCAGGTTCCGCTCACGCCAGGTCGCGCAGCGTTTGCAGGTTGATCTTGTCCCACAGCTCCCCCGACTCGTCTTCACCCTTGCGAGTTTCCAGATACATGGGCGTCTTGCGAAAGCGGCGATCGTTGACGAGATGTCGAAACGGCTCCACGCCCATTTCACCGAAACCAATATGATCGTGCCGATCAACTCGCGAACCGCACTCGGTCTTGCTGTCGTTAAGATGGAACGCCTTAACTCGTTCCAACCCCACCGCCTTATCGAGCCGACGAATGGTGGCGAGATAATCTCGGCGTTCGGCCAGTTCATATCCGGCGGCGAAGACGTGACACGTGTCCACGCACACGCCCAAACGGTCGTTGCAGCGAACGCCGTTGAGCATTTCGCCCAACTGTTCGAATTGCCACCCGAGGCAAGTCCCTTGGCCGGCGGTCGTCTCCAACAGACAGTGAGCCGCTTCGTCTGGAAGCCGTTTCTCCAACTCGTCCAGAGCGCGGACGATGTTCTCCATTCCCGCTTCTGAACTGGCCGTTGTATGGGCGCCGGGATGGACAACCACGTAGGGAATGTCCAACTCGCCCGCCCGCCTCAACTCGTCCTCCATCGTATCGATGGATTTCAACCACAATTGCGGATCGGGTGAGGCGAGATTGATGAGATAAGAACTGTGGGAGATCGGATGCTCGACGCCCGTTTCGGCGAGCGTCGCGGCGAACCGCCCGACCTGGTCGTCCCCAAACAGCCGTTGCGGCGCCGTCGATCGAGTTTTCGGGTCGCGGGCGTGCTTGGGAAATGACCGCGGATTCCCCGTGAACAGTTGCACGCAGTCACAACCGACCTCGGCGGCGCGCTCGACAGCGCGGAACAGCCCGCCGGCAATCGACATGTGGGCGCCGAGGATTGGTGCTGTCACGTTTCAACCAACTACAGACAATCAAATTGGATGGACATGGTATCCTAACCGAGGTCGCGCCAATGGCGATGGGAGACTGTCGTGGAAACGGCGACGGACCAGGTATGAGACGGCGGCTGCAGAGACTGAAATGGAAGCCAATCCCGATCGAGCGACGCGCGGGCAACGATTACTCTGGCGTCTCGGCTGCGCGTTGTTGGCGATGGGCGTGCTGGGCAATGAGTGGTTGCTCAGTCGAATTCTCAGCCCGGATGGCTCGATCGACGATCCTTCTGATCTGTTCCTTATCCGCGTGTTCCAAACCGTTTGCCTGGTGTGGGGAGCGACCAACCTCGTCCAGTACCGGACCACGCTGATCGCGAAACTGAATCTCCTGTTCGTCACGTTGCTATTGGCGTCGCCGCTACTCTGCGAGGTCGCGATACGAGGTGGAATCGCCGCCGGAGCTCCTGGCTTTCGTCGCCCGAGCCTCTACTTCGATCCGCTGTCGGACGACAACTTCTGGAAACTCCGTTTCTTGTGGTCCCCCGCCGCGGCCGAGAAAAAGCCCTTCACCGTGAAAGTCGTCTACGACGAGTTGCTGGGGTGGGCTCCCGAACAAAACGACGACAATCCCCTCGGCATCGTTCGCGAGGGAGCCTACCGAGTCGAGACGGACGGATCGGTGCTCTTCTACGGCGACTCTTTCGTTGAAGGCAACACACCCGAACCGGACCGAATTCCCCAATCGCTCGATCGGCTGATAACAGATCGGGTCGTCTACAACTACGGAGTCAGCGGTTACGGCGTCGATCAAATCTACTTGCGGTTGCGCGAGACCCACGATCAGTTTCAACGACCGATCGTGCTCGTCGGTTTGCTGACCAGCGACCTCGACCGTTCCGTTCTCAGTTTTCGCGACCGGCCAAAACCGCGTTTTGACATCGACGGTAATGCGTTGAGATTAGAAGGTGTTCCGATCGCCCGCTCGAACGCCGAGTTCGTGGAAACTCATCCACCGCGGGTGTTGAGTTACTTCTGGTCATTTCTGCAAACTCGTTATCGGCTGCATCGGCCCGGGTCGTGGCGTGAAGATCGCGTCAAGCAAGCAGAGAAGGTCGCCGTGAATCGGGCCATCCTGACCGAGATGGTGGGCCTCTGTCGCCAACGGCAGACGGCGGTCCACGTGGTCGTTTTCTACGATCCACAGGAGCTCAATTACGCTGGTTGGCGCGAGCAATTCTTGCTTCGCGAACTCGACCAATTGGGCGCCGACGTGATCGACACGAAGCCGATCCTCCAACGAGCGGCCCAGCGGAACGGTGTCGAAGCCGCCAGCTATTACCAATCCGACCACCATCTCAATGCGGATGGAAACCGGATCGTCGCGGAAGCGATCGCCCGGCGAATCACGCCGCAGACGGAGGAATAGTCGTCGCGCGACTCAAAAGATCTCGGCGAAGATGGGGATGAGCACGATGACTCCGACGAGCAGCGCGAGGCCGCCGAGCACCAAACCGACGGTGGTGAGCACGGCGCCGCTGTCGTCCATTTCGCCGCAGCGCATGCGGTGCAGGTCGATGGACGCGAGGACCACAACGGCGGCGCCGACCGGCGGGCACAGGCAGAGACCGACAAGTCCCAGCGCGAGGATCATTCCACCGCGGTGAGGTTGAGCGCGACTCACGGCGCCGAACGGAGACATCGCCCTGGCCGCTGGTTGCGGACGGCGCGCGGCGGAAACGTCTCGCCTCTCAACCTGCGCGGCCGCCGGTGACTGAAGCAATTGCGGAAAGACGTCGCACGCTGATTGCCAGCCCCGCTCGCTGCTGCCTCGCAGTTGCGAACTCGGAGAAATGCGGCCCTGGGCGGCCCATTGTTCCAACTCTTCAAAACCGACGGGTCCGTAGACCTGCCCGTCGTCGGACTTCATCAGCCATTCGGTCGTCGCCGGGGCGCTGTAGTCCGTGTCGGCCAACGGGGTAGCTGACGATTCATCCGCGCTGGTGCTGGGAATCGCCGAGATGTATCCGCAACCCGGACACCGCGCCCGCTTGCCGGCGTGCTCGTCGCTGACTCGCATTCGCGCGCCGCAGCCGGGGCAGTTAGTCTCGATGGTCACGCAGCCGACCTCCGTCGCTCCACATCATTTGGCGATCGCGACCAGAAGTAGAACCGTGCCGATCACACCGGCGAGGATCCACACGAGCGCGTTGAGCAGGCCCAGAACCTGCCCAGCCTGCGTCACACCCATACCTTCGTCGTCCATCTGCCCGTGGCTCATCTCGCGCAAATCGGCCGTCCCCATCACCCAAGCCATGATGCTAAAGATCGGGCAGGCGACGATCCAGGAGAGAATACCGAGGGTCAGGATCATCCCGCCGCGATGAGGACGCATGACGACGACGGGCGAGCGGGCGTAGTAAGAAGCCTGCTGAGGCACCGCCTCAACGGGGTTGAGTTGGTCAAACACCTCGCCCGCGGGACGCCATTGTTCTCCGTCGTCGCTGAGCGTGCAGGCCGCGTCGACACGTCCCTGGTTGACCCAATCTTTCATCTCGGTCTCAGTGATCGGACCGTAAACCTTGCCCTCAGGGGTTTTCATCCGCCAGATGGCGGGCTCGACGGGCAGTGGCTCGGCGTCACTGGGAATGGGGGTGCTGACACCACATTCGGGACAGGCGGCCGCTCTGCCAGCATGCTCGTCCGCGACTCGCAATTTCCGGCCGCAGCCGGAGCACTGCGTTTCAATGGTCATGCCAAATCTCAGATTTCGCCACGCAGAAAGGGAGTTCCCACAGCCGAACTTGCGCCGGGTTGGTTGGAAAACCCCGATTTGGTCGCTGATCGTCTCAAAAAATATCGCAGGGGGCCACTGTCGCGACGCTGCTCGACCGGCAGGTGGAGTGTAGTTGAACGTCGACCGAACATCAACGAGCGGGCGGTGGGGCGGGGACGGTCGTATGTCAGTGTGTGCGAATTGGACCACGAACGGCCATGGGGAGTGTTCCAGATTGACCGTCAACTTGGTTGCCTCAAAACCGTGTCTGGGCGTAGAATCGAGCATCGGAATCGACGTTTCCTTCACCATCCAACCTCTCACGCGCGATCAATCATGCAAGAGTGGTGGCTTCCCATCGGTGTTGTGTCCGCGGCGCTGGCCGTCAGCGTTTTCTTTTGGCTGCGGCGGCGCCCGGCGCGGCGTCCGACTCCGCCGCTCGCCGAGGCGAGAAAATCTTTCCGACAACGTCGTGAATGGTTGGAGGCGAGGTTTGAAACGCTCGCCTCACAGAGCGGTAAGCCGCGAGATCTGAGGTGGGTGGAGTGTCGTTTCGATGACCAAGTCGCGTTCGCTCGCGACAGGCGCTCGGGCGAGCTTAGGGCGCTCGTCGCGCTGACGATTGCTTTCGAGGCGATCGAAGGCGGTGCACTGGAACATGAAGAGGCGGTCAGAAACCTCCGCGCGGCGACCGCCGTGTTCCACTATCGCGACGGCGAATGGTCGGCGGACGGCAGAGCATTCTTCAATCTCAACCCCAACCAGACGATTGAGCACTACCACAACGAGTTGGAGTTGATTTTCGAGCCGGCTCAGAATTGACGCGCGGGCTCGACTGATTCGAGTCTCAAAGTTTGTCCCCGTTGCTAGGCGCGCCATTATCCATCAGGGCGGGGACAATGCGTCAGTCGAGTAGCTTTCGCAGAACGGTTTGCAGGATGCCGCCGTTGCGGTAGTAGTCGAGTTCAACGGGAGTATCGATTCTCACCCGCGCATCGAATTGCGTTGTCTCGCCGTTGCTGTCGGTGGCGGTGACCGGAACGCTGCCCCGCGGCTCGAGCGACTCGTCCAGCCCGCCGATATCAAACGTCTCGTCGCCGCTCAGTCCGAGCGACTGCCACGTCTGACCCTCGGGGAACTCGAGCGGCAACACGCCCATGCCGACAAGGTTGCTGCGATGAATCCTCTCAAAACTAGCGGCGATCACTGCGCGGACGCCCATCAAGTACGTTCCCTTCGCCGCCCAATCGCGGCTACTTCCGGTCCCGTACTCGGCTCCCGCGAGCACCACCAACTGCGTCCCTTCGTCGCAATACTTCATCGCGGCGTCGTAGATCGTCATTTCCTCGCCGTCGGGCAGGTGGCGAGTCACACCGCCTTCGGTCCCTGGCGCAAGCTGATTGCGAATGCGAATATTCGCGAAAGTGCCTCGCAACATGACGCGATCGTTGCCGCGGCGGGAGCCGTAACTGTTGAAGTCGGCTGGTTGGACATCGTTGTCGACCAGGTACTTGCCAGCGGGGCTCGCTTGCGCGATGGCTCCGGCGGGCGAGATGTGATCGGTGGTTACGCTGTCGGCCAAGAGGGCCAAGACGCGGGCGCCGGAGATTGGTTGGAAGTCGGGGACGTCGCGCGTCGTGTCGACCAGGAACGGCGGCTCTTGAATGTAAGTGCTGGCGTCGTCCCATTGGTAAAGATCGCCGGCCGACACATCGATCGCATTCCATTTCTCGTTTGAGTTAACGGCGCCGCCGTACTGATTTTGGTACATCTCCGGTTGAATCGAATCGGCCAGCGCCGACTGAACTTCGTCGCGGCTCGGCCAGATGTCTTTGAGGAATACGTCGCCGCCGTTCTCGTCGCGACCGATCGGTTCGTTGATCAGATCGATGTCGGTCGTTCCGGCCAGCGCGTAGGCGACGACCAGCGGCGGACTGGTGAGGTAGTTGGCCTTGGTGTGCGGGTTAACTCGCCCCTCGAAATTACGGTTTCCGCTCAGCACGGCGGACGCGATCAGGTCGCCCGACTGAATCGCGTTGGACACCGACTCGGGAAGCGGCCCACTGTTGCCGATGCATGTCGCACAACCGTAGCCGACCGTATGGAATCCGACCGCCTCCAACGCCTCGGTCACGCCGGCGCGATCGAGATAATCGGTGACGACTCGCGAGCCGGGAGCCAAGCTCGTCTTTACAAAAGAGGGCGTCGTGAGCCCGCGGGCGACGGCCTTCTGGGCCAGCAAGCCGGCCGCCAGCATGACGGACGGATTGCTCGTATTCGTGCAGCTCGTAATCGCCGCGATGACGACGGCTCCGTGACCGATGTCACAACTCTCGCCGTTGTCCTCAACGCGACTCGTCGCCTCCAACCGGTCCTCGGCCAGTCCAAAACCCTTCGCGCCGACGGGCGCGGTGAGGGACTCGCGAAACGACTTCTGCAAATCCGCCAGGGCGATCCGATCTTGGGGTCGTTTGGGACCCGCCAGTGATGAAGCGACGGTGGAGAGATCCAGCGACAGCGACTTGGTGTAAACAGGCGACTCACCGCCCGCCCGAAAGATACCCTGTTCCTTGGCGTACCGCTCGACCAGCTGCACGTCTTCTTCGCTGCGCCCCGTGCGGCGGAGGAAACGGATCGTCTCGCCATCGATCGGGAAGAAACCCATCGTCGCGCCGTACTCGGGCGCCATGTTGGCGATCGTCGCCCGATCGGCGAGCGACATGGAGACCACGCCGTCGCCAAAAAACTCGACGAACTTGCCCACCACGCCCTCGCTGCGAAGCGCCTCGGTCACCGTCAACACGACATCAGTCGCCGTGGCTCCGGTCGCCAAATCCCCCGTCAATTCAAAACCGACTACTTCTGGCATCAACATGTAAAGCGGTTGTCCGAGCATGACGGCTTCGGCTTCGATTCCGCCGACGCCCCAACCCACTACGCCCAACCCATTGATCATGGTGGTGTGGCTGTCGGTTCCGACGAGTGTATCGGGGACAGCCACCGACCCTTGCTCATCGTCCCGCAGAAACACACCGTGGGCCAGGAACTCGAGGTTAACCTGGTGGACGATGCCGACGTTCGGCGGCACGACGCGAAAGTTGTCAAACGCCTGTTGTCCCCAGCGCAGAAACTCGTACCGTTCGCGATTGCGAATGAACTCCAACTCGACATTGTGTTCCAGCGCGTCGCCGGAACCGAATCGATCGACTTGGACGGAGTGATCGATCACCAGGTC
>JASMLW010000028.1 GCA_030748485.1 Pirellulaceae bacterium
GCCAGGGAGTGGGCCGGATGTGGGGCGAGTCGTCCGTCATCGTCGACGGACCGCGAATCACCAGCATCGCCCGCTACGGCGACAAGGCGGCGGCGCTCGTTGCTGCGAGCGAAGATTTTGGCCGCATCTGGACGGCGTCGGTCCAAAGCAATCTGCCGATGGCCACGTCGAAGCCGTGCAGCGGAGTTCTCAGCACGGGACAGAAGTACCTGATCTGCACGACGACGGCCGACAGCGGTGGGCGTCGCTCGCCGCTGACGATTGCCGTCAGTCGTCCAGGCAAAGCCGCGTTGGCCAAGGTCTTCGTCATCCGTCACGCCGAGTTGCCACGTGGAGCAGGAGAGTCTCATCCCAACGCCAGACTATCGTATCCCTACGCGACGGAGCATGCCGGCAAGCTCTACGTCGGGTTTTCCAACTCGGGCGACCGAGGCGGCAACCTCAACAGCGCCGAACTGGCGGTGGTTCCCGTCTCGAAGCTGGCAGTCGAGTAGGCGCAGGAACTCGTCCGCGCAGTAGTTGACGACGCGCTCCCAACAGAGCTCCCAACAGAGCTCCCAACAAGGCCGTCGCAGCGCGAGCATCGGTTCATGCGGCGAGAGTCGTTTCACACTGCTACAATGAGACTCCATCACAGCTCTTTTTCAGCGCACCGGATCGTACCAGTGGTTTGGCAGCGAGAGTTCCTAGAGGCTGTTTCAAAACCTTGTACGATGGCCTTCCAAGGCCGTCGAATTTGGAAATCCTTGGGAAACGACGGCCTTGGAAGGCGCCTTGGAAGGACATCGTACGGCAAGACATCGGTTTTGAAATGCGCTCTAGGCGACTCGCCGCAACTTGGTGAGTGCGGATCGTAAGAAAGCAAACACGGGAATGAAAGTCGAATGAAACGAAAACTGGCCACATGCCTGTTGGTGTTCGCAGCGGGGGCGATGTTGACGGCGTGCAAGAACGTCTTCGCCACCGAGCATCAGTCGCACACGAAGCCCAATATCGTTCTCTTTCTCGTGGATGACATGGGGTGGATGGACAGCGAGGCTTACGGTTCGCAGTACTACGAAACTCCAAATATGAAACGGCTCGCGCGACAGTCGATGCGGTTCACAGATGCGTACGCTGTGCCCCTCTGCTCACCGACTCGCGCTTCGATATTGAGCGGTCAGCATTCGTCTCGTCATCGCGTTACTTCCGCCACCGGTCATCGGCCGGCGGCCCCCGCCGATGCTTCTCCGTATCCGGCTAGAGCTTCACCGAATCAGCGATTCATCTACGCCAACAGCAAGAACTATCTCGATCTGGATCTCGTCACGTTTGCTGAGGTGTTGCACGGCGCGGGTTACCGGACAGGGCATTTCGGAAAGTGGCACCTCGGTTTAAGCCGGCGGCACTGGCCCGAGCAGCACGGATTTGAGGTCGCCTTCCACGCCGAACCTAGTCCCGGCCCCAAGAGCTACTTCTCGCCTTACGGCGTCCACGCCAGCGGCGAACCAAGCCCCAGGCATCACGTGGGAACGATCACCGACGGGCCGGATGGCGAGTACATCACCGATCGGCTCACCGATGAAGCGATCAAATTCATCGAGGCGAACAAAGACGAGCCGTTCTTTCTCAACTTCTGGCAATTCGCCGTTCACGGACCGTGGGGGCATAAGGAAGAGTACACAAAGCGGTTTGCCGAGAAGGCGGACCCGCGCGGCCAGCAGCGAAACCCAATCATGGCGTCAATGCTCAAGAGCGTGGACGAAAGCCTCGGCCGCGTGACGGAAAAACTCGACCAACTCGGACTAACGGACAATACGCTGTTCATCTTCTATTCGGACAACGGCGGCAACACGCACAGCAACGTTCCCGGCAGCCGACAAATTCAAAACATCAAGCCGGGACACCCGAGATGGGGCTTCGTGCAGGATTGGAAGAAGTGGGCCGGTGATCAACCGCCTACCAACAACGCGCCGCTGCGCGAAGGAAAGGGAAGGATTTACGAAGGCGGACAGCGAGTTCCTCTGATGGTTCGCTGGCCCGGTCAGATTGAACCTGGCTCCAGCAGCGATTCCGTTGTTGGTCCAATCGACCTCTATCCGACGATTCTCGCAGCCGCTGGGCTGAAGAAACCCGCCGGACACGTTCTGGATGGTGAGTCGATCATTCCCATCCTGAAACAGACCGGTCGGCTCAAGCGGCAAGCCTACTTCACTTGGTTTCCGCATCTGGTTCCCGCGGCGTCAGTCCGGCAGGGGAATTGGAAGTTGATTCGGCGGTTCGAGCCGCATTCCAAGTATCCGGAAGTTCGCGAACTCTATAACCTCAAAGAAGACATTGGTGAAACCCAGAACTTGGCGAGCAAGAATCCGGGCAAGGTGAAAGAACTGGACGCGCTCATCGACCAGTTTGTCGAGGAGACGGGCGCGCTCTATCCCAAACCAAATCCTGGTTACAACGCTACGAGTGAGAACAAGCCCGTCGGTAAATCGGATTCGATCGCCGGACTTGTCGCCAGAAAGTGCAAAGTGGTCAACGCCGAGGGAGCAATCCGCGTCACGGGAGAAGGGCGTCTGCCCTTCCTTGGCACGGCTCAGGTGAAATTCGCTGGTCCGCTGACAATGAAGCTACGCGGTCGCAGCCCAACTGGGGGAAAGGGGCGAGTTCAGTGGAGGACCAACGGACAGGATACATTCCCCGAATCCGGACAGGTCGTCTCGTACGATCTCCCGGCGGGAAAGACCTGGCGGACCGTCTCGGTTTCCTTGCCCATCGAAGGCCGAGCCGGCGTGATCCGGTTGTATCTTCCGGCTGAAAAAGCGGCGGTGGAACTGCAATCGATCGAGTTCGTTGACAAGCGCGGCGGCAAGAAAGTGTGGGACTTCTCCGGACTGACTCCGTAAGCCTCAACGAGAGTGGACTTCAACTGGATTCTGATTCGTAATCTCATTGGATGACC
>JASMLW010000029.1 GCA_030748485.1 Pirellulaceae bacterium
GTCGGTCGTCGCCGTGAAATCCATGGTGAGTTCGTTGTCGTTGGTCAGGGAGTAGACCGCAGTGACTGTCAGGTTGCCCGGGTAACCCTCTTCTCCATCCTTGCTGAGGTAGGTGAATTTGATTCCCACCTTGTCCGTCTCTTCAAATGACTCAGCGTCCCACACAACCGCGTCGAAACCGACGTCGCCGCCGTGTAGGTGGTTGGGATCATTGTTGGTGGCCAGCGTGTAGTCGGCGCCGTCGAGCGAGAACTTGCCGAGTGCGATCCGGTTGCAATAGCGGCCCACGGTCGAGCCAAAGTAGGGGTGCCGCCGCAGGTAGCCATCGAGCTTGTCGAAGCCGAGATTGATGTTCGCCAGTTTGCCGTCGCGATCCGGTGTCTCGAGCGAGACGACGATGGCTCCGTAGGTGATCATCTTGAGGACGAGCCCGTTTTTGTTTGTGCATGTGTACAGATCGATTTCGCGGTCATCCTTCGTTTTTCCGAATGGCTCCTTTGTCACTTTGCCAGTCCCCTTTTCGGCGTTCTTTTCGCTGCTTGCTTGATCACCACCATCGTTTCCCGGGGTCGGCTCGTTCGACGTCTCGGGAGCTGGTTCGACGGGCGTTTCCGGCGCCTCAGCGGAACTCGTCTCACCGTCACCCGGCGACGGCGCAGGTGCGTTCTCACCCCCGCCACAGCCGCACCAAAGACCGAGCGATAGGACAGCCGCGGCGGCGACGAAACTACGTGTGGACATCGGTTTGAACTCCCAACGAGGTGGTGAATTGAGCGTCGAAAAGAATGGGCGCGGTGACGGAGGGCAGCGGACGGAGTGAGTTCTCGTCGCCGTCCATTGCCGCCGGGACGCGTATTATGGAGGCGGCTCGGCGCGGCGTCCAGCAAGGGTCTGGGCGCGGACCTTTTTTGCTCTCGAAGGATTTTTTCCGCAAGACGAGCCCACTTGGCGGCAACTATCTATTTCAAACGCCATGACCAATCTCCCTGAGAATCTGCGCAACTCTCTCGATTGGCGGGCCGCCTTGGACCAGCACGACCGCTGGCTGCGGACCGTTGTCTACACGCGTCTGCGCGATCGCGACGCGGTGGACGAGGTGATGCAGGAGTTGGCTTTGGCGGTCGTGGCCAACCCGCCTCGCTTGCGGGACAGAGAAAAGACGGCTCCCTGGCTCTATCGAGTGGCCGTGCGGCAGGCCTTGTTGCACCGCCGCCGCTCCGGTCGCAGCGCCAAACTGGAAAGAAAGGTTGTCGAGAAAGACGGGTTCGTCGAGCCTGAATCGATCGATCCGCTCGACTGGCTAATCGCCGACGAACGCCGCCAAATGGTCCGCGACGCGGTCGAATCGCTGCCGCCGCGGGACGCCCAGATGATCGTTCTCAAATACAGCGAGGGTTGGACCTACGGCCAGATCGCCGAACACCTGGGCGCCACGCCTGGCGCGGTTGAGTCTCGACTACACCGCGCCCGCAAACAGCTAAGAAGTCAACTCGCCAAACAAGGCGTACTGGAGTCAATGCGATGAACGAATCCTTGGTCGACGATCGGCAAATCGATCGCCTGGTCGACGGCGAACTAGACAGCCAAGAGCGGCGCGAGACGATTCTGAATTTGGATCGCGACGACACGGGTTGGCGGCGCTGCGCGTTGGCGTTTTTGGAAGACCAAGCTTGGCGCCAAGACGTGCCGTCCGCGGACGAGGGGCGAGTTCAACCTGTCGTGTCGGGCGATCCGTCAGATCTCCCAGCAATGCGAGAGCAGGCGCCGGCCAGCAGATCGTGGTGGCTGATCGCCGCGACTCTATTGGCGGCGTTCGTTGCCGGCGTCGCCGCGCGCGACGTGATACCGTTCAACGACGAGCGGCCAGGTCACTCGGTGGCAATCGATGAAGGGGCCGGAACAGCAAAGCACGTGGACAGAATCGTCCCCCAAGATCCGGGCCACCAACCTGAAATCTCTTTTGTCGTAAATGGCGGCGGTGGGCCGGATCGCGAGATGCGCGTGCCCGTGTTGCCGCGCGAAGACGTCGATCCTCGTTGGTTCCAATCGCCCGATGCGCCCGGATCCATTCGCGATCTCTTGCGCAGCGTCGGTCACGACCTCGGACGCGGTGAACGAGTCTGGACGCGCGTGCAATTGGAAGACGGCAGTCAGGTCGCCGTACCTTTGGAGAAATGGGAAATCGTGCCCGTGTCCGCGGCGGCTCCGCACTGAACGGACCATGGGTTTCATACGAGTCAGGCGTCGCCGCCGGTCGGACCGGCGCGATCAATAACCGAAAAGGAGAAATGACATGAGATGTTTGTTGGGGTTGAGTTTGTGCGCCATCGCGATCTGCGGCGCGGCTGCCACTGTGCGAGCCGATGACGACGAAAAGAAACAGCAGACCGAACGAAAACCTGAAATCGAGGCGGTGATCGTCGTCGACGTCAATGGCGACGGCGTCGACGGCGGCGCTGTCTCGTCACATTGGCTGGGCGTTTTTGCGACACCCGTTGAAGGAGCACTGAAAGCTCAGTTGAACTTGGACTCCGGGTTCGTCGTTCGCGAAGTCGTCGCGAAGAGCCCGGCGGAAGCGGCCGGGTTGCAGCAGCATGACATCATCAAGAGCTACGCCGGTGCGAAATTGGTGGGCGATGACGACTTGATCGACGCGATCAAGAAGCATGGCGGCAAGTCGGCCGATCTCGTCGTGCTGCGAGGAGGAAAGACCGTCAAGCTGACCGCCACACCCGAGATGCGGCCAGCTCGACAAGCGCTCAGAGCGGCTTCCAATGAAGCTCACATTCGCGCACTGATCAAGCAATTGGGTGATGGTGAATCCACGCCTCAGAATCTCTTCCTGTTGGGCCCGGGAATCGACCTGAAACACGCCAAGAAGGTCTTGCCCTCGCTGCCCAATACCTCGATTTCGATTTCGAAGGAGAACAATGAGCCGGCGAAGATCACTGTCAAACGAAATGGAAAGACGTGGACCGTGTCGGAGGACGATTTGGGCAAGCTGCCGGAGGACGTGCGCAAGGCGGTCACCGGTCACCTGAAGGGTGGTCGAGGCGCCGGCATTTCCATCGGCGGAGACGTCAATCGATTCGTGCTGCCGTTTTCCGTGGAAGGGTTCCCCGGCCAACGTACTCGCGTGATCGGTCCGAAAAACGACGATGCTCTCAAGCAGCTGCAAGAGGACATGAAGCGTTTGCACAAGCAATTGGACCAGTTGCAGAAGCAGTTTGAAAACACGCGACCGCGCGGCGAACCGCGGAAGTCCAAGAAGTCGAAAAAGTCGAACGAGACCGACAAGACGGAAGCCTGATTCTGAGGCCTGTCGCGACCACAGACAAGGAGCGCTTCGACGATCTGTCGAAGCGCTCCTTTTTGCCTGGGTCGGGTTCGATTTTGAACCGGCGACGGCCGGTCCAGACGCTACTGGCCGTGTCCAAACGGTCCCGAGATCATCGCTGATCCGCCCGCCCCGTAACGGCGTTTCAGCCGAGGCCAGACGGTGCTGCGGTTGTTGCGAGACGGATGTCCCTCGATGCGGCCGTGCCAGAAGAACTCCTTGTCTGTCGGCTCGGATACGTCAAATCCGGGCAGCGGCGGAACTTCTTCGGGATCCATCGGATGCATGAACTCGGGCGTGACGAGAATGATCAACTCGGTTTCATTGCGAGAACTATCGCGTTTGCCAACGATCTTCTCCAACCACGGGAGGTTGCCGGAGATCGACGAACTCATCGATTCGTCGAGCAAACCGGCGATCGCCAGCGTCTGACCCTCGCGCATCTCGACTGTCGTCGACACAGCTCGAACGTTCAGTCCAGGCGTGCCTCCGACCGACAGCGCCGCATTGATCTGACTGAACTCCGGGGCTACCTGCAGGCGAATGTGGTCTTTGTCGATGACGATTGGATTGAAACTGATGATCGCTCCGAAGGCGCGGAAGTCGGTTGTCACCGCGTTGACGCCGCCCGTGCCCACGACGGTTGGCACGGCGAACTCGCCACCAGCCAGGAATGTCGCTGGACGACCGCTCAAGGTGACAAGCGTTGGTTCGGACAAGACTCGAATCACTCCTTGTTGCTGGAGCCAGCGTAGACCAATCTCAATGTCCCCGTTGTCGATCGACCCAATAATCGAAGTGGCGTTGCCGGTCGCGGCGTTCAACATCGAGTTGAGCAGCAAAGCTCCCTGGTTGCCGTTGATATCGATACTCGCATCCAGGTTGACGCCGACTCCTCGCGCGGCCGTACGATTCAGCTCGGCGATCTTGACTCGCAATGCGATCTGCTGCACGCCCGGCACCATCAGCATGTTGATGATCTGCACGGTCGGAATACTGCTGCCGCCTGTCTCGGCCGATGTGTGGAGACGGGTGGCGGATCCCTGATTCAGTCGCTCAAGCGATCCGCCAGGCACGAACTGAGCCGATTGTGCTCGCACGATCGACATAACTTGCGCCGCTTCTTCGCTATCCTTCGCCTGCCCGCGAACAATCAGCTTGTCCGCCACGGGCGTGAGCGTCACTTTCGAATCGGGGAACAGCTCGCGGAGAATCTCCTCCAACAACTCGTACTCGCGTTCGATATCTTCACGAGCCTTCACGTCCGGCGTGATTTCGACCAGGTACGTCATCGGCTCTTGATTGTTGTCTTCGAACCAAAACGTGACGTGAGTGCTGCCCGCGCGCCGACCGATGACCGAGAGTTGGTTGGGCGTGTACTGGATGATGTCGCAAATAGCTGGATCGACGATTGCCGTGCGAAAAACACCGAATTTCATCTTCAGCAAACGGCTCCGCCGCAGGGGGACCTTGAAGGAGCCCTTCTGATCGACGAATTCGAACGGAGCGCCTTCCGGAAGTTCGGAGTTGTCTTGACCGCCTTGCTGAAATCGGACGGGTTGGATTTCTTTCGAGATGATCGGGTCGTCGTCGCGCTGACGGTTGCTTGTCAGCTGGCGTTCGCGGCGGATATCGTTGATGGGCTTTTCTAGAAAGCTGGTGACGTCCTGATCGACTTTCGACTGGCTCAGCGGACGCCCTTGTGGTGGCTGGGCAAAGCCGCCTCGACTGCGGACGATTTCGGTCAATCGCCGCCGTCGCGCCGCCACGTCGGTTGGCGCGACGGTTGGCGCGACGTGTTGGGTCACCTCCGCGTGCGGTGTGAAAGTGGCAAGCGGTTCGGCTCGCAACGTCGTCGAGGTTGGCTCGGCCGGAGTTTGGTCGACCGGCACAGCCGGCGGTCGTCGCCGCGGAATGGGCGCGGTCTGGGGCGGCGAGTTCGCGGCGATCGAATCTCGAGTCGGCGCGGTCGGCGGCGCCGCTGGTTCCGGCGCCGGTTGAGAGGCAACTTCTCGGGCCGGCGTTGCGACCACCGTCTCGGCGGGCGCGGCGGGCGCGGTCGAACTGCTGTCGGACGCTTGAAAGCGATGCTCCGGAGACGAACTGAGCGGAGCCTCCGCCGCCGGCGATTTCAGTTCCACCGCCGCAGGCGCATTGACCGTCGACTCAGCCTTCGGTTGCTTCGCGATGCCAAATCGAGTCAACAAGTTGCGGCGAATCTCTTGCCGGCTCGACCGTTTCGGCGCGCGAGCCGCTGGTGAACCGGCGGCTTTTGGCGCCTCTGACCCCGCGGGCGAAGCTTCTCCCGAGGTCTTCGACAATTCGATACGGTGAGGTGCGGCCGACTTGGAATCCTGCGGAGCTGCCGGGGACGATTCACCTGTCGTGTCGACGAATGCGCCGAGGCCGCTGTTGGGGCGGCGAGCGCTCTGATCGCTGGCGATGCCGCAGACGCCGGCGACAAGGGCCGTGGCGAGCCCTCCAGCGACGACGAGCCAGCGGAGGCGGTAGACGATAGTTGTGTGCGAAGTGAACAGAGTACGTCGCATGGTTCGTCCCTCGAACAGCTGTGGACCGAACGCAGTTCGGAGCTGTTGGCTTGGGTCAGGGATGTGATGGGAGACGGCGCGCGTGCGGGAACGCGCCACGTCTGATTCTCGTATCGGGATGCCCGTTGCAAGCAATTGAGGAATTGTGACGACTTTGCGACTTGTCCCCATAAGTCCTGTTTTGACAAGAGCTACGATTCTGCCGCTTGTAGCGCGCGTGTCTGTCGGTCATGCAATCTGTATCGATCGCGCAAGGAAGACAGCCCCGTCGCGTCATTCGCGCGGTGGGGAGGATTCCGCTGTGTAGAGGCGATTGCCGAGCAAGAAATACAGACCGCCCGCAGTTAGCGGGCGGTCTGGCGGGAATCACGTTTCAACTTGTCGCAACGCAGTGGCGTCAACGATTGTAGAAGGCGCGCATCTTGTCGGCGACCGAGAATCGTTTCGGCGTCGCGCGTCGAGTGTGCGAGACAGGCCGAATCGGCTGTAAGCGATGCGACTCGTCAACTAGCGGTTCATCCGTGTACGGTTTGATCGGGGGAAAACGCCACGGCGAATGGTACTCGGTCATCAGTTGGTCGGAGTACATCCCGGGCCACCAGTAGGTGGACTGGGGCGGCACGGGGTATTTGTAACCGCCATTGCAGCCACAGCTGAACCAGGGGTCCTGGCCTTCGTACGTGTGAGCGCAGCGGCCGTGCAATCCGGCTCCGTGCGGTCCGCAGCCTCGGCATCCACCTCGGCCGCCGCGGCACGAGTCACAGCCGCCCTTACCGCAGCTATTCTTGCCGCAGCCATTCTTGCCGCGGCTACTCTTGCCGCAGTCGCCCTTGCTGTGACAATCCGACTTTTGACGACTCGACTTCTGGGCGGGCTCGCCGGCCCACGCAGGGCTGATCGACAGCGCGAAGAATACGATGGAAAAGGCGGTGATCGAAGCGCGACGCATGGCAATCTCCTCGGGTGCCTTCTTGACTTGTCGGCGGGCGCGCGCAAACGGCGCCGCCATGGGGAGTCATCGGCGACTGGATAGAAGGAGGCCGCACTGAAATGGTGCAAAAACACCGGCTCTAAGGAATCTGACGGCTACACTACGGCGGCTTTGCCGCTGGCGCAAGAGCGCATGGCCGGCGGGAACTGGCCGGTCCTGGCAAACTTTAGCAGTCAGAGAAGGCTTTCCAGCAACAGCCGCATCTTTCGCAATTCGGCCATGTGGTCGACGTCGGCCGATTCGCTGATGTCCACGCAGAGTGAACGATTGTAGTCGTGCTGCCGCAATTGGCTGATCAGCCGGCCGTACTCCACTTCGCCCTGGCCGACGCGCACCTGTACGCTGTCGCGGCTGGTGTCGCGGAGCAGCATGTGATAGACGTACTTCATCAGCTTCTCGATGCTCTTGCCGCTGTGCGGGCCGCAGATGTAGTGGCTGGGGTCGAGCGTGATGCCCAATCCCGGCACATTGTCGCAAAGCACGACCACCGTGTCTGGGTCCTCCGATAAGCGACCCATCTGGCTCCGCATCCCGACGCGAACGCCCTGCAGTTCCGCGATGGCCACTAGCCTGCGCAGTTTTTCCACTTCCTCATTGAAGGGCGTTCCATGAGGCCCGGAGGGAACGGTGAGTGTGACGACCTTTGTCGCCTTAGCGAGCCGGCAAATCGCGTCGAATTGCTCGTAATACTCCTCGCCGGTGGCCTCTAATTCGACATCAAACGCCACGATGTCAAGCCGCCGAGTACTGCGGCAGCGGTCGACGACATCGTCGAAAGTGCTGACCAGATCGGTGGGTTGGATATGCCCATCTCTTGTGGAAATAGGCATTTGAATCGAAGTGAATTCAAGATCGGCGAGACGGCCAATCGCCTGGTCCAGCGGCAAATACCCGAAACACTCCGTTGTAGCCGACACAAACACAACTCACTCCTTGGAAGTCGTCAGATTTGCTGTAGAGATGTGGGGAGGAGCGACTCCAACCATTTGGCAACTCTTCGCAGGTGCGGTAGCTTACCGTTGTAGGCCATTTTGACGCAACACCGGTGGTCGCCGGAATCCCAGCTCTCCCCAATCAACAATCCCCGCGACTCCGCCGCCGACACGCGGGCGACGAATCGTCTGACGAATCGCCCGGAGAGGCCGGGAATCGGAAATAAAACCGGTCCACCAGCTCTCAATTAGGCGCCTGGGGGAGGATCGAGCCCGAGGATCGCGCGTGACGTAGAATACCGCGGGCGGGCCCGTTCCCAAATCCAGTAGCCAGATCCAGTTGTAACGATTGCGGCGGTCGACACCACCGGCTGCGAGTTCTCATACTGACCGACAAGACAGGCGAGTGAAAAGAAATGGAACGACAACAGCAACAGCCCATCATCATTCAGCAGTCGAGCGGTAGCGGGTTCTTCGCGAAGATCGGCTGGCTTGGCTTCATCGTGTGCGCCGGTTTTCTGATTCGTCATTACTTTGAGCGGGACGCCTACTTTGACAGCTCGGGCGGAATCCAAGAGAAGTTTCATTCGGGGAGCAAGCGTTCATCCACGACGGACAAAGTGGCCATCATCAGCATCACCGGGATCATTGGATCCGGTGACGGCGTGGTGAAACAGCAGATCGACCGCGTTCGCGCCGACGAAGACGTGAAAGCGGTCGTCCTCCGCGTCGACTCGCCCGGAGGCACGGTCACTGGATCCGATTACATCTACCACCACCTGAAGAAGCTCAAGGCCGACAAGGACATTCCGTTTGTGGTGAGCATGGGTTCGATGGCCGCCAGCGGCGGTTACTACGTGTCGATGGCGGTCGGCGACGAGAGGGATTCGATTTTCGCCGAGCCGACAACTCTGACCGGTTCGATCGGAGTCATCATTCCGCACTACGACGTGAGCGGACTGCTGGACCAATACGCTGTCAAGAACGACTCCATCTCAAGTCACCCGCGCAAGCAAATGCTCTCCATGACTCGCGCGATGTCGGCGGAGGATCGCCAAATCATCCAAAGACAAGTCGACGAGATGCTCGAGCGATTTGTGGGAATCGTCAAGGAGGGTCGGCCGGAGTTCCGCGTTGACGGCGTCCAGCACGACGGCGTCAACTTGGCGACCGGTGAAGTGTTTACAGCTCCCTCGGCGCTCGAATTCGGGCTCGTCGACAAGATCGGTTTCATTGAAGACGCCATCGATCGCGCATTGGAGCTGGCCAAACTCAATCGAAAGACGGCTCGGATCGTGAAGTACAAGAGCATCGGCTCGCTATTCGACATTCCCTTGATGCAATCGTTGGGCAACCAGTCGAGCGAGTTGGATTTGCTCTTCGAGTTGAGCACGCCCCGCGCTTACTACTTGTCGACGACGCTTCCGCCGTTCATTTCGAGCCGTCGTCTGGGTCTGCGGTTGGCGGACTAGAAGTCTTATCTTGCGGCGATTTCGATTCTCGCTCGCTGGGGGGTTCTGGTTTGCGCTCCCCATCCGGGCCGCGACCGCGGCCGCGTCCGCCACCGCGGAATTCTCCACCACCCCGCCTGCCGGCGCCAAACGATGGCCGGTTCTTTCGAAAAACGTACCAGCGTTTCAGTTCGCGCTTCATCTTCTCCGCGGGCAAGCTGTTGAGGTACTCGCGCGAGTTGTCGTTCAGTTCCTCTTTGTAGAACCGAGTCAGTTCCTCGTCGGAAACTTCCGGCATCGAGCGAGCGCCGTAGAATCCGCTCATCGCCGCGGCTCGCGACCAATTGCGAATGATGGCCGCGCGCCTCAGCGGATCGGTTTCGGCTCGCAATGTGCCACGGGCTTTCTCGCTCAACTTTTGAGAGAGCTCGTCAATGTCGACATGTTGGCGAATGATCTCTAGAGCATCGTCGTTTCGGCCGAGCGTTGAATAGAGCACGGCCCGCCGTTGTCCGTCGCTAATCGCCGACAGTCGCGATCGCACTTCCTCAGGCAGCAACAGCGTTAGCTTCTCGCTGTGGCTGGTGACGAATTCCCGCATCCAAGACATCATCACGCGGTGATCTGATGAGTTGAGTTGGGAGGCGGCCAGCCGCTCAAACCGAGACTCCTCCTGCTCCGCCATGATCGACTTGATGCGCTCGACACGCTCGGTCATCGGCAAACCCAAAAGCTCGGCGCGCTGTCCGGCCGGCAGCGTCTTGAGCCAAGCGCTGTAGCGATTCAGCACGGACTGCAGTTGAGTGGACTTCTCATGGGAACGCAAAGCGGCGTGCAAATCTCGCAACCGCTCCTGCTCCACCACGTCCAATTGACTGAAGCGCGTGCGCTTGCGCTGCAACTCCTTTAGCTCGCTGGGCGACAAGGCCGCCACGCGATCCCGCGCCGACTGATCCTGCCCGCGGCCAACCGCTCCGACGATGAGTGATCCGGTTAAGGCGACGGCGGCGACCCATAATGTCCGGCTGTCTCTACTAAATCGCATCGTCGTCCTCCTCGTCGACGAACATCTCCTCCTGTTCGAGCAACTCTAGGAATTCAATCCTGTCGGCGTAGCGGTATTCGTCGAGATGCTCGATGACGTCGAGATCGGTGAGCAACTGACGGTTCGAGGTGTCGAGAGTGGAATAGGCGGCGGCGAATCCAATCGTGGCGGCGGCGCCCAGACCGGCCAAACCGATGAGAGAAAACACCCACCGCCGCGATTTCTCCGCGGCTCCGGATTCCTGCACATCTTCCGCAGCCGTCAACGCCACCATCTCAATCGTGCTGTTCGTGAACGAGGCGTTCGCTGCGCTTGGCGGCAGATCGTCGAGCATCGTCCAGGCTCTTTCCAACTCCTGCAGGCGCTGGCGGAATTCGGGATCATCCGACAACTGCTTCTCAACCTCATCGATGCGACTGGCGCTCAATTCGCCGTCCAAATACGCAACGAGCGTTTCATCGAGTGGATTCTCATGTGGAGGCGTGCTATTCATGTCCGTCTCTTCCGTTGGGCGGCAACCCTTCGTGGATGTAGGGCTCCAAAGCAGTCCGCAGATTGACACGCGCGCGAGACAACAACGACTTGATCGCTTTGGTGGAGAGATTCATCGCCTCGGCGATCTCGGCGTAGCTCATGCCTTCAAACTTGGAAAGCAATAACGCCATTCGTTGACGCTCGTTGAGTGATTCGATCGCCAGGCGAACGACCTCGGCTCGTTCAGCCTTGTCGATCTGCCGGGCGGGAAGCAGGCCGCTTCTCTCTTGAGCCATCTGCTCGAGCGGAAATGCGGAAGAGTCGTTGGGTTGAGCGGGCGGCATGTTGATCTCTTTCCGCCGCGCTCGAGACCGGAGTGCGTTGCTGGCCACGTTGTTGGCGATCGTGAACAACCAAGTCGAAAACTTGGCGCCCGGCTCGTAACGCTTGCGCGACCGATAGACCCGCAAGAATACGTCTTGCGCCAGATCCTCCGCCGCGTCACGCCGACTGATCAAATGCTCGAGCACCGTGATCAGGCGAGTTTGGTAGCGAGCGACTAGTTCCTCAAAAGCGCCCGCATCGTCCTCGCGCACACGCAGCATCAACCGGACATCCGGATCTTGTAGTTTGTAGCGCTGAGCTGTGGACTCGCTGACAGCCAACCATCCGACCTCGACACATTCCTGACTAACCCAAGACGACCGACGATCTCCAGTAGAAACCGTTTTTCGTCATCTGGTGCATTATCCGCCCGAGTTCGCTCTCAGGGAAGCGTACCTGACCAAGGTAATCTAACCCCATTGTCCGCCGGAGGTTTCGACGAGTCTTCCAAGCCGCCCGCCCCGCCGCGGCCGGACGTCCCCCGCCACTACTCTTCCATCTCCACACCCGTTCTTCTCAATTGCCCACAGGCTGCGTTGATCTTCTGTCCCTTGCGGCGCCGAAACTTCACGTTGAGACCCGCGGACTCGAGGATTTCACGGAATCTTCGCGAGGCGGCGGAAGACGGCGTTCGATAGGGAAGGCCAGCGACTGGATTGTAGGGAATGACATTCACCAGGGCGTTGCGACCGTGGAGAAGAGCCGCCAGTTGCCGGGCGCACTCGGGACTGTCATTGACGTCCGCCAGCAGCACGTATTCGTATGTCAGCCGCCGACCCGATTGTGTGAAGTAGTTGTCGGCCTCATTCAAGATCGCCTTCAAACCCATGCGATGGTTCACGGGAACTAAGCGATTTCGCAGGTCGTCATGGGGAGCGTGAAGCGATACGGCCAAGTTGTACCGTGTGTTTCGCTCAACAAGTCGTCGCATGGCCGGCGGCAGGCCGACAGTGGAAATCGTGATGCGGCGAGCGCTAATGCCCAGTCCCTTTTCTGAACTGGCGACCTCCAGCGCAGGCAGCAATCGATCGAGATTGGCGAGCGGTTCGCCCATCCCCATCACGACGATGTGGCTCAAGCGTTCGTCGGCGGGCAGCAAGTGCTGCAGCCGCAACATCTGCTCGACGATCTCGCCGGTCGTCAGATTCCGGTCGACGCCGTCCAAGCCGCTGGCGCAGAACACGCAGCCCATCGCGCAGCCAACTTGCGTGCTGATGCAGATCGAGCGGCGGTCGCCATCCGCCAACAGCACGCACTCAATCTGGCCGCCGTCCGCCAACTCGATGAGCAGTTTTTGCGTGCCGTCGTCGGCGCGGTGCTGTTTCGCAACGCGCGTGGTCCACAAAGTAAACGACTCAGCCAGCGCCGCGCGGACCTTCTTCGGCAGATCGCTCATGGCGTCGCAGCTGGCGGCGCGGCCCTGGTAGAGCCAGCGGAAGACTTGATCGGCGCGGAACTCCGGTTGCCCCTGATCGCGCATCCAATCGACGAGTGTTGCGCGTTGACAGTCGAGTAGATGACGAGGAGCGGACATGGATGCTAGTCGGATAAGTGGCTGTGGTTCGCCTATTCTGGCAACAACAGCGCTGATGGCAACTGTGGCGCGCTCGGAGGCGGGCGTCCGCTTGACGAGCCCACCGGCAAACGTCAGTTTGGCTCCATCAGAAAGGAGCGGCGAAATGGCGAAGCGGCGGGCCACTCGAACAGGCCACCCCGAAAAGAAGCCAAGGATGGAATTGAGTTGGCCGGCGCGCAGTCGCAAGCGGGCCTACGATCTCGTCATGCAACTCATGGAGATTCCCGGCAAGACAGGCGAGGAAAGCCTGGTCGCCGACTACGTGCGCAGAGCGTTGCGGGAAGCGGGCGCGCCCAACTCGGCGTTCTCCGAAGACTCGGCTCATCACCGCACGCCCAATCCGGGTCAACTCGGCAATCTGGTCGTGACGATTCCCGGCAACGTCCGCGCCCCCCGCCGCATGTTCTCGGCGCACATGGACACCGTGCCGATCTGCGTTGGCTCTCAACCCGTCCGGCACAATCGCATCGTGCGCTCGGCGGACGACGAGACCGGCTTGGGAGCCGATGATCGCGCGGGCGTGGCCGTCATCCTCCAGACAGCGCTCGAAATCCTCCGCACCGACCGTCCTCATCCGCCACTCACTTTTTGCTTCTTTGTTCAAGAGGAAGGCGGACTGCACGGGTCGCGTTGCATGTCGGTGGGAGCGCTTCGCAAACCGTGGTTGGCGTTCAACTGGGACGGCGGATCGCCGTACAAACTCACGATCGGAGCCACCGGCGGCTACCGAATGCTGGTCGACATCCGCGGCATCGCCAGCCACGCGGGCGGGGCGCCGGAGTGCGGCGTCAGCGCGATCTCCGTCGCCGCTCTCGCCATCGCCGACTTGCAGCGAAACGGCTGGCACGGCCTGATCCAAAAACCGGCCGGTGTGGGAACGAGCAATGTTGGATTCCTCCACGGTGGTGAAGCCACCAATGTTGTAACGGACCGCGTCGCTGTGAAGATTGAAGCCCGCAGCCACGACCCCAAGTTCCGCAAACAGATCGTCAAACAGATCGAGCGGGCGTTTCGAGCCGCCGTAAAGGAAGTTCGGAACGTCGCGGGCGCAGTCGGGAAACTGACAATCGACGGCCAGTTGGATTACGAGTCGTTTGTTCTCGACCGAGACGAACCGTGTGTCCGCGAGGCCGCGCAAGCCGTTCGCGACGTCGGCGGCGAACCTGTCTACGCTATCGCCAACGGAGGTGTCGACGCCAACTGGACAACCGCGCACGGAATTCCCACCGTCTCTCTCGGATGTGGCCAGAAGAACCAACACATGACGAGCGAAATGCTCGATCTGGACCAGTTCGAGGACGCGTGTCGCATCGCCAACCGCCTGGCGGCTCACCTCGAATGACGTCCGGCTCCAACTGGCGGCGAACGACTGCGCCATGTTGCGGCCGCGATGTCGTGATCGTGGGGACGAGAGTAGAATGATCAGCGACGACCAACTCCTCTGACGCAGCCGATCTCGGCCCCACCATGGATCTCGACGACGAACTCTGCCTCTGCTTTCACGTGACGAAGCGCAAGGTCGTCAACTTCATTCGTCTCGAGAAACCGCGGCGAGCCGGCCAGCTAAGCGATTGCTTCGGCGCGGGAACGGGCTGCGGCTGGTGCCGGCCATTCTTGAGCGGGCTGTTCGAGGAAGCTGTCGATGAGGGCGTCACGGAAGAATCGCTGCCGACAGCGGAGGAATACGCCCAGATGCGGCGGTCGTACATCGACAAAGGTGGCGGGACGCCCCCGCCCGGCGCCTCTCCCTAGTTCTCGTCCAGTGAGGATGAAGCGCAACGTGACTGAAACGCACTGCGACTGAAGCGCCCTGCGCGACCAGCCGTCAGTTGAACCAAACGGCGAATCGCAGGAACTGTCCGCCAAAGAGAGTCTGAAAACGCTCCCAGGTCTCAGGCTTTGTCAGTTCACCCTCTTCCAGGTACGGAGCCGCGGCAGTTCCTTGAGCCCACAGGATGAGGTCCAGCCGTCGCGGCTCCTGAAACACTCGCTTGACGTTGACGCCGAGCTTCTTGTTGTCGCCGCGCCAAAACGGAGCCAGCAACTTTCCCTCCAACAGCAATTCGGCTTCGTCCTGAAACTCGAGCCAACCTTTGATCATCGGCTCAGTCACTCGCATCGCCGGGCTCAACGCGGTCTGCTCGCTATTGGGAATCCACTCGCGATCGTTGTCCGTCTCGGCGCGAATCGCCTGCCAGCTGAGTCGTCCGGTGCGAATTACTTCGAGTAAATGTCGCCGCGCTCGCTCCATTCGTTGAGGCTCGCGGACGGGCAGGTTGATCAGGTGGATCAACGTGACCTCGTTGATGATGCCTTGAATGGGACCGCCGTTTTTGGCGAAGTCCTTGTAGGGTGAGTCGATATGGGGAAAGACCATGAAACCGGATCGGTAGAAGATTTCGCTCGTGTCGTGAGCCAAGATGATCTCGGTGATCGCGCCGAGCAAATGGCAGTAGCCGTGCAGCCAGTGCACATCTCCCTCGTCGATGGCGATGCTGAACTGGCTCGCCTGCACGGGTCGAACTCGCGGCGCGGCGCGATTGACTTGCCCGTAGATGCGCCACAACTCCTCACCGCTTTCGGTCTTGCCATTGCGGTTGAGATCGAGACGAATCATGCCGAACCGGACCGCCAACTTGACTCGACTCGCCGGCACTCTCGACAGCTGCTGGCGGGCGGCGGTCAGGTCGCGTTGAAAGCGCAACATCATCCCCCGAAAATCGTCGTGCGTCATCAGCGCCGGCTGCTTGTTGACCGGTACGGGCATCCGCAGAATCGGGATTCCACTGAGACCGTTCTGACCGAGCAAGCCGCCGAGGAACCAGGTCGGCTGCTTTGCACCGTATTGATGCATCGTCTGTCCCAGTGTTTCGACCGCTCGCAACGACTTGATCAGGCCGAGCGCAAACTGCGCGTTGGCGTCGTCGGGACTCTGGTTGGCGATGTCGCGAAACGCCTCTTCGCCCTCAGCTAATCGCCCACTGATCAGGTACTCGTCGAGCTTTTGTTCAAGCGGCGTGGAGAGCGGATCGGCGTCCGCCACGTCGACAGCCCCTTGAAGCGCGACGAACGCGGCTCCGAAAACAACGATCGCGAAACGAAACGGCGAACACTTGTTCATTGATTTACCCACTGTGCGTCTCGGCGCCAAACCGACGGCTAGTTGGAAAACGGCGGCCCGCCCAGAATCTTCAAGTCGCGAAACAGCTCGCCCTGGAACAGATCGAGCCAGCGACCATAGTTGATCTGACCGCGCTCCGTGAAGTTCTTGACACCGCTGCCGTGCACCCACAGGACGAGATCAAATCGTTCGCCCTCGTGAAAATATCGCTTGAGGTTAATGCCCCATCCCTCGCGGTCTGGGGGTCCTCCTGCGAAATCGCGAAATAGCGGCAACAGCTTTTTTCCTTGAATGAGGGCGCGAATGTCGTCCGCCAACGCGGTCGCCTTCTTGAACTGGTCGGTCCGGAAACCCAGTTGAGCAATGACGGCGTTCTGCCGAGGGTTGGCGATCCATTCGCGATCATCGTCCTCCTCCGCCGCCACTTTCTTCAGCAACAATTGAACGTGACGAGCAGTCGCGTCCAGATCTCGCCAACATTGCCGAAGCCGCTTTTTGTCCGTCACCGGCCAATTGATCAAGTGGATCATGGCGACTTCGTCGACGCCAAAATTGTTGCTCTGCGGATCTGTCAGCAAGAATTCGTAGGGAGTATCGATGTTGGGGAACGCTTTGTGGAAGCACCGTTCGAAAAAGTCCTGCCAGTCATGAGCCAACAGGCCGTCGTTCGTAGCCTTGAGAAAGTGGGCCTGGGCCAGGAACCAATGTACGTCAGCCTGGTCGAAAACGACCGCCGCCCGCTTCACGTTCTCGCTGGAAACGGCCGGCCAGTATTGACTGACTGAATCAGCTTTGCCGTCGCCGTCCATGTCCCATTTCACCGTGTGTAGATCGATGTGGACTTTGACGTCCTGGTCGATGATGGACGTCAACGAATCTCGCGACTTTCGCAGGTCGCGCGTCAACTGATTCATCGCCCCGCGCAACTTCCGATAGGAGAGTTTCGCGTACTTCCGCCGATCCCCCGTCTGGCCGGCTCCGTACGGCCGCAACGTCGTACTGAACTGGCGAACCGCTTCAAAATACTGCGCGATCCCCAACTCGAATCTCGCGCTGGCGTCTTCAGGGTGCTCCTTCACAAACGCCGATAACGCCTCGATCGCGGCGGATAAATCACCCGCTTGCAGGTGTTGATTGAGGCGCGTCGCCGGTTCGGCGCGCAGCGCGGCCGGCCAAATGAAGGTGGCCAATCCCACCACTACCAATGATCTCATCAATGATCTCATCAAATGATCCTCCGCACGTGATCCTCCGCACGCGAAGCGTCGCGTCGACGGGATGCTGAAGTCGCCCACACGCTGCAATTGCTGGTCTTACCCGGCAACGCTCCCGGCGGTTTCGAACTATCCGCTCGATCATCAGGGCGCCGGTCCGATCCGACCGATCCGACCGTTCACGCGACCTTCCGTCCGATCCAAGTCCAATGGCGGTCCGTCGTCGCCTGGACTGTATCGGCCGAGAATCCCAGTTGTTCGACGAGAGCTCGGATCTCGTCCAAGTTGAGGGCGGCGCGGAGTGATTCGTCGAACATCTTCCGGGCCGCGTCCGACTCCTCGCCCGTGTATTGAGAAACCAGACTGCCCACGGTCGCCTCGTCGGTTGGCCTGAGTAGATCGCGAAAGAAGATCAGGCCGCCGGGAGCCGTCACGCGCACGGCTTCTCGCAGCGCGACAATCGGGTCGGGTAGGTGGTGCACGATGCTGTTGGAAATGACCACGCCGAAATAGTCGTCGTCGCACGGCAGCTCTTTCGCATCGAGTTGCTGGAGCAGGATGCGTTCGGTCAGGCCGGCGACTTCGATGTTGTAGTTGGCCAGGTCGAGCATGTTGATCGACAGGTCGGTCGCCATGACTCGGCATTCCTCCCATGCTTCGCACAGCGCGACGGGAATCTGCCCTGTGCCGCAGCCGAGGTCGAGGACGTCGGCGGACGGCTCGCCGCCGTCGAGCGCTTGCATGAGATCATCGACAAAGAGTTGATTGACCGCGGAATGGTCCATCATGTCGTATTCGCGCGCTTCGTCCGCGGTCTCCATCACTTCTGGCTCCAGCACGCGCTCTAGCATTGCAGCGACCTCCAACAAAGTCCGATTCGGATTCCCACTATTCGCTCGCCTCACCCGCATCCTCAGCCGGCTCGCCGCGGCCGTGGTCGAGATGCGGATTGGCGGACAACCACCAGCCCCAAACGGCGAATAGAGCCGTCATGAGGGCGTACGCAACCGCGTAACGAAACGTCAACTCGAGCATCTCGGCCGGCGGCGCGCTCTCACCCCAAGGTAGGAACATGGGGCTGCCCGCCAGCGGCGAGTGAATGATTCCAAAGAGAGCGCCCACGGCGCACGCCGCAAAATATCCGGCCGCCACGTACAGGCGGCGGTCGATGATCGCGGCCAGCGCGGACGCCCAGATGAGACTGGTGAGAATGAAACCGTTGGCTAGAACGCGGACCGATTGCAAGTCGTACACGGTGGCCGCGTCCTGCAATGTCCGCGTGTTAAGGCCCGCCGCGAGTAGCGCCGGATCACC
>JASMLW010000030.1 GCA_030748485.1 Pirellulaceae bacterium
CCTCGTGAGGTGGAACGCGGTGGCGCGGGGCGACGTGAGGGTGGAACGCGGTGGCGCGGGGCGACGTGAGGGTGGAACGCGGTGGCGCGGGGCGACGCGAGGGTGGAACGCGGTGGCGCGGGGCAACGTGAGGGTGGAACGCGATGGCGCGGGGCGACGCGAGGGTGGAACGCGGTGGCGCGGGGCAACGTGAGGGTGGAACGCGATGGCGCGGGGCGACGCGAGAATGGAGCGTTGGTTGCAGCTGGAACGCCTGGTTCACCCGCCCTCAAGGGCGGGCCTATGCCGCCTGCGGCGGTTTGGGGCGTAAACGCCCCTGGTCGTGCGCGGCGGCGTCCTGCCTCCTTAGTCATTAGTCACTAGGCCTTCCTTAGTCATTAGTCACTAGACCTTAGTCATTCCCTTCCAGCCGTTGCGTGGATCTGCCGGATGCGGGATATTCTCTCTATGTCCGTGAACAAGCCAGAACGTCCGCCTCCGCCCCCTAGCAATCCCGGCAGCGGGTATTTGTCAGTCGGTTTCACCATGTTCGTCATGGTCGCGGGGGTCACCCTTTTGTTGTGGGCTCCCTTCGGCGCGATTGGAATCGCCTTTGTTGTCGGCGGACTGATCTTTCCCGCCATCATCGCATTCCACTATTTCACCTGGGGACGCTACCTGCAACGCGTCTTTCGCGAAGAGGGTGAATTCGACGACGACTGAGCCGTCCGACAATCGAACGGGCCGTAGATCTCGCCGCATCGATCGCAGCGATCATAGAGAGCCGCAACTCGGGTTTGCCGCTAACCGACGCCGTTGGGGTTGAAGTACTCGGGCTCGCTGTCGGCAATCCACTTGATGTTGCAGCCAATGCTGGGAGTCTGCTCGACCGGAGCCGGTTCGCCTCGCAGCGCGGCGTCGAGCGCAGCGCGGAGATCGCGGCCGTCAACGGCGATCTCATTGCCGGGTCGGCTGTCGTCGAGCTGCCCGCGGTAGAAAAGTCTCTGTTCGCCATCGAACAGGAAGAAGTCGGGCGTGCAGGCTGCGCGATACGCCTTGGCGACCGATTGGTCGTCGTCGTAAAGGTAGGGGAACGTGTAGCCGCGCTGCTCGACTTCGTGAATCATTTGCTCCGGCGAGTCCTCCGGATGATTGCTGACATCGTTGGAACTGATGGCGACGACGCCAACTCCTTGAGCCTGGTAGTCTCGGCCCAGCGCCGCCAACTCGTCGGCGATATGCTTGACGAATGGGCAGTGGTTGCAGATGAACATGACGAGCAGCGCTTTGGACTGCGAAAAATCCGCCAACGAGACACTCGTCCCATCGACGTTGATCAACGAAAAATCGGGGGCGGACGTGCCCAACGGCAACATCGTGCTGGCGGTTTTGACCATGGCTATTTCACCTCATCGTGAAGTATCGATTGTTTCGCACGTTATAGCACATTACCCCGGTGCCTTGAGGATTCCCGGCGGCTAGCGCTGCAGGCGGTCGAACAGAGTGAATGCGTTCGCCGTCGTGGCGGCCGCCAGCGTTTCCAGAGACTCGCCGCGCGTTTCCGCCAGACACTCGGCCGTGTGCACAACCAGCGCCGGTTCGTTCCGCCGCTGACCGCGTCGCGGGTGGGGAGAGAGGTAGGGGCTGTCCGTCTCGATCAACAACTTCTCCAGCGGAATCGTCATCGCGACCTCGCGCAATTCCGTCGCCTTTTTGTAAGTCACCATGCCGGCGAAGCTGATGTACAACCCCAGGTCAATGCAGGCGCCGGCCAATGCGGCGTCTCCGGTATAGGAGTGCATCACGCCGCGCAACGGGCCACGATTTCCGGCGTCGGTGAGCATCTCCAAGATGTCCCCGCCGCAATCGCGCATGTGAACGACGAACGGAAGCCCCGCGTCCTGCGACAAACGGAGGTGGCGGTCGAAGTAGTCCTGCTGTAGTGGAAACGGCGTGTAGTCCCAATATCGGTCGAGCCCGGTTTCGCCGAGCGCGACGACGCGCTCGTGGCCGGACAACCTCACCACCTCGTCCCAGTCGCCCGGCTTGGCGACGGCGCAACCATTGGGCTGCAGGCCGACTGCGGCGAACACCCGCGGATGGCTGGCCGCCAGATCGACACACGCCTGGCTGGAGGCGGCCGTACAGCCGATGGCGATCACTGTCGTGACCCCCGCGTCGAGCGCCCGCGTCAAGACGTTGGCGCGATCGTCGTCAAACTGCTCGTCGTCGAGATGCGCGTGAGTATCGACGAAATGCATGCGGGAACACGAAGCGGCTAGAGGCTGGCCAGCAGTTCGTTGAGCGAATCGAGGTGGGCTCGGGCTGCTCCCAGCGACTCTTCCGCGATCGCTTTCGCCATCGGGGCTCCGTTCAACTGCTCGACGCAATCGGAGATCAGGTCGATGTCTCGTTCCTGGTACTGGATCATCTGGGGAACGAGAAAGTGCAATCCCAAGTCGTGGTACCCAGTGAACACGATCGGAAACTCGCCAAACGCCGTCGCCCCGCCCTCGTTGGCGACGAACTCGCCAAAGCGGTCCACGAACTCCTTGTTGCTTTCGACGATACTGTCGAGCGTTTCGGTCGCCGTGCCGTTGCCGCGTTCCACGTAGGGGGTCGCGTAGTTGAGGTACATCGGCAGCGAGCGATGATGAATCGCCACCAGTCGATTCAGGATGTCGATCGTCTTTACCGAACTCATGGCGGTCAGTTATTTCTTAGGAGAACAGATGGCTGGTGGCCTGCAGCGCCAGTGCGCTCAGCCATTGCCAACCAAAAAGGAGAAACGCCGTGGGGACTGCTAAGGCGACCACAAACATGCCCTGCGCGAACGGGATCGAGAACGGCGTCCGCGATTCCGGCTCGTCGTCCATCGTCATCACCTTCACAACTCGCAAGTAATAAAACAGGCTGATCGCCGTGTTGATGCTGCCGACGAACAAGAGAACGAGCAAGTAGGTCTGGCCCGTGCCCTGGAAACCGTTGGCAAGCGCGGCGAAGACGGCGAACTTGCCAATGAATCCGGCCAGCGGGGGCAAGCCAATCAGGCTGAACAGCATCATCGCGAACATGATTACCAAGCCTGGGCAACGTCGAATCAACCCGCCGTAGTCGGCGATTTCCTCGCTGCGCATTTCGTTGCGGAGGAAGGCGACGACGGCGAATGCGCCCAGGTTCATGAACAGGTAGATCGAAATGTAGATCAGCAGCGATGCTCCTGCCGACTGAGCAGCCGTTACATCACTGGCGGCAAGCGCGAGGACGGGCGGCACGGCCATCATCATGTAGCCCGCGTGAGCGATCGTCGAATAAGCCAGCAGCCGCTTGATGTTCGTCTGTCCGTAGGCCGCGAGATTGCCGAAGGTGCAGGTCAGAATAGCGAACAACGCGATCATCTTGCCAATGAAGTTGCGGGCGGGAGCCAGGTTTTCGTTCGCTTCGGCTCGGCTGAGCGGAGCCGGGTGAGCGTCTTCGGTCGCTTCTTCCGGCGCGGCTTCGCCGGCTGGCGAGTCGTAGAGGGCGACTGGTGTGGCGCTCTCGATTCCGGCCGCCGCCGGGACATCATCGGCGAGCGCCGATTGCCGAATCTCCGCCGAAACCAACTGCTGTCCGGGCTCGGCTCGATCAGGCGCGACCAAGCCCACACCTAACGCGACGCGGACCAGCAACGCCAGAGCGGCCGCTTTCGACGCCACGCTCAGAAATGCGGCGACCTCCGCCGACGCGCCCTCGAAGACATCCGGGCACCAAAAGTGAAACGGAACGGCCGACAGCTTGAACGCCAAGCCCGTCATGATCATCAGCCCGCCCATCGCCAGCACCATCAGCTCCTCGGTCGGCGCGTCGTTGATGCGGTCGGCCAATTGCAAGGCGATCGTGGGCAGATGAGCCGTGTTGAGCAGTCCGGCCACCAGGCTGATGCCGTAGAGCATCACGCCCGCCGCGCCGGCTCCGTAGACCGAGTACTTCAGGGCGGCTTCGCTGCTCAGCCGACGTCCCTTGAGCATGCCGGACAATGCGTACGACGGTACGCTCGCCATCTCGATCGCCATAAACACCATCAACAGATGATTGGCCGACGCCATCAGGCACATGCCAAGCGTCGAGCCGAGCACGAGCGTGTAGATATCGGGACCATCTTCGCGATCGGGTATCCCCGTCAGGCACGTGAAGAAGATGAACAGCGCCGCGAACAGCATCAGAATAGCGCGGATGAACGCACCAAACGTATCGAACACGAGCATGCCGGTGAAGATTTCCAGCGGTTGCCCATCGAGCGGCGGTTTTGTGAGTATTTCGCAACTGACGACGAACGCCAGCAGACTGCCGACTAGCGCGATGACAAAAGCCAAGCCGCCGCCGAGAAACCGCCCGATCGCCCGATCGACTTTTTCACTGATGTCGAACAAACGCACGAACAACATCGCGACGATCGTCACACAGAGAATAATCTCCGGCATGAACAAGCGCAGACTTGAGTCGGCCGACAGCAAGTCGTCCGCGCCCGGGGTGTTGCCCTTGGTGTTGACGATCAGGTAACTGACGAATTCTTGGAATTCCACGACGGTGTTCTTTCGTGTCGGCTCGGGTTAGCCGGTGTCGATATCTTTATCTTTCGGAGGCTAACGGGTCTTTTTGAGCCAGTGGTTCACCGCGAGCGGCGTCGGCGACGTCCTCGTCCGCTGGATCCGCTTCGGCATCATCATCGTCATCGTCGTCGGCTTTCTCGTCGTCGAAACGATCGACCTCTTTCACGTTCTTCGTCCAATCGGTGAGTTCAATTGTCTGGCGTTCGATCGTGTCGTCCATGAAGTCCAGCACCGTGTGATACGGGGCGACGCCGAGCGCGATCGCGAAAGTCAGCAGCGTCACGCCGATCACCTTTTCTCGCAAGTTCGTGGGCGTCAACGCTTCCTCGTGCGGTCCGTGGTATTCGGCGCCCAAATAAACTCGCTGCAACGCCCACAGGATGTAGGCGGCGGTCAAGATGACAACAGACGCTGCGATGACGGCCAGGATCTTGCTGTAGGCCCAAATCGACAACACCACGAAGACTTCACCGATGAAGCCGCACAGCCCGGGAAGTCCCAAGCCGGCGAAGAACAGCCCGATCGCCATCGCCGTGTAGAACGGCATCTTGCCAATGATACCGCCGAACTCGTTGAGGTTCCTGTGGTGCACTCGGTCGTAAACAATGCCGACCATAAAGAACATGCCGGCCGAGCTGATACCGTGACCGATCATCTGGAACATGGCCCCCTGTACGCCGAGGTTCCAGTAGTCGCTGTTGTAGTACGGCTTTGTCGCCGACCAGACGCCGAGACCCAGGACGACGTATCCCATGTGGCTGACCGAGCTGTAGGCGACCAACCGCTTGAAGTCCTTCTGAGCGAGCGCGGCGAAGGCGCCGTAGACCATACTGATCAAGCCGATCGCACAGACCCAACCGGCCCAGTCGTAGCCGCCGTGCGGGCAGATCGGGTAGCAGATGCGGATGATGCCGTAGCCGCCCATCTTCAGCAACACGCCGGCCAGGATCATCGAGATCGGCGTCGGCGCCTCCACGTGCGCGTCGGGCAGCCAAGTGTGCACCGGAACGGCCGGCACCTTGATTGCGAAGCCGATGAACAACAGTACAAACGCCAGCGACTGGACCCACGGCGGGAAGACGTCCGTCTTCTGACCGAGTCCGGCCAGCGCCAAAAGATTGAAGGTGTGGACCGGATTGTTGTCGACGACAATACTGTCGTCCGTTGTGACGACCGTGTTCGCCAGCACCGCCGGATCGGCGAGCTCGTCGTGTTCGGCGACTTTGGCCGTCACGACCGTGTTTGTCAGCGGATTGGAATTGATCGCGTCAGCGACCTGTTGCACGGTCGCGTCGGCGGCGACGGTGACCAGCAACTCGCCCGCCTCGTCGTCGTAAGCAGCGGCTGTGTTCTCTCCGGTGCGGAAATTGACCGCGACCCATTTGTTTGCCGTGTGCTTGGTGCGGAGGATATCCAGGGCGGAAACCTCGATCACTGCTCCGTCCGCCTCGTACTGCCTGCGGACGGTGGAGACGCCGCGCAGCCGAGCGGTGACGTTGGGGTGTACGTGCAGTCGGTCCCATTGGACCTCGGCCGAACTGTCGCCGTAGAGGTCCGACTTTTTCGCCAACTCTCGCAAGTCGCTGCCAAAGTACAGCATCAGGATCGCGATCAGCATCAAGACACTGCCGACCAGCGTGTAGAGGAAGAACTTGATCGCCGCGTACTCACGGCGAGGTCCGCCCCAGACGCCGATCAAGAAGTACATCGGCAACAGCATCACTTCCCAGAACACGTAGAACAGGAAGAAGTCGAGCGCCAAGAAGACGCCGATCATCCCGGTCAGCAGCAACAAGAAGAGAATGCAGTAGCCCTTCACGTGCTCGGTGATCGACCAGCTGGCGCCCATCGCCAACGCGCTGACGAGAGCCGTCAGGAGGATGAGTGGAAAGCTGATGCCGTCCATCCCCATCGAATAGTAGATGTCAAACGATGGGATCCACGAGACATTGAATACATTCTGCATGTATTGCGAGTCTTCACCCGACCGCGCGAACTTCAGTTCGGCGATGCTCTCCGGCGGCATGATGAACGCGATCACCGTCAGCAACAGCACGGCGATGGTGACGCCCAGCGTGAAATACCGAATGCCCTCGACGCTGTTCTTGGGAAAGAACGCCAGAATGAACGCGCCCAAGCACGGCAAGAAGACGATCAGCGAGGTGATGGAGAGTTCGACGTTGTCCATGGATCCTTATCCTTGCGCCACGGGAGGCGTGGAATTCACAAATAAGCTGATCAAGAGAAACAGCACGATCGCGCCGATCGCGATGAACATGACGTACTGCCGCAGGCGGCCCGTCTGCACGACTCGCAGCGAGTAACCGATGCTCCGCGTCCAGCGTCCGAGCACCATTTCGATTGTGCCGTCGACCGCCGTGCGGTCGATGATGGTGTCCCACAGTCTGGAAATCCAGCGAATGTCACTGGCCAAGCTGTGCAGGAAGCCGTCGATCCAACTGCGGTCGATGCCGGAGATGACTCGGGAGATGACGTGAGTTGGACGGACGAAGATGAAATCGTAAAGCTCGTCAAACCACCACTTGTTCAGCAAGAAGCGGTAGACGGCTTGAAACTGTCGGCGAACTTCGTCGGGGTTGAGATAGCCCAGTCCGTACATGATGGAAGCGAGCGCGAAACCGGCGATAGCGACGGCCGTGGCGACCGGTGTAATCGCGGCCGCGTAGTCGTGCGATTTGCGCTCGTCCGGCCACGTCCAGTTCACCCAGTATTGGGCGGTGGAGGGCAACAACGTGCCGTCGGGCCGGGCTTGTTCCAGCAAGGGGTTCAAGGGCGTTGGCGTCCACTTGGGGCTGCCGACCGCCCAGACCAAGCCGATCATCAGGATCGCGAACGAGGCTCCGCTCACGACCAGCGCCGACGTTCGCGATTGACCGTTGAAAACGCACTTCAGCAGCCACAACAGGCCGACGACCAAGCCGACGGAGCCCACCAACTGGGCTTCGAAGGGCTTCCAAGCCACGCTCACGGCGAAGACCGACAGCACGACCAGCGGCATGTACATCACCTTGGGCGACTCATGTGCGTGGTCGTAGCGATCGGCGTTGCGCGGTTTGCCGGCGAACGTCAAATACCACAGCCGGAACATATAGAAAGCGGTGATGGCCGCTCCACCAGTCGCCGCGCCGAAGAAGATGGACGAGAGCCCAAAACCGTTCGTGACGGAAAACGAGTAGGCCTGTTCGAGAATCGCGTCTTTCGAATAGTATCCGCTGAATCCGACCAGGAACGGAATGCCCGCTCCGGCGATCGCCAGGCAGCCGATCAACATCGTGTAAGCGGTCACCGGCATCTTCCTGCGGAGCCCGCCCATCTCGGTCATTTCGTTCGTATGCACGGCGTGGATCACCGAGCCCGAGCACATGAACAACAGGCTCTTGAAAAACGCGTGCGTGATCAAGTGCATCAGCCCGGCCACCCAACCGCCGACACCCAAGGCGAGCATCATGTAGCCCAGTTGGCTGATCGTTGAATAGGCGAGCACTCGTTTGATGTCGGTCGCCGTGATGGCGATCGTCGCCGCCATGAAGAGCGTGATGCAGCCGGCTGCGGCGATGACGAGCAGCACCTCGGGCGCGAAGACGGGGAAGAATCGTCCCACCAGGTAGACTCCGGCGGCCACCATCGTCGCCGAGTGCACCAGCGCCGATACAGGTGTCGGACCCTCCATCGCGTCGGGTAGCCAGGTGTGCAGCGGGAATTGAGCACTCTTGCCGACACAGCCGCAAAAGATGCCGACTCCGGCCACGATCAGCAGCCAGTAGCCGAACTTGCTTTCCCGCCACTCCTTAATCTTGGCCTGGAGAACGGGAGACTCCAGATCGACTTCGCTCCAGCCCTCGCTCACCGCCAGTTTGGTGACCTCGGCGCTGGCGTCCGACAACACCATCCCGTCGGGAGTCTGGATTGCGTGATGCGTCGACTCGGGCCGGACCAAGCTGAAGATGCCGTGCTCCACCACGGTGTGGCCGTCGGCGTCGGTCGACTCGATGTCGCCAAACGAAAACGTGCCGAGCGTCGTCCACAACGCCATCAAGCCGATGATCATGCCGAAGTCGCCGACCCGGTTCACAATGAACGCCTTGTTGGCGGCGGTCGAGGCGCTCTTCCGCTCGACGTAGAAGCCGATCAGGAAATACGAGCAGATGCCGACCAACTCCCAAAACACGAAGACCATCGCGATGTTGCCGGACAGAACGACGCCCAACATGCTGAAGCAGAACAACGACAGGTATTGGAAGAACCGGTAGTAACGGCCGGGGCGCGTCAAATGCAAGCCGTCGCTGAGCGTGACCTCGTGGTCCGTGACGTCCTCTTCCTCATCGTGCATGTACCCCATCGCGTAGAAGTGAATGCACGTGGCGATGAAGGTGACCATGCAGAACATGGCGACCGTGAGAGCGTCGATGTAGTAGCTGATGTTGAGTTCAAGATTGCCGAAACGGCCCAGCGTCCAGTAGGGGCCGGCCACCGCCGTCTTGGGCTCGTGCGCGTGACCGTCTTCGTGGGCCGCATGGTCGGCGTCCGAATCCGCTGTTTCGCCCGCGTGTTCAGCTGCATCTCCATCAGCGTTGGCGCCACCCGACTCCGACTCACCAGCACCAGTTTTTGTGTCCGCTTCGTCCGCGTCTCCACTCTCAGTATCGTCATGTTCGGCTGCGTGAACCTCGTCGCCGTGTCCACCGACTTCGGCCAGATCCACCGGGTTGTTGTAGACCCAGATTCCCATGGCCCAGAACGCCAGGACGGCGGAGAACAGAATCGCACCCGTGGCCAAATGCGCCGCCGCTTTCCCCAACCTCGGCCCAGCGCAGAGGATGATGAAGAAGGAAATCAGCGGGGCCAGCGTGGCGGCCGCGAGAATGTTATGCAGTGAGTCCATTAGCCCTTTAGCTCGTCGGCGCGATCGACATCAACCGTCGTGTGGTTGTTGTAAAAGTTGAGCGCAATGGCCAAGGCGACCGCCGCCTCCGCCGCAGCTAACACGATGACAAACAGCGCGATCACCTGGCCGTCCACGCCCAGCGATTCGGGACGCAGGTAGTGGCTGCCGAAGGCGACGAAATTGAGGTTGGCTCCGTTGAGCACCAATTCGACTCCCATCAACACTCCCAACGCGTTGCGCTTGGTCGCCATGCAGACGATTCCCGTGACGAACAGCACGGCGCCGACTGCCAGGTAGTGCGAAACGGTAACTTGGTCAAACAGCGGATTCATGATGTCACTTGGGCGTCGGCGCGACGTTTGGTCCGAGCCATGTAGGCGGCGCCGATAAGCACCACGAGGAGGTGGACGGAGACGATCACAAACGGCAGGAAGTAGCCGGACATCCCGGGTCGTAGTTGTTCATTGGGTTGATCCGCGCGATCGCCCGTATGGCCGATCAATCGCAGACCGATTTGGGTCGTGTACTGACCCTCTTGCACGTCGAGCTGAGCTCGGTCGGTTCGCGGGTTCCGCCAATCGGCGACGCCGAAGCCGACGTGCAGCAACAGTCCCAGCAGAGCTCCGCCGACGATCAACGCCATCACCCACTCGCCGGGTTTGGTCGCCATCGAGACAAAGCGGCTCTGGGCTGTCAGCATCACGCCAAAAATCAGCAGCACCAGCGTGCCGCCGACGTAGATCATCAATTGCATCGCGCCGACGAACTCGGCTCCCGACAGGAAGAACAGCCCGGCGACCGCGCCCAGGCAGAGCGTCAGGTAAAACGCCATCCGCACGATGTTGTTCGTGAACAGCACGGCGGCCGCAAAAGCGCAGGCCAACAGGGCGAACAGAGCGAAGAAGACAGAATGCCACTCGATGGCGACTCCCCACAACATCATCCGTCACCCCCCGCGGCGACCCGGCCGTCCGCGATGTGATCGCCCCGCTCAGTTATCGCCGCCGTCGCTTCGCCCGCGCCGCTGTCCGGCTCCGTCGCTGCGCCGTCCGATTCGTCGTCCGCACCGGCTTCAACGACCCAGGCCTCGCGAACCGCGCCGCGCGGTTGAACGGAAAAAAAGTTGTTCGGGGACGGAGCATCAAGAATCTGCCACGCCATCGCTCCGACGAAGCAGACGGCCGAGAGCGGCACGCAATACTTCAAGCACGTTGTCATGACTTGATCGATGCGCAGCCGCGGCAGCGTCCACCGAATCCACATCATGATCGTGACGCCGATCAGCGCCTTGGTCATGAAGTTGATGCAGCCCGCCAGATTGGCGATGTAGCCCGCGATGTGGAACGATTCGTTGGGAGACGTGTACGCCATGTTGAGCATACTCGGCCCGAAGATTGGAATCGGTCCGTGCCAGCCGCCGAAGAACAGGATCGACGCCAGGCCGGCGACCAAAAACATCGAGCCGTATTCGGCCATGAAGAAGAAGCTCCAACGGAGCCCCGAGTACTCGGTGTGAAAACCGGCCACCAGCTCGCTCTCGGCCTCAGCCAAGTCAAACGGAGCTCGGTTCACCGACGCGATCGCGCACGTTGCATACACCCAAAACAGGCAGAACGTAAACGGATCGTGAAATATCAACCAGTTGGTGAACAGGCCAGCTTGTTGGTTGCCGATCGTGACCAGGTTCATCGTGCCGCACAGCATCACCGGCACGACGACACACAACCCCAAGGGCACTTCGTAACTGACGACCTGAGCCGCTTCTCGCATCGCTCCAAACAGCGACCACTTGGAGCCCGACGCATAGCCGGCCAGGATCACGCCGAAGACCTCCAGCCCCAACACGGCCAATACGAAGAAGACGGCCGTGTTGATGTTTTGAGCCACCCAGCCGTTGGAGAAGGGCAGGGCGATGAACGCCGAAAAACTGGCGGCGAAACTCACATACGGCGCGATCTTGAAGAGGAACCGGTCGGCGTCTCCCGGAGTGAGGTCCTCCTTGGCGATCAGCTTGATTCCGTCCGCCAGCGTCTGCAGCCACCCAAATGCTCCACCCACTCGGGTGGGGCCGAGCCGGTCTTGGATGCGGCCGGAGATTTTCCGCTCCAGCCAGATGAACAGCAACGCACCGACGGCAACGACGTTGATGATCAACGCGCAGTGGATTAAGGCGGCGACAACATAGGCCAGCCACGTCGGTAGATAAGCTGCTAGAAATTCACCCACGGCACCGCCCATCCTCGGCGAACGCCCAAGTTGCTAACACCAAACTAGAGAAGGCGTTCCGATGTGGGACACCACCCGCTAGAGCGGCAAAATAAGATCGTGAAATATGGCACAAAGTCCCCGCGATGGACAGCCCCCCAGCTAGCACAATTCAGCTCCCGATGTTTATCTGTCGATTTCGCCCATCACGACGTCGAGTGAGCCGACGACGGCGGGAATGTCGGCGAGCAAGCAACCTCGGCTCAGTTCGGCGGTGACCGAGAGGTTGCAGAAGCAACTGCTGCGAGCCCGCACGCGCCACGGGATGGCGTTGCCGTCGCTGACCAGGTAGAAGCCCATTTGCCCGCGAGGAGCCTCCGTTTCCAGATAGGTCTCGCCCTTGGGCAGTTTTTGAGTCAGTTTGAGTGGCGCGCCATAGTCGCCGTCGCTCGCCTCGTACCGCTCGATCGCATCCCGCACCAGCCCGATGGACTGGACGACTTCGAGCATGCGGACGTAAAAGCGATGCCAGCAGTCACCCAACACGGCCTCTCGAGGCACGGGCGGGTAGTCGTTGTCTTTGGGGTAATGCCCGTCCTTTTGCACGATCACTTCAAACGCGTAGCCATCGTACATGTCCGTGTAGTACTCGTCGCCGTCGCGACGGAGATCGTGATCGACGCCGCTGCCGCGGAGAACGGGGCCCGTGCATCCGTAGTCGATAGCCGTCTCGGCTGACATCACGCCAATGCTGGCGGTGCGTTTGATGAAGATCGCGTTGGTGGTGAGCAGCGCGTGGTATTCCTGGATGATGGGTTCGAGACCCGTGAGGAACGCCAGGCATTTCTCATTCCAGCCGACGGGCAGGTCGGCGGTGGCTCCGCCGGGGGTGAGATAGCTGTAGGTGAGCCGAGCGCCACAGGCCTCTTCGAACAGGTCGAGAATCTTCTCTCGCTCGCGGAAGGCGTAGAGGAAGGGGCTGAAAGTGCCCAGGTCGAGCCCGTAGGCCGCCATGCCCACCAGGTGGCTGGCGATTCTTCCCATCTCGGCGATGATGACGCGGAGGTGCTTCGCCTTTTCGCTGAGTTCGTGGTTGAGCAACTTCTCAACACACAGGGCCCAGCCGAGATTCATGTTCATGGCGGCCAGGTAGTCCATCCGGTCCGTGTACGGAATCCACTGGCGGGCCGTGAGATTCTCACCGATCTTCTCGGCGGAGCGGTGGAGGTAGCCGAGGTGGGGTTCGACTTGCGAGATGATCTCGCCGTCCGTGCGGAGGACCAGCCGCAGCACACCGTGCGTGCTGGGGTGCTGCGGTCCCATGTTGACCAGCATTTCGTCCGTACGCACATCGAATTCGACAATGCGCGGATCGTCGAGGTGAGTCGCCATGGCGGGTCAACGTCCTGTGGTTGCCAATTGGTTTATTGAAGCTGAAAGCTGGAGGATAGAGATCATTTGCCGCGTATGCCGTGGTAATCCGCCGGCATCTGGTAGTCTTTGCGAAGCGGGTGGCCGATCCAGTCTTCGGGGCAAAGGATGCGCCGCAAGTCGGGGTGGCCGGTGAAGCGGATGCCGCAGAGATCGAAGACTTCGCGTTCATGCCAATCGGCCGTTCGCCAGATGTCCGACACGGTGGGCACTTCGGGCAACTCGCCTTCGACGTCATCTTTCCAACGCGGCAGGATGACCTTGAGCACGAGAGTGTGCTTGCGCGAAATACTGGAGAGGTGGTAGACGACTTCGGTGTGCGGCTCCCAGTCGGTCTTCTTCGCTTTCTTTTCGTCGGTCTGCAGATAGTCGACACCGGTGATGCAATTGCACATGTCGAACTGCAGCGACGGTTCGCTCTTCAAGTGCTCACACACGTCGCGCAAGCCGGCGGGGGCGACCTCGATCCAGGGATCGACCGCCTCCAGATTGGCGCCGGTGATATGATCGCCGAACTGCGATTTCAGATCGTCTACTAGGCTCATGGCGTACGGATGTGGAGAGGTGGAGTTTTCTTACGCCGAAACGAATTGGTCATCGCTGACGGGGATGGGAGCGTTGGGCGGAGCCCGCAGCGCGCGTTCTCGACTGACCGCTCGGACCCAGTCCAGGTCGCCGCGTTTCCAGACGTACGCGAAGCCGACGATGAGCACTGCGAAGAAGACGCCGATATCAACGACGGTGACCCAAGCCAATTGCCTGGCGGACTCCTTCACGATCCAGCCGGCTTGCTCTGTGGAATTGACGGTGGTTTGGCCGTAGCGGTTGCTGTATTCGGCCCTCAGGCTCGCGGGAACGGTCGTGGGAGCTCGCGGGTTGCGAACGCCCATTTCGCGGTAGAGCGCCTCCGCCTCGTCCGTCAGCACCACCACGTCCGCTCGGCGGGTGACTTGGAAATCGGCGGCCGCCATGTTGTTGGCTTTGCCGAACACGGCCGCCCAGGGAAAGAAGAACGCGATTTCGACGTCAAAGATGATGAACAGCAGCGCGACCACGTAAAACCGCAAATCGAACTGCACGAAACTCGAGCCAATCGTGGGCTCGCCGCACTCGTAAATCTCAAGCTTCTCGTCGTGCGGGTCGTGGGGGCGAACGAAGCTGCCGATAAGCAGATTGACGAAGAGGAAGACGACGCCCACACCGGCAAAGAGAGCCAAGTAGGCGACCACTCCGAGTGACGACGCGACAGCGTCCGACATGACCGCGTCTCTTCTATAAAAAAGTGAGCTCGTCTCTCAGTGAATGCGAAACAGGCATTTTAGGATTGGGTTGGCGGTTTGCAACCCAACTTGGCCCGGTCGCCGGCGCGGTTCAAACCTCAGAGCCGCCCTCGGCGCCGTCGCCCGGAGAATCGATCGCGCCCGCCGTGAGAGATTGCCGACCCTGGAAGCCGGCGTCGAGCTCGTGCCAGTACAGCACCTCCGGCTCGCCGTGCTTCCAACAAAGGTAAACGACTCGGTCATCCATGACGGAAGGGAAGTCGATCAAACCATCCATGGGGCTTTTTAGCTCGACCCCCAATTCGTGCAACTCCTGGAGGTACTCTTTTAGCCGCTCTTCATCGCGAGCCAACTCCTGCCCGATGTCGGCGAGTTCGTCGCCGTAGACGTCGCCCGGCTCCGGCTCGCGACCGTCGGTGAGGTGATCTAGTCGTTGGCGTCGATCCACCAGCTCAGCGGACGTGGCGACAACATCGGCAACGATCGCCTTGACCAATGGCAGGCAATTGTTGGCCTCTTCGACCGTAAACAGCTTGCGCGGACGATACGGCTCGGGCATCAACTGCTCCCTTGTCCCAACGGGGTGCTACTGGTTCGGGCCGCCATGCACCGGTTGTGTGATGACTTTTGACTGAGCGACGGCGGTTGGGTTCAACGACGTGCGCCCCCATGCCACACCGAGCGGCACTCGGGAGAAATCGACGATGCAACCGTCTCGGCTGTAGCAACTGAGGTCATGGGTTGCGCCCATGAAAATACAATCGACCGGGCACGGCTCCACGCACAGAGCACAGAACATGCACTTCGTGTAGTCGATCGTGAAGGTCGTGACGCGGAAGCCCTTGGACCCTTCGACCCGCTCCTTGCCGATGTAAATGCAATCCACCGGGCAGGCTTTTGAGCAGGCTTCGCAAGCGATGCAGGTCGTCAGATCGTAGCGGTGGAAGCCGCGATAGCGTGACGCGACCGGGACCGGCTTCTCGGGGTATTCAAAGATCTCGGTGAACGTGCCTCGATCTTGGCGATAGGTGATCAGCCAGTACCGCAGCGTGACGTACATGCCGCTCGCCACAGTAGTTATGGCTTGACGGATGTTTCTGAACCAATTCAGCATCAGTGCAAATCCTCGCGACCAAATGCTATTTGGTGGTGTGGGATGAGGTCGGGACGATCGCCCGGGAGCCAAAACTGTTGGAATTATAGAGGCGGCCTCTCTTACCGCAACCACAGGCAAAAGCCCCCGTACGATGGCCTTCCAAGGCCGTCGAAAGCGGGCTAGCCCCAGAACCATATACGATGGCCTTCCAAGCCGCCTTCCAAGGCCGTCGATAGCGGGCTAGCCCAAGACCAGCCAACAGATTCGTGCTCAGCGTCGCCTAGAATCGCCGCGATCTCATTAACTGGAACGCCCATTGTCCTGTCCCCGAACCTGTTTTCTCCACAGTCAACATGGTCGACCAATCATGGTCGACGAGCCCCCGGCGGCGGCCGATTCGGGCGGCGCGCGGTGAGATCGCCGGAAATGCGTCAAAATCGTCACAGTGCGCATCTCAATCGCGCGGCCGAGAGATCCGTTGAATCGAGCAGTTTCGTCCTCTGAAGTCTCTGTCCGTAAAGCACTTACGTGGAAGTGTGAGACTTTGGCGACAGGGCGATTTGGGTAATCAAAAAGCGTCGTGCCAGGAGATGCTCAAGTTTTCAGCCGAAAATCGAATACCCCTTCTAGGGTTTGCTTGACTGAGGCAATCGAGCACGTAGAGTGGAAGGAAGGCGGGCCGCGCGCGTAAGCGTAAAAGACCAGAGGGTTTCGCACGCGTGCGACCAGGTGTTGCGAGCAACGCCAACCGAGGAGGCCAGCGGGAAAACTGGCCTTTCAAAACAAAGGAATGGGGACATGTTAGTTCTTTCTCGAAAAAAGAACGAAAGCATCGTCATCAACAACGACATCACGATTGTCGTGGTCGAAATTCGCGGAGACAAAGTGCGGCTGGGAGTCGAAGCTCCTAAAGAAGTGCCCGTGCACCGACGCGAAGTCTACGATGCGATCAAGCGCAATGAGGATCAGAATTCGGCGAACGAACCGGCTGGCGAAAAGTAATTCAGCCCATCGTCGACATTCTCATTTGCACCTCGATTCACCCCCCTGTTCCCTCCTCTTGACGCAACCGTAGGGCTGGCAGTATACCAGCCTTTCCCAAGGCCCCATCGTCTAGCGGTCTAGGACTCCGGCCTTTCACGCCGGCAACACGGGTTCGAGTCCCGTTGGGGTCACCCAGAAGCGACGCGATGTTCAACTATTGCGTCGCTTCTTTTTGCGCTCGACTTTATGCGCTCGACCCATTTCACCCAAAACGCCGCAGTGACGTCCCTTGCCGCAGCGCCGTCTTCTTCACACTCCCATTCTTCGCCCTGGCGCTTTCTTTGTCGTGGCGCTTTGGGTGGAGTGGGCGTTTGGCTAACGCTCGACCGCGATGGCGACCGCGTTGCCGCCGCCAAGGCAGAGAGCGGCGACCCCGCGACGCTGATTCGTTCGGCGCAGCGCATGGATCAACGTCACCAACACACGCGCGCCGCTCGCTCCGATCGGATGTCCCAAGGCAATGGCCCCGCCATGGATATTTAGCCGGTCGGGGGAGAACTCCAGTTGACGAGCGCAGGCAATCGACTGCGACGCGAAGGCCTCGTTGATTTCGAAGAGGTCGACATCGCCCGTCGTCCAATCGGCGCGATGCAAGACTTGTCGGACAGCCTGGACCGGCGCGACGAACAGGTCGCGGGGTGGACCGCCGCTGACTGCCGAAGCCACGATGCGGATCTTGTCAGGGGATGTCAAGGCGTCGGCCATCGTCTCGCTGGCGACCACAACCGCTGCGGCCCCGTCGGAGATCTGCGATGCGTTTCCAGGTGTTACCGAACCATCCGCAGCGAATGCCGGCCGCAGCCGGCCGAGCGATTCGACGGTGCAATCGCCTCGAGGTCCCTCGTCGCGATCGACGGACCGCACTTCTCGTTTCCCGCCGACATTGACTGAGCAAACCTCCGCGTCCATGGCGCCCGCATCCCAAGCCGCACAAGCTTTGGCGTGGCTCTGCGCCGCAAACTCGTCCTGTTGCCGTCGGCTGACCGGGCATTCGTTCGCCGTGTACTCCGCCAAGTCCCCCATCGGACTATCTTCGTGAGCGCACCACAATCCGTCGCGAAGCATGCTGTCGTAAAGCTCGCCGTCGCCAAAACGCCAGCCTCGTCGCGATTGTTTGAGGAGGTGCGGAGCCTGGCTCATGTTCTCCATGCCCCCGGCGACGATCACCTCGCGGTCCCCGCAACGGATTGCCTGATCGGCGAGCATGACCGCCTTCAATCCCGACCCACAAACCTTGTTGATGGTGAGCGCGGCGGCCTGCGCGGGGATCTCAGCGCCCAGCGCGGCCTGCCTGGCGGGAGCCTGTCCGAGACCGGCGGACAAGACGTTCCCCATGATCACTTCCTCGACCTGCTCCTTGTCAACTCGAGCCGCGTTCAACGCAGCGGTGATCGCGACGCTCCCAAGTCTGGGCGCCGAAACGTCGCGAAACGCTCCCAGGAACTTGCCGATGGGCGTGCGGGCGGCGCCGACAATCCAGGCGGATGACATGACGAACTCCCTGCGGGTGAATTCAGATGCTGGCGCGCCAGGCCGTGCTGGCGGCCGCAATCCTCGTCTGTCATCTTACGCGGACTGAATCGTAATGCGAATCGACGAAGCCGTTGTGCGGAGGAGAGTGGGATATGACATTTCAGTTCGTTTCCGGCGAGAGCGGGCGGGCTTTGGGCCAGACGGACATCCGCATCTCACCCGTCGCGATGGGGTGTTGGCCGATCGCCGGCATGACAAGTCTCGACGTCAACGACGCCGACAGTCGCCGCACTCTGCGAGCCGCGTTTGAATCGGGCGTCAACTTTTTCGACACGGCCTATTGCTACGGCGCCGCCGGCGAGAGCGAACGGTTGATCGGCTCTGAATTGGCGGACTGCCGCGATGAACTGGTCATCGCCACCAAAGGCGGTCTTCATTGGGACGACAACGTCGAGAGACGATTCGACGCGTCGCCGGCGTCGCTGCGGCGTGAATGCGAGGAGAGTCTGCGGCGGCTAAACACCGATCGAGTCGAATTGCTCTACCTGCACGCGCCCGATCCTCAGGTCGCTGTCGCCGAGTCGGCGGGCGAACTCAAGCGGCTGCTGGACGAGGGCAAGGCGAGGTCGATTGGCGCATCCAACTTCAACGTCGATCAACTCGATCTGTTCCGCGCCGAGTGTCCGCTCGCCGCCGTCCAGCCGCCGTTCAATATGTTGCAGCGCGAGGCGGATGTCGATGTACTGCCGTGGTGCGAACGAAACGGCGCGTCGGCCGTCATCTACTGGCCGCTGATGAAAGGACTGTTGGCCGGCAAGTTGCCTCGGGACCACCAATTTCAGTCCGGGGACGGTCGAGCCAAGTACCCCATGTTTCAAGGCGAAGAGTGGCACAAGAATCAAGACTTTCTCGACGACTTGCGGTCGATCGCACAACGGGCCGGTCGCTCGGTTGCTCAACTGGTTGTCAACTGGACGATCCACCAGCCGCAAATCACGGCCGCCCTGTGTGGAGCCAAGCGGCCGTATCAAATCGAAGAGGCGGCCGGGGCGATGGGTTGGTCCTTGTCGGCCACGGAACTCGCCGCAATCGATGAAGCGTTGGCGCGGCGCGGGGCGGTTGTCACCAAAGGCGCCGTTTAAGACGACCGCCGGCCAGCCGTGACGTTGCCGGCGCGGCGCTGACGAAATGGAACGGCGGCTGATACTCGTCTGGCTACTTGATCGTGATGCGAGCGCCGATCTTCTTGAGCTGCGCGAGCTGGTCGGACTTGGCCTTGTCGCTGAGCGGGTTGTTGCTCAGGTAGAGATTCCAAAACGGGGCGAAGCGTTTGCCCTCCTTGTTGTCTTTCTCCGCCATCGCAACCAAAACGGAAAGGTCTGAGATCTTGTTGTTGTCCAACAGCAAGTATTTCAATTCCGTCATGCCGGCCACCGGCGCCAGGTCGGCCACCTGATTGCCGCGCAAGTCGAGCGAGGTGAGCTTGGTGACTTTCGTAAGCGGTTTGAGGTCGGAAAGCTGATTGCCATCCAGGTACAGCGACCACAACTGCAAGTCGGCGACCGGCTCAATCGACTTCAGTTGATTGTTCGAGAGGTAGAGCCAGCGGAGTTTTTTCAGCTTGGCGAGCGGCTTGAGATCGGCGACTTGATTGCTCGAGAGTTGCAAATACTGAAGCGCTGCGAGCGTGCCGAGAGGAGTCACGTCTTTGATCTTGTTCTTCGCCAAATTGACGGACTGCAGACGCTTCAGATCGGCGAGCGGCGCGGCACTTTCGATCGCGTTTCCCTCCAAGTTCAATTCGGCCAGGCTGACGCACTTCTCCAGTCCGGTCAGATCCTTGATGGCCTTGCCTTGACCGATCACCCGGGAAATGTCTTTGACGTCGGCTTCGACCAGCGGCTCTTTGTTGTTCCGCTTGGCGAACACTTGCTCGCGGACCGCCGCTTCAAGATTCTTGTCCGGGAAGATCCCCTGCGCCGATGCGGTCTGAGTCAGGAAAGCTGAGGAAACGCCAATCCATGCCAAAACGATGAGTCTCATGGGAATCGCTCCAAGCCAAAACTGAGGTGGGATCATCGGGGAGGGTGTTCGCGGAGCGGGCGACCCAGCGAATCGGAGCCAGCGGCCGACCACGGGCGAACGGCAACTCTCATAGATTAGTTTGCCTGCCCCGGCGAATCTACCGGCGAAGCGCATTTTCGCGCCCGTCGCAGCTATAGCTGCCGTCGCCAGACGGTGGATGATCGCGGGATGTGGTGGAGAAACGACCCGCGGGAAAACTCCCAAGCCGCAATTGCGGCGATTGCTGGTCCCACCCACCAGCGTGGTCTATGCTTGGGTTGAAAATCAAGTGTGCTTCGAATGACTGGTCGCCGAGGATTCCACCGTGCCGCGCGTGTTGCTCACCGCCTTCGAGCCGTATGGCAGTTTTCAGGCCAATTCGAGCTGGCTCACATTGATGGAGTTGACGCGCGACATCCCGGAAATCCACGAGCTGACGACGCGCCTGTACCCGGTCGATTTCGCTGAAGCGGCGAAGAAGTTGCGCGAGGACGTGACCGGCAACTACGACTTGGCGCTGCATCTGGGGCAAAGCCCCGGGTCGGCGCAGGTGGCGCTGGAGGCGTTTGCGATCAACGCCGGCAACGAACAGGGCGGCGTATGCAGTCCGCTGACGCCCAGCGGGCCGGCGGCGTTCGCAACCGATCTGCCGCTCGAGGAGTGGGCGGCTGGGATTCGTCAGGCCGGCGTGCCCGCCCATGTCTCGCACCACGCGGGCACTTACCTCTGCAATGCGGTCTACTACTGGTCTTGCTTCTACGCGCGGCAACTGGAGTTGCCCACGCGGAGCTTGTTCGTTCACCTGCCGCTCGATACGTCCCAGGTGGTCGATTCGCGGGAGCCCGTCGCGTCGCTGGCGGCTAATCAAGGTGCTGTCGCGCTGCGACATATCTTGAATGAGTTTGGCGCGTAGGTCGCACGCCGCCACGCCGACTAGGCGCCGACCAACTCGGCCGAACCCTCACGCTTGACCGCCTCCTGCACACCCACGTAGGCGTAGTGAGCTTTCAGGCAGGCGTCGCGGAACGTGTCGGGTCGCGAGACACCGGTGAGTCGAAAAGTCTCGCGGTCGCCCAAACGAAATATGAGATCGCCCGACTTGAACCACCCCTGGCCGGGCTGCACTTCGATGTCGACCGCGTCGAAACGGTCCAACTGCACGCTCTTCACCTCCGCGGCGAAGACAAAACGCATCGAGCCGAGAAAGAACCCTTTGGCTCCACCGACCAGCGCGAATGCGACACCTCCCAACAACAGCCAGGTATTCGACTCGGCGAGCTCCGCTTGCCGCCCGCCGAACACGAACGTCACCACCACGATCACGGCGGCCACCAGGATCGGCCCCACGAGGAATCCGACAATTCCGAAAATCACCGCCAGGATCGACCCGTGCAAAGTGCGCTGGTCGTTGAAGTGGACTTCATTTCGCAGCTCTTGCACGTGCCGATTCGTAAGTCGATAGGTGACACCGTACCATGTCATCCCATAGACGCACGGATGCAGGCGAAACGCGTACAGCGCCAAGGCGACGGGGATCCCCAGCAATGCGGCCAGGTTCCCCAGCCGAAAGATGTAGACTCCCGGCCAGGGGATGGCGAACGCCTGCCCGAGCTTTTGGCCCAGCCAGAAGCAGCTGATCGACGGCCACACGGTCATCGCCGTGACTTCTTCGGTTTGTGGAGGTGCGACCCCCGCGATCGCTTGTTTCATCTCAAGTCAACTCCGTTGACGCGTGTCGACGCGTAAGGCGATCGAGGCAGTGATTAGAGGCAGTCACAAGTGGCGGAGCCACACAAAGCGAGCTGCCGCTCGGTCGTCGTTCGTCCGTTCCCGTTGGTCGCTCACCTCCCAACGCCACAATTGCGAGAGTTTAGCGAAGAGCCGCTCGAGGGACCAGAGCCCAACCTGATGATCACCGGTCCGAGGTCATGCGGGTTGGTCGCGCGGCGGGGACGCTTGATTTGTTGGTTGGAGCGGGCGGGCGGCAACCCGTGTTCTTGCCGTTCGCGCGCAAAAAAAGCTCGCTGGAACCGGCTAAGTTCCAGCGAGCTTTATCTAATCAATTTGGCGTCTAGCAAAGCGAGCTTTGCGGTTCCTCTTGCATCATTTGAGAACTGTGCCCACGTAAGTTGACAGATGTCGCCACCTGAAAACTGATAATCCTTAGAAAGGAGGTGATCCAGCCGCAGGTTCCCCTACGGCTACCTTGTTACGACTTAGTCCCAATCGCGGAGTTCACCTTCGGCGCTTGCCTCCCTTGCGGGTTAGCTCAGCGACTTCGGGCGCACCCCACTTTCGTGGCTTGACGGGCGGTGTGTACAAGGCTCAGGAACACATTCACCGCGGTATGCTGACCCGCGATTACTAGCGATTCCGGCTTCATGCAGGCGGGTTTCAGCCTGCAATCCGAACTGACCGCCGCTTTTTGGGATTTGCTTGCTCTCGCGAGTTCGCATCCCTTTGTACGACGGATTGTAGGACGTGTGCAGCCCTGGTCATAAAGGCCATGAGGACTTGACGTCATCCCCACCTTCCTCCGGTTTAACACCGGCAGTCTCCCTAGAGTCCCCACCATTACGTGCTGGCAACTAGGAACAAGGGTTTCGCTCGTTAAGGGACTTAACCCGACATCTCACGACACGAGCTGACGACGGCCATGCAGCACCTGTGTACGTTTCACCCGAAGGCAGGGACTATCCCTTTCAGGCAGCCCATCCGTACATGTCAAGACCAGGATAAGGTTCTTCGCGTATCCTCGAATTAAGCCACATCCTCCACCGCTTGTGTGAGCCCCCGTCAATTCCTTTGAGTTTCAGCCTTGCGACCATACTCCCCAGGCGGAGCACTTAACACTTTCGCTACGACCGGAAGACTGTGGAAGGTCCTCCGATCAAGTGCTCATCGTTTACAGCTAGGACTACCGGGGTCTCTAATCCCGTTCGCTCCCCTAGCTTTCTTTCCTCAGCGTCAGAAGAGATCCAGATAGACGCTTTAGCCACCGGTGTTCCTAATTATATCAACTCAATTAAACGCTCCACCATTAGTTCCGCTCTCCTCTATCTCCCTCAAGTCTGGCGGTTTTGAGCGCAATTCCTCGGTTGAGTCGAGGGCTTTCACACCCAACCTGCCAGGCCGCCTACGCACGCTTTAAGCCCAGTGATTCCGAATAACGTTCGTACGGTTCGTGTTACCGCGGCTGCTGGCACGAACTTAGCCCGTACTTCCTCTGAAGATCGGTCAAACATGAGAGAGTGCCCTCATGCATTTCCTCCCAACTGACAGCGGTTTACAACCCGAAGGCCTTCATCCCGCACGCGGCGTCGCTCCGTCAGACTTTCGTCCATTGCGGAAGATTCTCGACTGCAGCCACCCGTAGGTGTCTGGGCAGTGTCTCAGTCCCAGTGAGCCGGGCCATGCTCTCACACCCGGTACCCATCGTCGCCTTGGTGAGCCGTTACCTCACCAACAAGCTAATAGGACGCGGGCCCATCCTCAGGCGGAATCTCACCTTTGATCCTGAGATATTATCCGGTATTACCGCCGGTTTCCCAACGCTATCCCAGACCTGAGGGCAGATACCCACGCGTTACTCTCCCTTTCGCCGCTCCTCCATCTTCTTTTGCAAGCAAAAAAAGACTTGTCGCGCGACTTGCATGCCTAATCCACGCCGCCAACGTTCATTCTGAGCCAGGATCAAACCCTTCAATTGATGTAAGCTTGCCGGCCGAAGCCGGATCACTAACAGAACAATCGATGATTTGAAACCATCGTCGACGCCTCAATGGTCTTCGAGACGTCTAGCCTGAAGTTTGAAACACACAGTCTCAAACTCAAATAAACAAGAGGCTTTCAACACCAAATTGTCAAAGATCAAAAGCAAAGATCAAAAGCAAAGATCAAAAGCACTGCGGCGGAGGAACCCCCCGCAACAAGGGTACTTATGTTAGCGACTGGCCTTAGGGTGTCAACCGCTGCTGAGAAAAAATCAGCGGCTGAAGTCGACGCCATTTGCAGCCGGCGTTGCAGCCGGACACTCGCCCAAGGCGAGGCGACGTTCTACCACGACAACCCAATCCGGCAAAGGGGTTCGCGCCATACCCGGCCAAATCTCACCGCTCCATTCCCAGAACGCCAACCGCCCCGCCAGAATGGAGAGGACACTTGGGCGGCTTTTACGAAAGGGCCGGGTCGGCCGCGCCGGCCTCGGCGAAACCCCTCGCCCGCAGCAGGCAGGCGTCGCAACTACGGCAAGCAGCGCCTCCGGGGCTCGGGTCATAGCAACTTGTCGTCAGCCCGTAGTCGACCCCCAACGACAACCCGCGACGGATCGTATCCGCTTTGGTGCAGTCGATTAGCGGCGCGTGAATCTGAGCCGGCGCTCCCTCGACGCTCGACTTGGTCGCCAGCGCCGCCAACCGCCCGAAAGCGGCGATGTACTCGGGCCGGCAGTCGGGATACCCGCTGTAGTCGAGCGCATTGACGCCGATGAAGATGTCGCGGGCCCCGCGGACCTCGGCGAATCCCAACGCGAACGCCAGGAAGATCGTGTTGCGAGCCGGCACGTAAGTTACCGGAATGCCCGACGGCATCTCTTCGACAGACGACGACTTCGGCACTTCGATCGAGTCGGTCAAAGCCGATCCGCCGAATTGTCGCAAATCGATATCCAAGATGACGTGGTCCGCCACCCCGTTCGCTCGGGCTACGCGGCGGGCCGCCTCCAATTCGATGTCGTGCCGCTGGCCGTACCGAAACGACAACGCGTGCGGCGTGAATCCCTCCCCGCGAGCGATCGCCAAGACGGTGGCCGAGTCGAGACCACCGCTGAGCAAAATGACGGCGTTGCGCGAATTCATCGGCTTCTCGCGACTGGTTGTGAGGGGAATGGAGTCTTCGGAATTCTGACGATTCCCACCCCGACAGCAAGACCTCTCTCCCTGAACGAAGTCGACCGAATCGGCTATCCTGACCCCGGATCCTGATTTGAACGCCCGTTCAATCGACTCGGTGAGTGGCGAGACAATGGCGCGAAACGAACAACTCATACGACAGCACAAGATCCTGCAAATCCTGGAGCGTTACCGTTTCGGTCGTCTGCTGGAGGAGATTCGGGACGACCTGATCGACGAATTGGGGTTGAGCAGCCTGCACACGAGAACGCTGCGGCGCGACATGGAGGCGCTGCAAGCGGCCGGCCTCGACGTGGCTCGACACAACACCCAACGCGGTCCAGTCTGGAAACTCGGGCCGCGTTTCAAAGGGACTCACAAGATCAGCGCTTCGGCGACCGAGTTGATCGCCCTGTCGCTCGGCCGCGATCTGATGTATCCATTGGCGGGCACGCCGTTCTGGCTCGGCATCGAGAGTTTCTGGAATAAGATGCGGGAGGAACTGCCCGAGGCCGTGCTGAAGCATTACGAGAAATACCGCCAAACGCTCTACGTCCGCGGGATGCCGGCCAAGTCGTACGAGAAACACCACGGCATGCTGAAGACGATTCACCGCGCGATCATCGAACACCGAGTGCTCGAAATCGACTACGAACCCGTCGGCCGCGACGCGCGGCGGAGGCGAGTTGATCCGTACGCTGTCGTCTTTTTCAACTCCAGCCTCTACATCATCTGCGCGACGGATAGCGATTCGCCGGAAGACCGCATCCGCCACCTGAAGCTAGATCGCTTCCGCAGCGCCACGGCGCTGGACGATTGGTTCAAGCCGGACGAGAACTTCGACTTGGAAAAGCACCTGGGCGAGAGTCTGGGCATCTTCTCGGGCGCATCCGGTAAGGCCAGGACATTTCGCGTGCGGATCAGCGCCTACGCCGCCAACTGGGTTCTCGAGGATCCGTGGCGGCCCGATCAACAGGTGGAGCGCAAGAAGAACGGCGACCTGGTGCTGACGATTCGCGCCGCGCACGAATTGGAAGTGATCCCCCGAGTGCTGGCCCTGGGCAGCGAAGCCGAGTTGCTGTCGCCCAAGTCGTGCCGCCGCACAATCGCCCAGATGGTTGGCCAGATGGCTGCTCAATACGACGACGAATGAAGCCACGAATGAAGCGACGAATGAAGTTGTCGATGGGCGTCTCTCCAGCGGAGCCGTTTCACCACGCGTCCGGCGGAGCTTCAAACGCGTGCGGCAAGTGCTGCACGCGCGGCGGTCCGTCGTCCGGCCAGATGACCGAGATGATGTCAAACCGCGACGGTTGTTCGAGCAAGTCGTGACGGCGCAGGAAGACGTTCGCCGCGCTGGCGATCCGCCGTTGCTTTCGTTCGTCGACGGCCTCCGCCGGATGCTCGCGGTCATCGCGACGACACTTGACTTCGACGAACACGACGACGCCGTCGCGGACGGCGACCAAGTCCAGTTCACCGTCTCCGTCGCGTTGCCGGCGGGCGACGATCTGGTAGCCGCGACGTTGCAGATACCTGGCGGCCAGTCGCTCCGCCCGCTCGCCCAGCGTGGCGGGCTGCGGACGGATCCGCGCCCACAGGCGCATGAAAAACCCCCCGAAAGATTTCATGAGGAACTCCTCCGCACAGATCGGGGGCGTCGTGTGCGTGGTTTGAGCGTCCCAGAGGCGGCCCACTACGGACCGAATCAGGTCAGTTGCGGCGGCGCTCTTTCAACCGCACGGCCTTGCCGACGCGATCGCGGAGGAAGTACAGCTTGGCTCGCCGCACGACGCTCGATCGCTTCACTTCCACGTGTTCGATGCGCGGTGAGTGGAGCGGGAACTTGCGCTCCACGCCCTCGCCGGCGACGATCCGCCGGACGGTGAACATCTCCCGCGAGCCGCTGCCGCTGCGGGCGATCACCGTGCCGCTAAAGACCTGAGTTCGTTCTTTTTCTCCCTCGAGGATCTTCGTGTGCACATCCACCGTGTCGCCGACGTCGAATTGGGGAGGGTTGGCCTTGAGAACCGGTTGCTCCACCAGGGACATGATTTGTTGGCTCATCGTCATTCGTCCTGTGATTGGGACTGGTCGTCCGCGCCGCCGGTCAACAGGTCGGCGCGCCGTCGTCGTGTCTTTTCTAAACTCTCTTGTCGCCGCCAGCGAGCGATCGCTTGATGATCGCCGCTGAGCAGCACTTCGGGCACTTCGCGTCCGCGGTACTCCCGCGGTCTTGTGTACTGAGCGTATTCCAATATGCGGTTGCCGCTGGAAAACGAGTCATCCACGCTGGATTGTTCATCTCCTAAAACACCCGGCAGCAATCGGATCACCGCGTCAATCAACACCATTGCGGCGACCTCTCCCCCGTTGAGGATGAAGTCGCCAATCGATATCTCATCTGGTTGGAGGATGTCGATCACGCGTTGATCGAAACCCTCGTAACGTCCGCACATCATCACCAACCGCCGTTCACTCGCCAGTTGCTCGACGAGCGGCTGGTCGAGCCGACGGCCTTGTGGGGTGAGCAGCAGTGTGCGGCCGGCCGGCTCGGCCATTTCCCGAACCGCTTCGACGCACTCCACTACCGGCTCCACTTTGAGCACCATTCCCGGTCCTCCGCCAAAGGGGCGGTCGTCCACGCTCTGGTGCTTATCTTTCGTCCAGTCACGGAAGTCGTGAATCCGCACGTCGACGAATCCCTGTTGGATCGCCTTGTTCAACAGGCTTTGGCTCAAGTACCCGGGGAACATCTCCGGGAAGAGCGTCAGCACGTCGAACCGCATCTTATCTACTCGCTTTTTTCTTCAGTCGCACCATCGGCCGGTGGAGCTTCGTCGGTGGCTTCCGCCGCCGGCGCCTCCTCCGCGGGAGCCTCCGCCGCGGGAGCCTCCTCCGCTGCGGGAGCCTCCTCGGTTGCGGGAGCTTCCTCCTCCGCGGGAGCTTCCTCCGCGGGAGCTTCCTCGGTTGCCGGCGTTTCCGCAGCCGCTTCCGGAGCTTCGGGTTCTTCCTTTTGGGGTACGGCCACTGGCGGCGGGGCTGTCGGCTTGCTCACCTGCAACCGCTCCAGCGCGGCCTTCTGCTCTTCAATGTGAGTCCCATTGGTGCCGTACTTTTTGATCAACGTGCCGACGTTGTCGGAAGGTTGAGCGCCGACGCTGAGCCAATAATCGATACGTTCGGCGTTGAGTACGGCCCGCGCATCGGTCTCTTTGACCATCGGGTCGTAATAGCCGAGTTCTTCGATCACCTTGCCGTCGCGGGCGGCCCGCTTGTCGACGGCGCAGATCCGAAAGAACGGGCGGTGGCGCCGCCCCATCTTTTTCATCCGAATTCGAACGGCCACGAAACTTCTCCTTACCGGCTTTCGCCTGCCAATTGATGATTCACTGCTGTGTTGGTAACGGTGCGACTCGCGGTCGCCATTTCTTATTTCTCAGCTATTTGCCCCGCCTGCGGCGTCGCATCTCTTTTTCCCGCAGCTTCTTCTGTTTTATCCTCTCTTTCGCCGACAGACGTTTGCCGGTGCCCTTTTTGATTCGCGGCCCTTGAGCTCCTGGATCTAGCATGCCGGAGTCCTGCATCTGCCGCAACGCCTCCATGCGGCCGCCCATTCCCTGGCCGGCCATCGCCTGCATCATCGGCTTCATCGTTTCGAATTGGCGGACCAACTCGTTGACTTCGCGGATCTCCACACCCGCTCCGGCGGCGATCCGATTGCGGCGGCTGGGATCGATCACTTTCGGGTTTCGTCGTTCCCCGGGAGTCATCGAATCGATGATTCCCATCATCCGCCGCATGCCCCCCTCCGTGTCCTCGCCGGCCATCATCTTATTGATCTCGCCCATGCCCGGCAGCAGCGACATCATTTTTTGCATCAGGCCCGGCTTGGCGAATTTCTCCAATTGTTCGCGGAAGTCACCCAGCGAGAGGTCGCCCTCGCGCATCTTCCGCTCCATCTCCTCCTGCTCTTTTTCGGAGACGATCCGCCGCGCTTCCCGCACCAGGGCCAGCACGTCTCCCTGGCCGAGTATCCGTCCGGCCATGCCCTCCGGATTGAACGGCTCGAGCGCGTCGAGGTGTTCGCCCGTGCCGATAAATTTGATCGGTACGCCGGTCACCTGTTTGACCGAGAGGAGCGCGCCGCCGCGGGCGTCGCCGTCCAACTTGGTCATGATCACGCCGTCGATTTCCAGCGCGTCGTTGAACGCCTTGGCGCTGTTGACCGCGTCCTGCCCGGTCATGCCGTCCACGACCAGGTAGGCTTGCTGCGGCTGCACGCGGGTGTCGATGTCGCGCAACTGCTGCATCAACTCCTCGTCGATCGCCAAGCGGCCGGCCGTATCCAGCACGACCACCTTGACGCCCTCGTCCCGCGCCTTGTTGACGGCCGCCTGGCAAACGGCGACCGGATCTTGAGCGCCCTTTTCAGAGTAGACGGGGATTCCCAGCTGCTCACCCAGCACGTGCAATTGGTCGATCGCCGCCGGCCGCTGCAAGTCGGCCGCCACGAACATCGGCCGCACTTCGTTCTCCAGCAACAGCTGTCCGAGTTTGCCGCAAGTGGTCGTCTTACCCGAACCCTGCAGGCCGCACAGCATGATGACGGTGACGTCTTGCGTGAGGTGCAGCGAAGGGTCGACCGGGCCGAGCAGATTGACCAACTCGTCGTTGACGATCCCCAGCAGTTGCTGGCCCGGGTCAAGCGACAGCAGCACGCGTTGGCCGAGCGCTTTTTCGCTGACCGACTCCATGAAGGACTGCACGACGTCGTAACTGACATCCGCCTCGATCAGCGATTGCTCGACAAGCTTCAGCCCGTCGCGCATATTGCCTTCGGTGAGTCGGCCTTTGCCTTGCAGACTCTTCAGCGCCGATTGCAATCCGTCTTGTAGCGACTCAAACATGACTCATCGCGCAGACCTATTACTCCCCTCCGCGAGGGATTGGTAAGGGAATCGCGTATTCTAGTGCATCGCGGCGGATTTTGTAAATCCGTACCGCCACACATGATTCGAGAGAATCTGAGCTCGCTCAGGCAGCTCGCCCGCAACCAATGGACGGCGGGCGGATGAATCTCGCGCCCCATCGATGCGGCTACTCGATCGCGTGTTTGAGTTCGACGACCTCGGCTCCTTCGGCCCCCACGGTGAGCGGGATCTTGAAGACGACCGCACCCATTTTGCAGAGCCCGCCGCCCGCCTCCTGGCAGTAGTAGAACGGCACGGACACCGTAACCGTCGATTCGCCCGCTTTGGCCGCTAGTTCGATCGCGAACTGAGACGCCGGCGCGGTGACCGTCTGGCCGCCCGCCGCGCTGCTGACGGCCTCCGCCGAGGACTCGGTCCAGTACCGCAGCGGCGCGGTGGGATTCATTTTCCAACCCTCCGGGAGTCCCAAGGAGACCTGGAATTTGACTTTCCCGTCGACCAGTTTCGCGGTGGTCGGCTTGAGTTCGACTTCGTCGGCGAGCGCGAAATCCGGTTTGGTCGCTGGCGGCTTGACGGTAGGCTTCAGTCCGCTGACCGTGAACGTACCGACTCGCTTGGTCTTCAGGTCAATCGTCCGAATCAAGTGATTGTTGGTGTCAGCGACGTAGAGCTTCCCGCCGAGCAACGCCAATCCGGCCGGTTCGTCGAATGTCCCGTCATCGTCGCTCTTGCCTGGTTTGCCGGTTCCGGCGAGCGTCTTTGTCTCGCCTGTCTCCGCGTCGATGGCCTTCACTTTGTTGTTGTAGGTATCGGCCACGTAGATGGTCCCTTCGTGATAGACCACCTCCAGAGCGTGTTGCAGTTTGGCCTGCTCGCGCGGTCCGTCGACATCGCCAAACTCAAACAACCGGCCGTACGGCAATTTCGCCGTTCCCACCACAGTCTTCACCACTTGCTTTGGGTCGAACGGAACGGCGCGAATTGAACTGCCCTCGCTGTCGGCCACAAACAGATACTCGCCGTCGCTCGACAAACCGCTCGGCTGCGCAAACGAAGAAGCGTCTTGGGCGTACGGTTGCGACGGCATGAGCGGGCCGTCGACGATGTCCTCGCGGCCGTTGCCGGCGAACGGCCCGACCTCCGATTCGTCCAGCGGCATCTTCCAGATCTGGTGAGGGCCGGCCATTGCGATGTAGAGGTCCTTGCCGTGCACCCACAGCGCCCACGGGCTGTTCAAGGCCGTCTCCTTCGGCTTGCCGACGAATTTTTCCGGAAGGTCATCGAGCGGCCCCAAGCCGGCGATGCCAGGCCAGGCGCCGCCCTGGCTCCCCGTCCCTGAAATCGTGGTGACCTGTCGCTCTTTGAGATCCACTTTGCGGATCATGTGGTTCTCGGTGTCGGCGACGTAGAGCGTGTCGCCCGTCAAAGCGAGCCCCTGGGGATGATCGAAACTAGCCGTTTTGAAGTCTCCGTCGGCGCGGCCGATTTTCCCCGAGCCAATGATATCCAACAGCTTTCCGTCCGGCGCCGTGACCACAATCCGGTTGTGGTTGCTATCGGTGATGAACAGCCGATCGCCCTTTTCGTCGGCCATGATCTTGCCAGGAAAACGCAGCGGCGTGTCCTTCTCGTGATCAGCCAACAAGTCAAACCGAATGGGCGTTTCGTCGAGAATTTTCTTTTCCCGAAAGTACGGGAGCCCGGCCTTGATATGTGCGTTCACTTCCTCAAATCGGATCTCACCCGGTTTCCCCCAAACGCCCTTTCCGTCGGGTGCGATGAGGATCACGGTCGGCCAACTGCTGACGCCGAGCGTCTGCCAAAACCGGTGATCCGAATCGACGAGCACGGGATGCTCGATCTCGTAGCGCAACACCGCCTCGGAGATATTCTTGGGGTCCTTTTCGGTGTCGAACTTCGCGGCGTGCACCCCGATCACCACCAGCTCGTTGGGGTACTCGTGCTCGAGCTTTTTGAGCTCGGGAAGGATGTGGATGCAGTTGATGCAGCA
>JASMLW010000031.1 GCA_030748485.1 Pirellulaceae bacterium
CTTTGTGTGTGGCACTGCCACTTCAGCGATTCGGAATTGAAATGGCGATGGGAACATCGAGCATATCGCCGTTCGGCTCAAAACCGTCGCCATCGACATCGACGAAGACCGGATTGGAAACGGCGATCGGCATCTTCGCTCCCCACAGCGGTCCGTTGACTCGCCCCAGTTGGATCCCCTCCCCCGCGGCGACGGCGATCAAGTGGGCGTCACGCTTCAAGTCGATCTCAATCGTCTCGGCGAACTTGGTGACTTTGTCACTGAAACGCTGAGGCGTGGAGCGGCGTGTGTAGTTGTATTCTTTCCGGGGGCGGCCGTTGACGAAGATCTGCACGCGATTGATATCAATCCAGTTGCTGCACTGCACCTCAATCCGCGCGGTCACGGCGCCGTTGGACTTGAGATCATCGCCCGGTCCAGCCGATTCGCCCCCGCGGCTGGCGACCGAGAACTCGAGGTACGGTCCGTTGGTCATCACGAGCCGTCCGCGTTTCGATTGCCTGACCATCTCCATCGTGTCGATCTTGGCGGGGTCGTCGGTCGAGCTGCGAACATAGTTTCTCGCCCAGCACGATCCGTGCAGGTTGTAATGGGCGTCCGAGTTGATCGCGCCGGGGATGCGGTAGCCACGGTTGAGCATCTGCATCCAATGGAAAATCGGATTGCGCGTCCAAAGTCCCTTTTCGTCTTTCGTGGGCGGCGTCAGAATCCCGTCGGCCGGATGCAGCTCCATGATGTCGACGAAGCCGAACATCTTCTGGTATCCCGCATCCGCTTTGCCGTCCAGATCGCGATCGCCGAGCATCTGGACCAGGTTGGGATGATTGAGCTGCACGAGTTTCTCGGCGCGGTTGTCCCAGATCGCCAACCGTTCAATCTGCGCAACCGGGTTGAGATCGATCGTCGGCCCGCCGCCATCCTGCGTCCACGGCCGGTGGATCAGTGGAAAAGCATTCTGGTGATTGACGGGCAACGGATTGCCTGTCAGTTCGATCCCGGCGCACGTCGCCAGCAAGTGGCCGGCCCGCAGTCGGGAGATATGGCCATCGTACGAATCGATGCGATTGTGTTCGGTGCACGGCGCGAACTCGACGTGCTCGGCCAGCAGATTGAGCACTCGTCCGAGTTGATCGCCCGTGTTGTCGCCCGACGGACTGGAATGACTGTGGTAGTCGACGCTGACCCACCCGCGGGTGTCGACGACCCGCTCCAGCTCAGCTCGCAGCATCGTCTGTTTACCGCGCGTCACTTCGATCGTCTTGGTGACCGCATCGTATTCGGGACCTCGACTGACGACCGCCTCGTATCGACCGGGACCGATCTCGCAGCGAAAAACGCCATTCGCCGAATACTGCAAGTTGGCTGTGGCGTGAGCCAAGCTGTCGGGGCCGTAGTCGGGCGATTCGCCATCGATTGCGTGAAAGGCCACCTTGCAGGGAATCGCCGCGCCCGTCTGGTCGGTGATCTCCGCGACGACGTATCCGCACTGTGCGAGCTCAACGACAAGATCGTCGGCCAGCGGCTGTTGTTTGGCGGGGCGCCCGATGGCCTCCGCCTTGACCGTGAACTCGCCAGGCGGAGCTCGAAAACGAACGCGGCCGTCAGCATCCGTCCGCCCACTTCCGTAAACTTCATCGCCGGTGGTGAGCGTTACTTTGGCGTTCTTCACCGGGCCGGCTCCATCGACGACCTGAACCGCAACCGGGCGCGTGGGCTGGCCTTTGATCTGGCGGGCGATGCCGCGGACGGTCAGCGAATCGGCGGCCGGGAAGACCTTCCGCCGCAACGTCAAACTGCCGCCGGCGGGCAACGCCACTTCGTGAGCCCCGTCGCGTTGGTACTGCAGCGTCGTCGCGCGGCCGGAAACCTGAACGATCGAACGCGACTCGGCCACGATTCCGTAGGCCTGGCGAAACCACTCGTCGTACGCCCAAACCAGATTCGTTCCCACGTCGCCGCCAAATGAAAAAGTGCGGTCGGCGCGGATGGCGTCCGTCAGCGCGACCTGCAGCACTTTCTGACTGGTGTTCTCAAACGTCGATTCGACGACGACCGCGTCGTCCCCGTCGGCCAAAGAATAGCGAATGTGCAGCGTCGGTCGATTCGCTGTGCCGGCCGAGGTGCATTGCCACGACACGGCCTTTCCTCGCCACGACGACACTCCCTGTCGCTTGCCGTCAGCCAGCAACGAAACTTGAGATGCGTCGTGAAACGGAAAGTTGGCGGAACCCGGGTAGAAAACGCTCAACTGATCGCTCTGCTCTCGGCGACGAGTCAAATCGATGATGCCGCCGCCGACGTTGCGGACCGTCATGTTGGCGTCTCGCCGGGGCAGAGGCCGCGCGATCACTACCACGATCCGGTCGTTCCGCAACACGTAGTCGCCGACAATCGCGTCGACTTCCTTTCCCCGCGGAGCCCACTGGCGGTAGTTTGCCGCCGTCAGGACAGCGCCTTCCGCGGCTGCCGCGACTGGCGCGACACAAGACCACACCAATGCGGCTGAGACTACGACGACCAAAACAAGGGCGGTTGCTGAGCCGGGGCTCGTAGTCGTTCTGGACACGCTCACGCTGGTGCTCCCACTTCGGTTCTTGCCGGCCATCAAGGACTCATGTTGTAGCAGCAAGTTGGCTCGCCGGGAGAGATATGTGTCCGCTGCGGGCGTGCGCGTATCAACGCTGGCGGGTCCTGATCAGGGCGATTCAACGCGGAAGGCGGGGATTTGGGCGTTAAAACGAGAAACGGCTGTCAATGGTGGGGTGGAGCCCCAGCAGCCGATCGGCGCTAAGTAATGTCGGTCACTCGATTTACCCGCCTACTTCGCCTTCCCTTGCAAATGTCACCAAAACCAGAGACATTACTTCAAACAGCTCAAAACCTACAATTCTCGCTCACTCTGAGCTCAAGCCCCAGCTTCGACTCAGACTGATCTCACGAATACATGGCCGCCTGAATCGCGATCGCGTTCTTTTGCGGCACCAATCCAGGAGTTTGGTATGGCGACTGCCCCTTCACGGGACACCGATGAGACGAGTGTGGTTGTCACCGCACCGTCTTCAGAAGAAGAATCCTCCCTCGAACGAACGACTGCCCTGCCGTTGACCGAGATGCCGACTGCGGCTCAAGAGGATATCGAGTTTGAGCCGGCGCCTGTGTCGCACAAGATCATCATGGCGTTTGCGGTTGTCCTGCCTTTCATCGGTTGCATCGCAGCCATCGTCCATCTGTGGCAGTACGGACTGGTCAACTGGCTCTACATCGGCATGCTGGTTGGTGGTTGGGTGCTGACCGGAATGGGAATTACGATCGGTTTCCACCGCATGTTGACTCATCGATCGTTCGAAACGATCGGTCTGATTCGCGGTTTCTGGATGGCGATGGGGACGCTCGCGGTCGAAGGATCCCCGTTGGTCTGGTGCGCCGTGCATCGAAAACATCACCAGTGCAGTGATCACGAGGGCGACCCGCACTCGCCCCACTTGCACGGCAAGGGATGGTGGCGTGGCGTCAAAGGATTCGTCCATGCACACACAGGTTGGCTGTTCACAGGCTTTTGGTGCAAGATCGACCTCAAGCGATATGTGCCCGACCTGGTTGACGACGACCTGCTGCGACTGGTCGACAGATATTATTACCTGTGCGTGGCGATGAGTTTGGCGATCCCGGCTGTCTTGGGCGGGTTGATCACGATGACTTGGTACGGCGCGCTGCTGGGCTTCATTTGGGGTGGCTTGGCGCGAATCTTTGTCACCCATCACGTGACCTGGTCGATCAACTCGATCTGCCACATTTTCGGCGGTCGCGAGTTCAAATCGGGTGACGACTCGAGAAACAACCTGATTTTCGGCATCTTTGCTCACGGCGAGGGTTGGCACAACAACCATCATGCGTTCCCAACGTCGGCCCGCCACGGACTCCGCTGGTGGCAATTCGACAGCAGCTGGATTGTGATTCGCACCATGCAGTTGGTGGGCTTGGCCTGGGATGTTCGCCTGCCATCCAAAGAAGCGATGCTGAAGAAACGCCACAACGCCCAATCGACGGCGATCACGGAAGAGTAGTGCTACGAGATGACTGACCAAGACGACGCCCAGAACGAACTGCGACAGTACCTTGAGCAACGGGGGGAACACACCCCCGACGAGATCGCTAAGATCCTCGCCCGGCTCGCTCAATACGACGCCGACGTAATGCGGCAATCGGTTTTCGATTCGATCGACGGCGGCGGCTTCGATCTCGATACGATCATCCAGGACGCGCTGGGTGATGAAGAATCGCCGTCGGACGAATCGCAGCCGGATGAATCGCCGTCGGACGAATCGTGACAGACCCCTGACATGGCGCTCGATCTGAGCTCGGTCATCACGGGCCGGTCGTGCTGAGTGGGCCAGTTCTACAGGCCGAATGGAGGCGGTTTGCCGCAGTCGTCGCCTCCCAAGCTGGCCCCCTGCGGATTTCAGTCCCACACTGAAGTGGCAGACCGCTTAATCAGTGGGCCAACGAAACTGATGAGACGCTTGTGGCGGACATCGGTCTTGTTGGGAGGAATGAAATGGACAACGACGTGCGCGTTTTACTCGTCGACGACGATCGGCTCATCCTGTTGGGATTGGAGCGACAACTGCGGCGCAAGTTCGTCATCGTTACCGCCTCCAACGGAGACGAGGGATTGGAGCAGTTGGAGCGGAATGAGATCGACGCGGTCGTCAGCGACCACAACATGCCGGAGATGAGCGGAGTCGAGTTCTTGACCCGAGTTCGCGAACAATTCCCTCACACGGGTCGAGTGCTGCTGACGGGCAGCGTCGAAGTCTGCAATAGGGCGGACGATCTGACTGACGCGGGCCTGGTTTCGGACGTTTTGGCTAAACCGGTCCATCGCGACGTGCTGACGGCGGCGATTGAGCGAGCGGCCGGCTGAGGCGATCGCGAACCCAAACGCAAAGCCAAACGACTCCTTCGGTCCACGCCAACATCACGCACGCGGTGACGGCGATCCAGACGAGCGCCAGGATGGCCCAGACCACGATGACAGTTCGGTTGACCGAGTCGCCCAACGCGCTGTCGTCGACGGCGCCGATAAACCACCGCAAACCCGCCAGATAGACGCTCAGTTGCAACGTGGCGAGCATCAATGTCGAGATACCGAAGCGACGCGCCTTGTCGGGCTGTTGCGAGAGTCGCCAGCCGAGCACGCAGAAGGTTGCGGCTATCACGACCGCGCCCGCCGCAATCGCCGCCGCGACGGCGAGAAGTGACGTCCTGAACGCAACGTGAACGCAGTAACCGAGAAACACCAGATAGGTAGTGCCGGCGGCGACTCGCGCCAGCGGGCCGAGCAAACCGGTCGGTCTCTCCCTTGCTGCGAACATGTCCACGTTCTCCGAACTGAGTCTTCCCTTGCCGGCGGCTACACGAAAAACACGGGATACGACTCCTCGTTCCCGAGGCGCTGAATCAACAGCGCCAGTTCGACCAGATGGTAGTCTCCCCACATGGACGATTCTCCCCGCGCGATGGCGGATCCCGGCGGAACATGATCCCAGCGGTTTGGCCAGTGATAGATACTGTGCAGCAGCAATCCCTGGTGGTTCTTCTTCGTCGACAGGTACGGTTCGGCGAACAACGTCTTGGCGAGTTGCAGTCCAGCCAGGTGGTATTTTCGCCCCTTGCGTTCGCCGAGACTGCGGCCCAATCGGACGAGTCCGTGCGCGGCGATCGCCGCCGCCGACGCATCCACCGGCTCGTAGTCGTTGAACGGATCGGCCGGCTCGTCACGCCACTCGCCCAAGCGGTGCAGATCGGGAGCGCCGTCGTCCCAATAGGTGACGCCATCCGCGGCGGAGGCTTCGTTCAGGTAGTGGTCGCACGTGTCGATCGCGCAGCGGCGAAACTCGCGCAGCACCTGCTGCTTTTGAAAGCCCGCTTCGCGAAACTCAACGCTCGGCAACGTCGCCAAGAACTCCACTTGCTCGGCGTAACCCAGCATGGCCCAGGCGAGGCCCCTCGTCCACGTCGAGAATGGCGAGTAGCCTTGCTGCGTCGCGCGAGCCCGAAAGCGGCCGTCGTTGCAATTGAACGTTCCCTCGTGAGCCGTGCGACCGCGGATGTCGTAGGAGTGCGTCGAGTCGCCGTGGAAGACGATGTACTTCGCGGTCGCCAGGCCGTGCTGGATCAGCCGTCCAAGCAAATTGGTTCGCGCATCGTTTTCTCCCATGAGCACGTGGCCGAGTTGATGAGCGACGCCCAAGATGCGGATCGTCCGCATCGTATCGATGAACAGCGAATGCGGGCCGTTGAATGAGTAGACGTAGCCCAGACCGCACGCGGTGGGCGACCAACGGGCCGCCTGCACGGCGCCGGACGCGGCGATCGCATTTTCGTACGTCCGCCGCTCCCACTCGTCTTCGGGCAAGCGGCCTTCGTTCATCAGACGGAGCAGGTTGCCGTACGTGGAGAGATTGTTGAAGCCGTGGTCGTGGACGCCCGTGTGCGTTACGTGCGGAAACATCCGCTCGCCCGTTCGTTCGCGTCCGAGTTCCAACAACCGCTGGTCGTCGATCCCATCGCCGGCGAGGATCAGACATCCGTATTGGAATCCCTGCGTCCACTCAGTCCAGCCCCGCGTCGCATACTTGCCGGCGATGGTGAATACGGGAGTACCGTCCGCCGGATTCCAACTGCGGTCGAGCCGAAGAGATTTTTCTCCAGCCAGCTGCAAGACTCGGCCCGCGGCCGCGACGAGAGCGGGCCAGTCGATACTCGCTGCAACTTCTTTCATCGCATTCCAAATCAGTGCTCAATTGTTCGACGCCCATTCTACAGCGCAGCGCGGACCGTGCTAACGCGGCTCAAAGGATGGTTGACCGGCCGTTGCGCACTCCTTGACGAATCGCGATCCGAACACAACGATCTATCTTGAGTCTGCTCCGGCGTCGCTGCATGCGAAGGTCCTTCTCGAGATCCCTGGCGAACCAGTTTGCACTGGCGGCTCTCATAGTCGCATGACCGCGACTCAGTCTATTTGGAGAGATACTATGAGCGAGAACCAAGTCATCATTTATTCGAACGGCATCGCCGACTTTCAACGGTGCTACCAGATTGGGGTGGATCAAAGCGAACGCATCGCGATCCCCGTTCGCCAGGATCACCTGGCTGATGTGTTGGCGTCGTTCAATGTCTACGGCGACGTAACGCTGGATTCGCCGCCGACATTTCGACCGTCCAACGAGGCGGAAGGCAACATCGCCATCAACCCCGGCCAAGCGATCGAGGATCTGGCAACCAATCTCAGCGGCGCTCAAGTCCGCATCGACCGCGGCGGAGACGGTTTCCAAGGAACGCTTGTCGGACTGCACCAGGAGGAAGAGGGAACCGGCGGCGAACCGATCCACGCCAAGTCGGTCGTCGTCCTCACCGCCGATGGACTCAAACGCTGCTCATTGCGAGACATTGAGTGTTTCCAGTTTCTCGACGCCGACGTGCAACAGGAGATCGACAAAGCACTGCAGCGCAACTACCAACGCATCAAACCGAACAGCACCTTTGTGGAGATGGTGTTGAGCGCCGAGGCCGACACCGAGGCGATCGTGCAATACACGCTGCCGGCGGCCGCCTGGAAGATCTCGTATCGCCTTCAAATTGAAGAAGGCAAGCCCACGGCCCTGCAAGGCTACGCCGTCGTCGACAACAATACGGACGAAGATTGGACCGACTTCCGCGTCTGCGTGGTCACGGGCGAGCCGATCACTTTCTCGACCGATCTGGCCGAATCAAAAACCCCGCGGCGGTCGCACGTTCAGCTGGTGAACGACGAAGCGCTCGGCGCGGTCGAAGTCGACGCGGACATTCTTATGGGCGGTGCGGCCGCCGAGGCGGAGGCCCCCGCGGGCGGGGGAATGCGCATGGCGAAACGGGCTGCTGCGGGAATGTCGCGCTCGCGGGGCCTTTCAGCGGCCAAGATGGCCGCGGCGGAAGTGCATGAGGTCGGAGATTTCAGCATCTTTGAGGCGGACTCGCTCGTGACGATCCCCGCCAAACGCTCGACCGTCATCCCCGTCTTCAGCGTCACCGTGGACGAGACCAATTCGGTGCTGCACTACAAGCACGAAAACCACGCGGAACGTCCGTATCGATCGGTGGATTTCGCGAACCAAACCGACTTCAGCCTCGGCCGCGGTGTCTGTACGGTGTTCGAGAAAGCGGCCTACGCCGGCAGTTGTGTGATTCCCGCGCTCAAGCCGACCGAGTCGAGGCTGCTGCCGCACGCGCTGGAGAACAGCGTTTCCGTTCACCGCGATCAGAAGCGCCAACGCAGCAAGGTCGTGGCACTCCGCCTGGCGGAGGGATTCTGCTACACGAGCACGCGACAGCGCCGCGAAACTCACTACCACATCAAGAACAACAAAGACGCCGCGTACAAGTTGGTTCTCGACCACGACCACACTCTCAGCGAACCCACGATCGATGCGACCGTCGTGCAAGGCGGTGAGGTTCAGCCGCTCGAGCGCTCGTCCAAGCTGGTCGGCGGCTCGCGTTACACACTTTCACTGCCGCCGAAGTCGGCGTTGGTCGTCAAGGTCGTCGAACTCTCCATTCAAGAGTCGAAGGTTCAGTTGGTGCGCAGCGCAAAAACCGTGGAAGACGCCCAAATCATCTGGCTCCAAGAGAACATCATCAAGACAAACGGCCCGCTCGCCCTGGACGAAGGCGTCCTCGACTGCCTGCGCATCCATACGGAGGTGGAAGCCAAGCGGCAGGAGATTCAAGAGGCCGTCCGAGAAACAGAACGGTTGGCAGGTCGACAGGATCGGCTTCGCAAGAACATCAAGTCGGGAGGCAAAGACGACCTCAGCCAGCGTTGGCTCACCGAACTGGACGAGGCCGAACGGGCGATTCAGAAGATCGACGAAGAGCAGATCCCAACTCTGCGTCGCGAAGAGAAAGCGCTGACCGCTCAACTCGCCAAGGCGCTCAAGTCGCTTTCGGCCGAATGGTCGGAAACGTGAGCGGAAGTTCAAACCGCCGCGAGCGTTCTGTAGAAAGCCAGCGGCTACTGCGGCAACGTGGGTGAGTCGATTTCAATATCGACGCCACCCAGGCCAAGCGGTTGCGTCCGCCGGGCACTAGCACCCATCGGTCGTGAAGTGCATGACACGACGGGGCGGATGCTCGAACCTGGAGTGGCGTCGATCGTGCTGGTCGCTGACGCGTTTTCGCCAACGCTCCCTACGTCCCGCCGAACAAAACCGTTCGCACGATTTCGGACGATTCGCGCTGGAAACGAAGAGTGGCCGCGCAAGTTCGCGACCCTGGGCTTACGCGTCGTGTGGCGGGCGAAAATGTCACCCTCAACGGGCCGCTATCTATGCGTTGGCGGCACGCCCGCCGTGCGGTTCAACTCCAACGGCAGAATCCACCGATTGTGTCGCATCATCTTGTAAGGCGTCTTCGTCAAATCGACGGATGGATCGATGAGCGCCTGTGGGTGGTGGTAGTTGAGCATGATGTTGCTGTGAGTGCGAACCTCGGGGAAACGTCCGGTTTCGCGTTCCCATCTGCGAGCGATGTGCTGGGCGTACTGGTGAATCATGTAGGGCCGCACTGCGAATCGTTCACGTTGAACTCGGTTGAGTTCCTTGAAGTGATTCCAGACGATACGGAGGTTGCGATTCTCAAAACTGACGAACCAATCGGGAAGACCTCGCCACGTTTCGGGGTGGAGTCGCGACAGATCGATCCACACCAAGAATGGTCCGGTGCGGGAAAGCCGCTGACAGGCCGTGGCCTTTTCCGTGTCGTCTATCGCCGCGTCCTCGATGACCAAAAACTGCTTCGAGCCGAAATCGGCTCCCTGCGTGGCAAAGGGATGGACTCTTCTCAATTCGGGGAAGTCCTCACGGTTGTCGTCGCGCAGGAGATGCTGCGCCAAGCCGCCGACGGTCGACCAACGTTTCTCGTCGCCAACCGTGTCCACGGGGTAATCAGCGGCGAGCAAGTCGAGCGCTTCTCGCAACGCGAGCGCTGAGTTTTCGGCCGAGTCCCGCGGCATGTCGCCGACGACCGCTTGACTGGCGCGGAGCGCTTCCTGCAACGAGATCGTATCGCGGATTTGCGGCTTGCGCCCAAACGCTTGACTCCATGTTTCGTTGATCTGCGTTTCGGCTGCGACACGCCAATCGACATCGCTCGCTTCGGCGGCCGAGGGACAGTAAATGAACCGTTGCCCCAGACCCGGCTCGTACGTCACCGTCAGTCCCGGGTGGTGATCCCAGTTAAAGCGACGGCAGTCGATCGGCACGTAGATGCCGCGGGGACGGCCCGCCGGCCAACGATCCCAATCGATCTGCTCATTGCCGTTGGCGTCGACAACGTGCAGTTCGGGATCGGTGACATGGTTCAACACGTGCCCCGCGCCTTTCGATCTGAGCATCATCCGCCAACTAAAGTCCTGGCCTTCCTCTGTCCAGTTCGCATCGCCGTCGATGGCGAAATGGCGCAGCGGGAAGATCAGCTGGAACGCCAGCCAGCAACAGACCAGCCGCAATAACCAACGGGTGCACGGAGTGGCCCGCGACGGGGACAGCGGCTCCGCCGCAGCGCACTTCCAACCGAGCGCCGCACCGACCACTGGAATCGCGCAGGCGCCGCCCACCAACCAGCCCAGCTCCGGCGCCCGCACGCGCGGCCGCTTGATCCATCGATAGACGCGGACAGGCCAGTCCGGCTCAAAGAAGACGAGCGTCGACATGAACGCCATCGCCGGGAACACACCGATGGGAAACAGAAAGTAATTGCAGAAGTGAAAAATGAATGTCAATACGATCCCCAGCACGCGAGTGCGGCGGCATATCAGCAACGGAACGATCAACAGATCGAAGATCAGTCCGATCCAGGCGATCGTCAGCCCGATCAACTCACTGCTGACCGAACCGCCCACCGCCCCGGACACTACTTTGGCGGGCGAGATGAGCGGAATGCCAGTCAACCAATCCGAGTTGATCTTGGCGATCCCGCCGTAGAAGTACATGATGGTCACTTGCGCGCGGAGCGCGAAGATGGTCCAGAACGGCACCGTCTTGGCGAGTGCTCCCGTCGGAGCTCGCCCGCGTCGCGCGTGCCGCCACGCGTCGATCGAAAATCGTCGCTGAGCCGGCATGACAGCGAGCAACAAAGCAACCAGACACATCAAGTAGTTGTGGTTGTTGTACGTCGCCGCCTCGATCAGAAACACGTACGTGTATCCAACCAACAAGAAGATGCTCGCGGCGCGGTAGCAAAGACCGGCAGCCACGCAAGCCGCAGCCAACGCCAGAACGACAAGGTGCAAAGTCAGGAACGGCTCGGGCCAGGGCTGCACCCAGCCGAATCCGGGGTAGCTGAAGTTGAAGGGCGCGTCGACGTACAAGAGCTGAGCCAAGCTTGCGCCGGACTGCGGCCAGAGGAACTTGACCGTGTGCCAAAACATCACCAAGCCAAAGCAGATGCGAAATGCGGCGAGCGACGCACCGTCGATCGGCTCAGCCAGCAGAACTCGAAAACGCCGAACCAAACCAGGCTGCGACTGTGGCTGTTTCTTCATCGGTTGGGGCCCAGGACAAAGAGATGTCAGCGCCTCTCGTCTCGAGAGAACCGCGCACTAGCTGCGGACCTTAGCCAATTCGAGCTGCATCGCAAATGCCAGATCGTGAGCGAGGACTAAGCGCCCGCGGCCAGACGCCGACGAACGATCGTTTCTGACCATTGAAGGGCCGACGTGTGCACAGCCGCGCGCTCCGCTCCATCGACCCGAGCTGGCGTAACCGCTAGCCCTAATAGAGAAACCCGGTCGAGAGGTTCACGCCGAAGAATCCCGTGTCCTCATTCGTGGGATCCTGGAATTCGCCGTCGGTCGTGCTGTCTTCCGGCCCGAGGACGGCGCCCGTGCCGCCGTTGAGCCAGTATTGAGCTTCGACGGCGAACCGCATGAAGAAGATTCCGTCGTTCAGCGGCTCGCGATAGTCGACACCCATTTGAATCTCACCGACCGGGATGACCTGCAAACGGTCATCGATCCGCACGATGCCACCCGACGTGGCGCCGGCGACCTTGTGCGCGATGAAATCTGTCTCGCCGAAAAGGGCTGAGGCTCGTGTGGACATGAATGCATCGAACCGCCGTCCGCACAACAATTGGCGTCCTTCCCATGCGATGGTGGGGCCGATGACGTTCGACTCGGTCCCGGCAAGTATCAACGCATTGGCGCCGCCAAACTCGCGAGCGGTGTAGTCGTGATCGATGGCGGCGAATCGCATGCCCGCGGCTACCGAGGACACGCTCGACTCGCCGTAGTTACGTTTCACGGCCTCGAGGTCGGCGACCGTAAAACGCAAGTCGTAGTTGGCGAACAGAGTGCCGCCGGCGTCGGAGTCGATGTTGATCTGCGGATCGTCACTGAGGGCGACGATCGCGGGTGAGCTGGTCGCTTCTGTTTCATGCCCTTCGTAATGCCAGAACCGCGCCCGCCAACCAAGCCCGTCACTCGGCGCGAAGTAGCCGAACTCGATCCGGGGCGAGTATTCGAAGTCGTGGTCGAAGTCGACGATCTGCCCGCTGTCGGCGGTCATCGTGTTGGTGATCGAGAAAGCGTTGTTCTCACTGAAGAAAGGCATCACGATGACATGATCGTATTGAACGTAGCGGCCAGTCTGGTACGGCTCGCAAGTATCTTTCCCTCCGTACTTGGACTGCTCTTGCCATCCTTGACCTACTTGACGCTCAAGCGTGTCCATGCGGTTTACCAAGTCGCGGTATGACGTTAGCGACAAGGTCACATTCTGTTCGTTGACAGGCGTGGCCTGGATGACCTGGCCATGCGCTCGATCGCTCACATTGATGAGAACAACCGCCAGCGTTACTCCGACAGTCACCGCGTTTCGCAGCATGGACATCCGTGCCTCCTTGTGGTCTCCGCCTGAATCCGTGGCGGGTGTGACAATCCGGTCATCGGAAAAAACGGGGGGCGTCAAAACCGATTGATCGCGAACTGAGGCAATTGCCTAGTAGAGCGGTCCGGTTGTAACGGTTGTGCCGACGAAGTGAGCGTGAAAGATTTTCTGTTTGTGGAATCGTTCTGTTTGTGGAATCGAAAGTGGCAATGCCACACACAGAGCGAGCTACCGCTCGGTTTTCCTTCGGCCGCTCCCGTTGGTCGCTGGAATCCAAACAGCGAAGCCCCGCTTCCTCAACGCCACAAGTGGCAGTGCCACACACAAAGCGAGCTCCTCGGCTCAAAAAACATCTGTCGATGGCGTAACATTCCGTTTCCAGCGGAAGATGAGGAAGTACGTGGCTGTCATGGATCAATCGCATTTCGAGGCGTACTGGAACGATGCGGCGCCCAGGGTGCGGACATTTCTGGCTGCGGCCTGTCGCGATCCGGCATCGGTCGATGATTTCTTGCAGGATGTCGCCATGACCGCGTGGCGAAAACGACGTGAGTTCGAAGAGGAACGCAGTTTTGAAGCCTGGACCGTGGGGATCGCTCGGTTCGTCCTGCTCCGCCACCGACGCGACGCGGCGCGACAGAAAGTGATTCTTGCGCCTGACTTGATCGAGCGGATCGAGACACTCACCGTGGCGGAAAGAGCAGAATCCGACGACGACCGCCGGCAGGCGCTGGCCGCCTGCGTCGCAGCGCTCGGCGAGTCAGCCAGGGCTCTTTTGAAGATCCGGTATGAAACGGGAACGCCGCTGGCCGAAGCGGCTGAACAACTGGGCCGCAGCCACGGCGCGGTTCGAACGGCCCTCGCCCGCCTCCGCGATAGCTTGCGGCGATGCGTCCGAGACCGAGTTGACGGCGCGCACCGCGGTGATGACGTCCATGAGGAGGAACGATGAGCGAATCCTTGATCGATCATTGGCTCGACGGCGAGATAGACGAGGGCGGGATGAGCCAGCTGGAGGAGTGGTTGCGTGAAGACTCCGCGCATCTGCAGGACTTCCACGACGCCGTCCAATTGCAGGAAGATCTAATTCTGCATTACGGCAAGACTCGCGCTCCTGCTGTCTCGCCGCCACCGCGACACCGACGAATCCGACTTGTCGCCGCGCTGACCGCCCTCGCGACAATCCTCGTCGTCTCTTTCCTACTCATTCCGCGCACACCCGATCTCGACCCGCGTCCCACCGCGGACCCGCTGCTCTGGGTGCTCGCGGGGAATCCGCAAGTCGAACTCGCGCGGATCGATCCCGGACCGAATCCGTTCTTCATCCCGGTCGAAGAGTGGGCCGTCGAAACTCGCATTACATTCGCCGACGGCCGCAGTTCGCTTCGTTGGGGCGACGACTGCACGCTCGACGGAGGCCCGGGCACGGTGCTGGCTTTAAGTCTGGCGGACCCCTCGGCTCCCGATGAGCGGCGATCTATCCGCGTGACTAGTGGCAGCCTCGCCGTGCGACTCGACGCGCCGGTCGCGACGGTTGATGTCCTCATTGGCGACGCGCGAGTTCGCGCCGCGGAGCCCACCGCCTTTACTTTGGACAGCGCCGGACCTCAGCCTTCTGGGCGGAGCCCGGAACTGGCTGTCGTGACTGGCAGTGTGGAAATCCTCCGACCGGACAACACGAAACGCAAAGTCGCGGCGGGCGAACGCGTGTCCATTCCGTAACGAGCGACTCTGCGCCCTGAAGTCGGCGCGAGGCCGGAATGATACCGCTCAGCTGCACGGCAGAGAGCGCTTGACGTCGATCTCGCCAAAATCGCCTGTAACATTTCCACGCCGGCGGAAGATAACCGTGGAGAGCTGTGTTTCGCACAGCCGTGCTCACCAACATTGGGCCCCTGTCCTGGACAAGAGAGGTTTCGATGCGATGCTCCCTGATCACACTAATTTTCCTGAGCTTCCTCTTCGTTCCGGCCAAATTGCCGGCCGACGATGACGCGACGGCGGCGGCCGCCAAGACCGCCCGGCAGGAGGCGACGCCGATCGAGCGTGTCGCCGTTTGGCTCAAGCAGTTCGAGCACAAGAGGACGGGCGATCTCCCCGCCACGTTCTCGGTGAGGATAGCGTTCGATGGGCGACTCGTTCGCGAGACCGCAGCGGGAACCTACGTCTATCGTCCCCGAGAGGTCTACGAGTTCACACCCAAAGAGGTCCGCCGGCTTTGCATCCGCGCAACGGGCCTGGACAAACCTCGAGCCCCAAAATATCGCCGCGACGCGAAAGGCAACATCGCCTACGAAGTGGCGGCCAGAAAGCCCTTCACAAAGATCGACAAGGTTTGCCGCATTCTCATGGCGCTCAAGTATCTCGAGTTGATCTATCCGGATGAGCACGACGAAGGCGAGAACTTGGACTTTATGCAGGTGATGACCGACAGCGGGCTGCGTCCCATCGGTGAAGCGTCGATTCGAGTCAGCGCGGCGGGCGCCGAGGTCGAATCCAACAACTGTTGCGTCGGAGTCTTCTTCGCGACCTCGGCGCAGTCAATCCGCTTCGCCGCGCTCTATCACACCTTGCGCCGGCTGGCGCGGAGCGAGTTGGGGTTGAGCGGCGGCGATTGGGACGACGCTCTGGACATCATCGACGCCGACGGTTCGATAAAGCCAGCGGCCGGAGTCTTCAGAGCCAAGTAGGCCGCCCGGAGGGAATGACTAGTCATTCCAAACCAGCACGGGTGAACCAGACGTTGCCGCTGCAACCCGGTTCTCCATTCCTCCACCGCCCCGCGCGTCCGCATTCTATTCTCACGTCGGCTGCATCGACGAACGCACGCACATGACCGGCGGCGGAGTCGAGCGTCGGGGCGGCGACCATTGGGACGCGATCGGCGACGGGAATTGGATCGTTCGTGCAGCGACGAGAATTGTTGGCACACGGTGGCGCAGCCACCGCGGGAGTGGCGGGGCGACGGGGAATTGGATCGTTGGTTCCAGCCACGACGAGAATGTTGGCACGCGGAAGCGCGGGCCAGCGAGGAAGTGGAACGTTGGTTCCAGCCGCGACGAAAATGTTGGCACGCGGTGGCGCGAGGGCAGCGCGGGAGTGGAACGCGGTGGCGCGAGGGCCACGCGGGAGTGGAACGTCTGGTTGCAGCCGCAGCGCCTGGTTCACCCGTGCTCAAGCACGGGCCTATGCCGCCTGCGGCGGATTGGGGCG
>JASMLW010000032.1 GCA_030748485.1 Pirellulaceae bacterium
AACCTTGATCTCCTTCGTCAACGATACTCGTTCGCCTTTGACTGGAGTCCACGAACGCGGGTTCTGGACGGCGTGCGATCACTTCTGCGATTGGCTCGGCGTGGATCGTCCGCATTCACGAGGTTCCCACGGAGTCGCGGCGGTCATGTTCATCCGCTCTCACGATGTCAAGTTCGAAGCCGCAACACGCAATTCCGTGACTGGCCCCCCAGCACTCGAAGAATTCGTCGCGACTTCGCTCTTCGACGACTTCAAGGCGTGGGCTGAAGAACGACCGGTCGAACACGAACAGCTGAAGCACGTGCTTCCGTTTCGTGAGTCCTGAGGATCGGCGCTCCCGCATCCTCAACCCCACAAGTGGCAGTGGAGGATGGTGTGGACGATCTTGAGACGGTGGGGCAGCGCGAGTGATCTTGCGATCAACGAACCGCCTCCACGTTCTGGCGAACGTAGCGACAAAGCCGCCGCTCCCCTGGGTCGCTGGAATCCAACCACAGAAGAGCTCCCAACGCCACAAGCGGCGGCGCTCGCATGTGGCGAACCGGGTTGCGTTGCGACTACTATACGGTGACCTGGACGTTCACCCGACCTCGTTCACTCGACCTGGACGTTGGACGTTCGACGGAGACCGGTCGAACGCCGAATCATCTGCGAAACGGCGCAGCGTCTGCACATTGAACCTTGACCGAGGAGATAGAAATGCGAGTGCCATGTCGCTCCATCACTCGACTATTCGCGGCGCTCGCCGTCCTGGCTGGTGCGAATCTCGTCGCGCATCGCGCGGTGGCTCAAGACGATCCTGAAATCAAAGACCTCCACCGCCGCTCCATGAAATTCCTGGGCGACATTTCGCAGAAGGAAAACGTGGCCGGCGCGCTGCAGGAGTTGCTCAAGGGCGGACCGCTCGAAAAGAGCGACGCTGTGCAGAAACTCACACCCAACGTCGAACAGTTTGACGAGGTGTACGGAGCGTTGCTCGATCAGGAACGGATTTCGTACAAGCGAGTTGGGAAAGACCTCGTGTTGATGAAGTACTTGTATAAGACGGAACGCTTTCCCGTTGTGTGGCGGATCAACTTCTACCGCCCACCGCAAGGCGCGGACACTGGGTGGGTGGTCATTGGCGCGAGTTTTGACACGGACTTGCGGAAACTGGACACGGTCGATCGCTGACAACCACCGAGCGTTCCGGCTTGGCCGGCGGGCCTCCGCAGCTAACGATCCCAGTGCGTGGGATCATCTGGGTAGTAGCGATGCAGGGGCGGGTGAGCCTCCATCATCTCTCGCTGCAGCTGCTGCAATTCGCGCAGCATCTTGAGCGCGGCGACGACAAGCTCGTGCTCCGCGGTCGCCGACTCAGTTTCAGCCGACTCAGTTTCAGCCGACTCGTGACAGCTCACTCCCGGCGAAAGCGAGTGACTGGTGAGATTGCGATAGGAGACGGCCGGAGCGACACACACGCCGACGGAGTCTCGCAATACCTCGTTCATCCGGTCGCTCGGTCGCATGGCTTCTCTCCGCAGGGCGAGTTGTGAGACGTTCGACGGCTCGCATTCTGCGTGGAACGGCTCAGCCCACCAACGGCGCGGTTCACGCGACCGTTGCAACCCGCCAATTTATCGCCCCCCGAGGCCGGTTGTGCCGAGCAGCGAAACCTGGAGGCGGCTACGCTTTGGCGCGCGGAGCCGGAGCCGCCTTGAGTTGCTCGAGAAGATGCTCGATCGCGCGATCGAGTTGCGGGTCAAAAGGCGGTTTGGCTTTCTCGCCCCCGCCGGCGGGAGGTGGCTCGTTCGACCGCACGACGTCTCGCTGTCGGCGCTCGCGGATCACTCGATCAAAGTCTTCCTTGGACAGAATGACTTCGAAACCATCATTGGGGCGGACACCCCACGCGTCGTCTTCGGTCGCGGTCTCTTTGCGGTGAATGTTCTGACCGCTGGGACGCCAGTACGTGGCGGTGGTCAGCTTCAAAGCGCTCTTGCCGTTCTCGAGCGGGATGATGTTCTGAACCGTTCCCTTGCCCCATGAGCGTTGGCCGACAATGACGGCCCGCTGATGATCTTGCAGGCAGGCGGCGACGATCTCACTGGCGCTGGCCGAATACTTGTTGGTGAGAATCACGGTAGGGATGTGGGGATCGACGATCGTGGGGCCCGCCGCGGCGGGGTACGACTGCCGTTCGACGCCGTTCCTGCCGCGTGTCGAGACGATGTCGCCGGAATCCAAGAAAAGGTCGCACGTTTCGACCGCCGCCGTCAGCAGTCCGCCCGCGTTGGAACGCAGATCGATGATCAAAGCCGCAACTTCTTCGTCGTCGAACGCAAATGCGTGTTTCAACTCCACCACCGTTTGCTCGCCGAACGTCGTGATGCGCACGTACGCGATTTGTGGGTGACTCTCGAGCACAAACCGCCACGATCCATCATCGTGACGGGTGTCTCCGAGCACCGATTCAATTGGAATGATGTCGCGCTTGAGCGTCAGTTCGAATGGTTGATCCTCTCCCAGGTGTTGAATCTTGATGCTGATTGGCGTGCCCGGTAAGCCGCGCATCAAGTTGACTGCCTCTTTCAGCGAGATCTCTTCCGTCGTCTGGCCGTTGATTTCCAGAATCTCGTCGCCCGCGCGCATCCCCGCCTTGTACGCCGGCGTGCCCACCAGTGGACTCATCACAGTCAACCGCTTCGTCTCCTGATTGACCTCGACAATAATGCCGATCCCGCCGAACTTCTGGTCCAGCGTCGCCTGAAACTGATTGAAGTCGTCGCTGTGAATGTAGGTTGAGTATTGGTCGAGACTCTCGACCATGCCGTCCATCGCGTCTTCAAACAACTTGCGCGGCTCGACCTCGTCGACGAACTCGGAGCTGATGATGTGCATCGCTTCCGTGATGGTCGACGCGTACCGATTCCGTTGCGCCTTGGTGTAGCAGGCGAGTGAGACGATCGACGAGAGGATGATGATGATCAAGTTGCGCAGCGGCATGAGAACTCCCGCTAAGCGGAGACAGTTGACAGTTGAGTGGGGAGGGGTGGTGAGTCGCGAGGGGTCGACCTCCTCATCCTACACTCGCCGACCGCGGTTTGCCTACAGACGGATAGGCTCGAGGAGTCCCGGCCTTTCGCCGCGCGCTGGTCGCGATTCTCACGTCGCCCGAGTCCAGGCACGTCCAGGCGATGGGGCTATTGGCTGAAGAATGGGGCGGGCGTTAGGAACGCGTGTTGCTCGAGTAGGCTCCAAGTGCCGTACCAGGAGAGAAACTGAGTGGCGTAGGCGATCAGCACATAGGCTCCCGTCAGCGGCAGCATTCCCCAAGAGAAGACCCACCGCCACAAACCGTGCCGCGGCTCCCGCCGCCGAACGGCTCGCCCCAGCGCCCAACCGGTGAGCAATCGAGAGGGAAAGATGAACGCGACGAACGCCAGACTCGGCAGCCAAACCACCTCCTGCGGCGTGAGCTCGATCTTCAACAGATACAACGGCAGCGCGAACACCAAGGTGACCAGCAGGGCTGTCCAAAACGCGATCGGCGCTCGTTTGAACATGTCGCGAACAGCCGGCACGTCGAACATGGCGACCATCGATCTCTCCGCCGCGAAGTGCGCCTGCAGGAAGGGCAAGTACAGCAGCAGGACCGAAAACAACATGGCGCCCAGCAATCCGCTCAAGAAGGCCGGACCGGGAGGCAACAGGCTGCTGCCCATCAGCAGTAGGATGGGGATGAACAACCAGGTGACCGCGCCGGCGAATCCGCGCAGCCCCAGCCAAAAGAAATAGGGGATTTGAAGTCGCGCCGCGAAGTCCCAAGTCGCGTCGCGAGCCCGCTCGAAAACCTTGCCCCGGCGAATCTGGCTCAAGAGAATCGCCGGAGGCAGCCAAGTCGAGAGACGGCGGCCGCGGAACCACTGCACGGGTAACGCGAACGGCGTGTACAGAGGCCATAGGTAGTAGCGCAAACGCCCGCCGGCGCAGAGCACAGTCACGATGTGGACGACCAGGATGACGCTCAGGACGATGCTGCCGAAACGCCAGTTGCGGTAGAGTTGGCCGTCGAACTGAATGAGCTGCGCGCTGTAGGCCATGTCGGCCGTGATCCGCGCCGGTAACAACAACACCCAGCCGCCGGCGATCGCGCCGCCGATCCGAGCGGCCGGCCGAATACCGATGAAGCCGTCGCGCAATCGGCCGCTGCGCGTCACGCGCCCGCTCGCCTCCAACAGGTAACCCAAACTGATGAACTGAAGGATCGGAATGGACGCCAAAAACGCCAAGCCGACCATCATGCAGACCAGACCAAAGCACCACTCCGCGACCGACGCGAGCCAAACGGCGACACGAATCGGCAGAGCGCGCCGAGGCGGCTCAGGCGGAGCCTCCGGGGGGGTTGGCTTGGCCGCTTCCACGCGGACTGGAGGGCGGGCGACTGCCGCCAAGATGACCTCGGGGTCGGCTTCATCCGCCCCGTCGATCGTCACCGGTCGCGGCTCGGCGCCCGCTGAGTCGGATTCTGGTAGGAAGCGGATGTCTTCGGTCATGCCGGGTTCGCCTCAGATTTGTTCTACCCGTTCGTTGTCCAGACGTTGTCCAGCATAATCGCTTTCGCGCGCCGACCGCCACAGGGCGGGTGGAAACGATCAGTGAAGTACCTCAAATTCGGGGATGGGAATTCGGGGACTGGATTACTGACCGGGTAGTAGACGGATTCGTCAGCCGCACCGTCAATATTGATGTGGAGGTTGCGAATAGATGAGAATATGCAAACCAGTTGAGTCTTCGGTGGGTATGATCGAACAACGACTGAAGTTACTCCCACACGGCGAGTGACGTTTCAACAAACTGAAAATGTCTAAGGTGCGGCATGATCTGGGCAAAGAACATTTTCTTCATCGTCGTCTGCTCCGCCGTGGCCGTTTCACTCGTGGGCGGGTTGCTGCCGGGCGGTTCCTGGGCGCCGCCTCAGACGACCACGCCCATCAAGCAAACTGCGGGAACGGAATCGACAATCTCGCTGGTGAACGCCGCGTTTGAAAAGGAATGGCGAGACCTCCAGCTGGAATCCGCGCCTCCCGCCGACATGCTCGTCGTCGCCCGACGATTGTCGTTGGCCTTGACCGGGACCATTCCCTCTTTAGAAGAGTTGCGCCAGTTGGAGAAACAGCCGGCGGAGAGTCAGCTGGACTGGTGGCTGGATCATCTGTTGGAAGACCGCCGCTTTGCGGACCACGTCGCCGAACGGCTGGCTCGATCTTACGTCGGAGCCGACGGCGGACCGTTTCTCGTCTTTCGCCGTCGCCGCTTTGTGCTCTGGTTGAGCGATCAGCTGGCGGAGAACAAACCCTACGACGAGCTGGCTCAAGAGTTGATCGTCTCCGAAGGGCTCTGGACAAGTTCTCCGGCCACCAACTACTTCACGGTCACGATCACGGAAGACGCCGACGGCAAGCCGGATCCAAGTCGTATGGCCGGACGAACGGCCCGCGCCTTCCTCGGCGTGCGCATCGACTGCCTGCAATGCCATGATGACAACATGGGAAACGTCGATCTGGGCGAACCCGGTTCGCCGCGCGGCGGCCTGCAACAAGACTTTCACCAGTTCGCCGCCTTCTTCAACGACGCGCGAGTCAGCGGGCATGGGTTGACCGACGAGGAGACGGAATACAACTACCGTTACTTGGGAGCCGACGAAGAGCAATTGGTCGAACCGGACACTCCATTTTTCGACCACTTGTTACCGGAGGAAGGTGACAATCGAGAGCGGTTGGCGGCGTGGTTGACCCATCCTGAAAACCGTCCCTTCGCCCGAATCGCTGTCAATCGCGTTTGGGCGATTCTCTGTGGGCTGCCTTTGTCCCAGCCGATCGACGACATCCCGCTGCACGACGATATGCCTCCCGGAATGGACATTCTGGCCGACGACTTCGTCGCCAATGGCTATGACCTGCGCCGGCTGATTCGGACGATCGCGTCGCTCGACGTCTATCAAAAGGACAGTCGAGCCCCGTTCGAAATCACGAGGCGGCACGAAGACAGTTGGGCCGTATTCCCGCTGACTCGACTTCGACCGGAACAGGTCGCCGGCGCCGTCATCCAAGCCAGTTCGCTCGAGACGATCGACGCCCGAACGCACTTTCTTTTTCGACTCACTCGCTACACGCAGCAAAACGAATTTGTCAAGCGGCACGGCGACATCGGCGAAGATGAATTCGAACAGCGCGCCGGAACTGTTCCTCAACGGTTGCAAATGATGAACGGAAAGTTGGTCGCCGCGAAAACCAAGGCCGAGCTGTTCAACGCATCTAACCGGATCGCGACGCTCGCGGCGAGTGACAAGCAGGCCGTCGAGACCGCGTTCCTGGCCGTCCTCTCGCGGCGTCCCGCCGACTCCGAGTACGAACACTTCATCGACGACCTCGGTGGGGTGAAAGGAAATCTGCGTTCCCAGCGCTTGGAAGATCTGTTTTGGACTCTGATCAATTGCACTGAGTTCTCTTGGAATCACTAGAGGCGGTTTCAAAACCTTGTACGATGGCCTTCCAAGGCCGTCGATTTTGGAAATCCTCGGGAAACGACGGCCTTGGAAGGCCATCGTACGGCAAGACATCGGTTTTGAAATGCGCTCTAATCATCGTGCTCGAGAACGGTGACCTGAAACGTCATTCGCGTGTCAGAAACAGGAAATGAGACAACTATGAATCATCAAGGCTGCGGCCATCCGTCTCACATTAATCGCCGCACACTGATCAAAGCCGCCGCGGGAGCCGCTTGGCTGACGCCGGTCGCCGAGTTGCTGGCTCGCGACGAAGAGGCGAAGTCGCCGGCCAAACGGAAGACGCCCGCCAAGGCGGTCATCATGCTGTGGCTGCAGGGTGGTCCGAGTCAGTTGGAGACTTTCGATCCGCATTCCGGAACGAAGATCGCCGGCGGCACGACCTCGATCGAAACCTCGGCCAAGGGTGTGCAGCTCGCCGCTGGTCTGGAACAACTGGCGGATGAGATGCACGATGTCGCGCTGGTGCGGTCGGTCGTCAGCAAGGAGGGTGACCACGAGCGGGCGACCTACAACGTCAAGACGGGATACCGACCCGTCCCCGCACTCCGGCATCCGGCAATTGGCGCCGCCATTTGCAATAAGATCGACGAGACGTTGGAGATCCCCCGCCACGTTTCGATCTTGCCCGGCCAATGGCCGGCCCGCGGCGGTTTCTTGGGCGATCAGTACGACGCCTTCAAAATGGGCGATCCGGCGGATCCTATTCCCGATGTCAAATCGCCCGTCAAGTCACCGAGATTCAAACGGCGGCTCGGCAATCTGGATGTTCTGGAAGCGGAGTTCGCCCGCGGACGATTCGCTCGCCTGGATCTCTCAAAAACGCTCCACCGCGCCTCGATCGAAGCGGCTGAGGCGATGATGAGCGCGGATCAGTTGACTGCGTTCAATGTGAAGGAAGAACCCAAGTCGGTGCTAGATGCGTTCGGCGACTCAAGGTTCGGCCGCGGTTGTCTCGCCGCCCTGCGGCTGATCGATGTCGGTGTGCGGTGCGTCGAGATCACACTCAACGGATGGGACACTCACGCCGACAACCATGCGGAGCAAGGTGAGCGAATTAAGGTACTGGATCCGGCCATGGCGGCGCTAATCCGCGAACTGCGCAAACGCGAGATGTTGGATTCGACGATCGTTGTCTGTTGCGGTGAGTTCGGCCGCACGCCGACGATCAATCCGTTTGACGGCCGAGACCATTGGCCGCACGGATTCAGTGTCGCCCTCTTCGGCGGCGGAATTCGCGGAGGAGCCGTCGTCGGAGCTACCGCCCCCAACCCAAAACTCGACAAAGAAAACCCCTTGCGGGATGTCGAGAACCCGCGCGATGTCGCCGACATCCACGCCACGATCCTGCACCAGCTTGGCATTGATTTCGAGGAAGAACTGAGTTCGCCCATCGGCCGCCCGATGGCGATCAGCGCCGGCAAGATCATCGAAGAAATCGTTTGAGCTGGAGCGGCCCTTTTTTCAAGTGGTCGTCGCGCGTCCAATCTGTCGCGACTTCGTCGCGCAGTCCCGGCTGGCAGGCAGGATCTACTAAGTCGTCGCGCGTCCAATCTGTCGCGACTTCGTCGCGAAGTCCTGCCCGGCAGGCAGGACCTACTAAGTCGTCGCGCGTCCAATCTGTCGCGACTTCGTCGCGCAGTCCCGCCCGGCTGGCAGAACCTACTTCAGAACAGCTCGCGCTGTATCCGTACGCACTTGACGTCATCGTTGCGGACGTTGTTGACATGTGTCGTGACTGAGTCGAACCGCATCCGATCACTTGCGTACGGCGCGAGCAGTTTGAGCAACGGAGCTGGCTCCTCGAACTCTGGATCCAGCCACAGGTCGTAATCCGGTTCGTCCAGTATCACCGGCATGCGGTGGTGCAAACCGGCGGTCAATTCATTCGAGTCCGTCGTGATGATCGTGCACGAGTGCACCGTTGTCTGTTCGTCTTGCCGCCACTTCTCCCACAGTCCGGCGAAGGCGAACGGCCGCTCATCCCGCAGGCGAATGTAGTAAGGTTCCTTGCGCTTGCCGTTGGCTTTCCATTCGTAATAGCCGTCGGCCAAAATCAAACACCGGCGACTCCGAAAAGCCGAACGGAAGGCGGGCTTTTCGGCGATGGTCTCGGACCTGGCGTTGATCAGGCGGCTGCCGATCGACAGATCCTTGGACCAGAACGGAACCAGACCCCATCGCAACAGATCGCCGACGCGCGCCCCGGCGGCGCTGCGTACGGCGACGACTTCCTGCGTCGGAGCAACGTTGAAGCGCAGCGTCAACTGAGTCGCCGGCGGCTTGCTCAACTTGAATTGGTCGACCAATTGATCGACGGGCGTTTGTAGAGTGAATCGTCCGCACATGGTTGACATTTTATCAAGCTGCCCACCGCGTAGAATGATGTCAAGTAAATCCGACACCCCCGCGATCCGGCCATGCCTTCCTCCAACCACTTTCGCCATCAAGACTACGTTGCGGAATTGCCGGATGTGGACGTCGAGTATTTGTCGGTCGCAGCGCCGCTGTCGCCGGATTGCGACGAGTTTCGCGATCGGCTGGCGGCCGTCGGCGAGCAGCTGAGGCGAGCTCGTGTGGCGGCGATCGTGCTGGTGCACGGGTCGTTTGTCGGTAGTGACGCGATGGGAGTGGCGCGGAAACTGGCTCGCGTCTCGCCGACGATCGGCCAGGCCGTGGCCGAAATGCAGAAGCGGTGGTTGGACTTGTGGGCCGGCGACGCGGGAAATTACGCCAGCGATTACGCCGCCACATTGCAAGCGGCCTTGGGCGGAGACAACGTCCCGATCGTGCGTCGAGTGAACTGGTCGAGCGAGAACCATCACGTGGGACGCGCGGCGGGAGCCGTGCAGCTGCTTGACGAACTGCATCAACTCGACGCGAACGGCGAGCGCATCCTGATCTGCGGCCACAGCCACGGCGGCAATGTCTTCGCCCTGGTCAGCAATCTTCTCGGCGGTGACTCTCATTGCCGAGATCAGTTCTTTGAAGCGGCGCGGAGTTATTACCGTTTGCCGCTGCTCGGTCGAGTTGACTTTCCGATCTGGCTGGAAGTTCGCGACCAGATTGAAAAATCGACGTTGTCAGATCGCTGGCGGCTCGACTTTGTCACGCTCGGAACACCTGTTCGCTACGGCTGGGACAGCGGCGGTTACGATCGTCTCCTACACATCGTCAACCATCGACCGCAACCAGGTCTGGCGGCGCACTTGGGGCGCGTCCCCGAGTCGATCGAAGATGTGATGCAGGGGCGGGGCGGCGATTACATCCAGATGTGGGGAATCGCCGGGACGAATTTTGCGCCGAGCGGCTGGGCGTTCCGCGCGCGGGCGGCCGATCGGCGGCTCCATCGGCTCGTGCAAGACGGACACCGCCGGCGAGATTTGCTCAAGCGTCTCCGACTCGGCGTCCGCGTTCACGATGAGGGTCGGACGCTGTTGGTTGACTACGGCGATGCGGCTGGCCGTGTCGCCGAACATATCGCCGGCCACGCCGTCTACACCCGCCGCGATCTGATGTGCTTCCATCTCGAGCAGATTGTGCGGCAGCTCTATTCGTCACCCTAGGCGTCTTTGCGAGTTCTCGTTGGAAGTCGCCGCGTTTTCGCTAATAATGGCGTGGCCAATCGACCTGGGAGCAACAACGATGAACGAAGGCACTTGTCCAGACGACCAGCAATTGCAGCAATTCGCCACCGAATCCCTTGGCCGCACGCTGCGGCTGGAAGTCCTGAGGCACGTCGGCGTCTGCGACAATTGCCGCGAACGCGTGCGGAGTTTGAGCGAGCGAACCAGATCCGTCGCCGCCGACGGCGCATCGCTCACTCGCGATCTCAATCCACACGATCTCTCCGCCACGTTGCCGCGAGCCGGTGACGGCGAGGACACGCGAACGCCCGCCCTCAGCGGTTTTCAATTCCTCGAACCGGTCGAAGGCGAGGGCATCGGACGACTCGGCGAGTATTTGATACTCGACGTGATCGGGCAGGGCGGGATGGGAGTCGTGTTTCGCGCCATTGACGAACGCCTGCAGCGATTTGTCGCGATCAAAGTGCTGGCCGAGAGCCTGGCCGCCGACGCCGAAGCGCGAGCCGGATTCTTGGCGGAAGCGAGGGCGGCCGCCGCCATCAACCATCCCAACGTCGTCACCATTCACGGCGTACAGGATCACGCGGATGTGACCTTCATCGTCATGGAGTACGTGGAAGGGGAATCACTGCGGGATTGCATCAAGCGCCGCGGTCCGTTGCCGTTGGACGAGACGCTGATGATTGCCGCCCAAGTCGCCATCGGACTCGCCGACGCGCACAAACTGCGCGTCGTGCACCGGGACATCAAACCGGGCAATATCTTGCTCAAGCACGGTGCGGACGTGGTGAAGATAGCCGACTTCGGCCTCGCCCAAGTCACCACCGGCGGCGACGACGATTCGGAATCGTCCAATAGCCGCAAAGGGTTCGGCACGCCCGCCTACATGTCGCCCGAACAGGCCATGGGGGAGCTGACAGACGAACGCACCGATCTATTCAGCCTCGGTTGTGTCTTGTACGCCATGTTGGCCGGCGAATCGCCGTTTCGCTCCTCCACCAACTTCGGCACGGCGCGGCGAGTCGCCGAGTTTGAGCCGCCGCCGTTGAAAGAGGCGATCGCGAATTGCCCGCCGTCGTTGTCCAAGATTGTGGTCAAGTTGTTGGCCAAGAGACCGAGTCAGCGCTACGAGACGGCGGACGAAGTCGCGGCGCTCTTGCAACGGGAGCTGAACACTCTGTCGGGGACGCGGACTCCCACGACGACCACTTCGCTGTGGCGGGCGCCCTTGAGCCGCGGCGTCGCGGCGGCCGCGTTGTGGGCGCTGACGGCAATCCTGATCATCTCGATCGGAACGGCCGGCGCTTCGAAGGTCGAGGAACCGGAAGAGTCGGTCGCCGCGCCGCCCGTCGAGCCAACCGAAGCGATGGGACTTGAAGTCACCGTCTCGCAAGACGGCGGCGGAGACTACGTCTCAATCGTCTCCGCGCTCGCCGATGTGAAGCCGGGCGACACGGTGCGAGTCATCGATTCGGGCACGTATGCGAAACCCCTCGTGTTGAATTCGGCCTCCCAGTTTGCGAATGTCACGCTCGAAGCGACCAACGGCGCCACGTTGGCCACAAAGTCGCTCAGCGCGATCTCGATTGAGAACACGCCCGGTGTGACCGTCCGCGGATTCCGCCTCGAATTCTCGAGACCGGATGTGCACGGCGTCACTCTCATCGGCGATGTGCCCGGCGCGTTGATCGAAGACATCAGCATCCATTCGCCGATCGATTCGAACAAGGCCGGCGTGCAGTTGGTGGGGGCCGCCGGCACGATCGAATCGCCCATCGTCATCAGAGACTTGTATATCCGGAACCCGGCGACCTGCATTTGCCTGGGCGGCAAGGCGGACCCGGTGCGCAATGTGCGAATCCTCGGCAATTCTCTGACGTCGCCCGAACTGCAGAAGGGCGTCTGCCTGATCCTCGAAGGGTCGGTCTACGACGTGGTCGTGCGAGACAATCGGATGTACAAGGTGAACTTCGGCCTCAGTGTTCTCTCCGATCAGACGATCGAGCGCGTGATCGTCGAGAATAATACGTTCCAGCGCGTGATTGAAGGTTGGTTCGCCCATTGGAAACTGCCGGAGGATGTCGGGATGTCGATCCACCACAACATGATTCTGGAGTCGTCGGTCCACGTTTCGGATTCGCCGGGCGGTTCACCAACGTTCGAACACAACGTCTGGGAGCTGAAGCAGCTCGAGTCGCCCGTGCCGTTGAACCGGGCACAGCACTACGCCGATGTGACCGAATCTGTTCCTGTGTTTGAGCGGGATCCGGGCTCCGATCGATTCTTGTTGCCCGATGAAGCGATCGAGCGAAATGGGTTGCCGGTCGGCGTTACCCTCAGTTGGACAGCGCCACCTTGGCGGGACTAAAGACTAGCTATGGTGAGGGAATGACTAAGGTCTAGTGACTAGAGGCGGTTTCAAAACCTTGTACGATGGCCTTCCAAGGCCGTCGATTTTGGAAATCCTCGGGAAACGACGGCCTTGGAAGGCCATCGTACGGCAAGACATCGGTTTTGAAATGCGCTCTAATGACTAATTAGGCCTTAGTCATTCCCATAGTCATTCCCTTCTCCGGCGCTTGCCGGAGCGGCGTCGCTGCGCTCCTGGATCCGGCCTACTAAGTTCGGCAAACCGCCGGACTCCCCGCCTTCCCTCGTCCTAGTCATTCGTCATTCGTCATTCGTTAGTCATTAGGCCTTAGTCATTAGCAGCGCTAGCTCGCTAACCTACAGGCTCGCCCGTTTCAACACGACTCTCGCATTTCGTGTGCAGCTCGATGGCCACGTGGGCTAGCCCCAGGTTGGCGGGCAGGCGGCGTTTGTACTCGCTCGTCGCCAGTGGTGCGGTCGCTGCAATGACGATTTCAGCGGCGTAGATCTGTGGCCCGATCGACCAGACGTGCAGATCGACAACGCGATCGTTGTCGCTCTCGATCGCGCGTCGAATCGCGGCCAACGTCTCCTCGTTCGCTTGCCGATCCAACAGCACTCGGCTCGTCGACCTCACCAATCCTCGACACCATTGGAAGACGACGATGGCGCCAACGATGCCGATGAGCGGGTCGGCCCAATTCCATTGGAAGTACTTGCCCGCCAGCAAAGCGGTGATCGCCAAAATCGAAGTTAGCGCATCCGCCAAGACGTGGAAGTAGGCGGCCTGTAGATTGTGATCGTGACCTGCGCCGTGGTGATGCGGACCGTCGCCGCTGTGTTCGTGGTCACTATCGGCGTCTTCGCCGTGATTGTGCGTGTGTCCTAGAATCACTGCGCAGACACCGTTGACAATCAGACCGACGACCGCGACCACGATGGCTTGGTTGTAGAGAATCGGTTGCGGGTGCAGCAGCCGCTCGACGCTCTCCCAAACCATCATCGCGGCGAAGACGGCGAGCAAGATGCCTCCCGTGAAACCGCTCAGCGCGTTGACCTTGCCGGTGCCGAAACTGAACCTTGGATCGTCTGCGTGGCGGCGAGCGTAGATGTAGGCGAACGCCGCCACGCTCAGCGCCGCCGCATGCGCCGCCATGTGCAGCCCGTCCGCCAGCAGAGCGATGGAGCCGAATGCGGCGCCGGCGGTGATCTCGATAACCATCATCGTGACGGTGATCGCGATCACAATCATCGTCCGCGGCTCGCCCGGCCGCTTGGCCGCTTGGCCAAAAGAGTGGTCGGTGTGCCACGAGTCGCTCAACGGCGCGGTCTGTGGGTGTTTGTCGGGCATCGAGGAAATCGCCGATTTGCGGTGGGCAGGCGAATTCTAGCAAATCCCCGCCAACGACCGTACAGCGATTGAGCAGCCGGTCCGCGGAAGTGGCAGTGCCACACACAAAGCGAGCTGCCGCTCGGTTCGACTTCGTCCGCTCCCGTTGGTCGCTCGAATCCAACCACGGAAGCCCCCGCATCCTCAACGCCACAAGTGGCAGTGCCACACACAAAGCGAGCTGCCGCTCGGTCCTCGTTCGTCCGCTCCCGTTGGTCGCTCGAATCCAACCACGGAAGCCCCCGCATCCTCAACGCCACAAGTGGCAGTGCCACACACAAAGCGAGCT
>JASMLW010000033.1 GCA_030748485.1 Pirellulaceae bacterium
ATCGGTCGACTGATGTTGGGCGTCGACTTGCAGTGCGCTCAATGCCACGACCACCTCGGCGTCGAAGACTACCTGCACGAGCACTACCACGGCCTGTCGGTGTTTGTCGCGGGCAGCAAGACATTCAAGCAACCCGACGGCACGTTGGTGTTGCAGGAGACGGCCGTACGGGAAGTGGAGTTCGCTTCGGTCTTCGACCCCGACAAAGCTCGCAAGACCGGACCTCGGCTGTTGGCGGCGTTGATGGAATTGCCCGCCGTGAAAGAGGGCGAGGAGTACGTCGAGAAGCCGTCGCGGACGGTGCGGGCCGTGCCGAAATTCAGTTTGCGAAAGCTGTTGTCGAAGAGGTTGCCGAGCGACGAGACACCCGAGTTTGCTCGCAACATGGCGAACCGATTGTGGGCGCAGATGATGGGTCGGGGGCTGGTCCATCCGTTGGACATGCACCACTCGGGCAACGCCGCTTCTCACCCGGAGTTGCTGGAGTTGTTGTCCCAGCGGTTACGGTCGACGCACTACGACGTGCGCTCGTTCCTCCGCGAGATCGCGTTGAGCAGAGCATACGCGCGGTCGAGCATGGCTCCGGAGGGAGCCGACGCTGAGCAGATTCCTCCCGACTCATACGCGGTCGCCAACATGAAGGGCCTGACCGCTGAGCAGTTGTTCGAGAGTTTGCTGCGGGCGACCGGCAGCGAAGAATTGCTCGCCCAGCAGATCGACCAGGCGCTCGCGGAGGCGGAGTCGAGCGAGAGCGCGGCTGCATCAGAAGACGAGAAAGCAGATCGAGCGGCGCTGGCGGCTGCGGAACGCGCGGCGCGTGTCAAGGAGTTCGTGACGCTGTTCGGCGGAGTTGCGGGGACGCCGGCCGGTGAGTTCCAGGCGTCTTTGCCGCAGGCGCTGTTCTTCGCCAACAGCGAGACGATCGTGTCGTGGGTCGAACCGGCCGCGGGGAATCTGACCGAACGGCTCGCCGCGATCGACGACGTGGCGAAGACAACCGAAGACGCCTACCTACAGGTCCTGTCGCGTTTACCCGGGGCGGACGAACGGACCGCCGCGGAGGAATACTTGAACGCGGCTGTTGACCGCCGAGCCGCGGTTCGCGAATTGGTCTGGTCGCTCGTCGCTGCGGCCGAGTTTCGGTTCAACCACTAGTCGCAACATGACAACACTGGTCAACAACACAAACCGCAGGAACTTCTCATGAAGACGGATCCCGCATGCAACTCGGTCGACCATCTCGTCTCCAGGCGTTCGTTGTTGGCGAACATGCTGGCAGGTTCGGCGGGGGTCGGCCTGGTCAGTCAGTTGGTTCACCCGGCGGTGGCGAACGAGGTGGCGGCTCGCAAGAAACAGGTGCTGATCTTTTTGCTCAACGGCGGTTTGAGTCAGTTTGAGTCGTTTGATCCTAAGCCGAACACTGACACGGGCGGTCCGTTTCGGACGATACCGACATCGGTTCCGGGAACTCACTTTTGCGAACTGCTGCCTCACACGGCGCAGGTCGCCGACAAGTTGGCGGTGGTGCGGAGCGTCTTCGCGGAGAAAGTGCCCGGCAGTCACGGGGGCGCCCGCGAGTACGTCGTCACCGGCCGCCCGCCTCAACTGGGGCCTAACCCGTGGATGGGTCCTGTCTATTCCAAGCTGTTGCATGAAGGCGGCGAGTTGCCGGGCAACATTCACATTGCTCCCAGTCGCTGGGGCCCGCGTCCGGACGCGGCTTTTCTGGGTCCGCGGCACGCATCGTTAGTGTTGAGCGGAGGTCGTCCGCCGCTGAATGTGGCGCGGCCGGAGCAGATCAGCTCGGACGCCGACGAGGCCCGGTTTCGTTTGCGGCGCGTCAATGATGAGAGGTTTTCGCGACGCCGTCGAACGGCCTACACCGAGGCCTACCAATCGTCGTACGACCAGGCCGCTCAACTGATGAAGCAGCAGCAGCTGTTTGACATCACCAAGGAGTCGGCGGCGGATCAAGCCAAGTACGGCTCGCACGACTTTGGTCGGCACTGCCTGCTCGCGCGGCGACTTCTCGAGCAAGGCGTGACGTGCATCCAAGTCACCCACAACAACTACGACTCGCATATGGAAAACTTCAACTTCCACCTGGAGCAGTTGGGCGAGTTCGATCGGCCGTTCGCCACGCTGGTCGCGGACTTGTCGGAGCGCGGCATGTTGGAATCGACGCTCGTCCTGCTGATCACCGAGTTCGGGCGAACTCCGGAGATTCGTCCCGACAACGGCCGCGATCACTGGCCCCCCAACTGGTCGGTCGTGTTGGGCGGCTGCGGTGTTCAGGTTGGCGGAGTACTCGGCGCGACGAACGACAACGGCACGGAGATCAAAGACCGGCCGGTCCACGTGGCCGAACTCTTCCACACCTACATGAAAGCGGTGGGCGTCGATCCGGCAAGCACGCACGACGTGGGCGGCAATCAAGTTCCGGTGGGAACCCCCGAACGAGCAGCCGTTGCCGAACTGCTCGCTTAAGATCTCTGCGGACAAATCAGTACATCACCGAACTGAACGCGAATGCTCATGGCCGATCAAGAAGCAGCGAAGAAGCCGACATACACCGTTCGTTCGGGAGGAGCCGATCCGACCGCGACGAAGTTGGTGACGGAGTTGAAACACGACCGCGGCATCCTCGCCTGTCGCTACGCTCCGAATGGCGATTACCTGTACGCGGGCGCTCGAGACTACCTGGTCCATCGTTGGGATCTGTCGGCCGAACCCGAAGTGGAGCCGCCGGCCGACCCGAAGAAGAAGTCCAAGACTCCGCCCGTACCTGCGGCTCCGGCGTTGTCGCGAGTTGAGCTGGGTGGTCACGAGAGTTGGGTGCAAGCGATCGCTTGCCGCGGCGACGGTGAGCGGATGGTGACGGGTGATTTCGTCGGTCGAGTGATCATCTGGAAACTCGCCGACCAGCCCCAGCCGCTGCATTCGATCGCCGCGCACGAAGGGATGGTCCGCAAGGTCGCGGTGAGTCCCGATGGCGAGTTGATCGCTACCGCCGGCAACGACGGCGCGGTTCGCCTGTGGTCCACCGGTGACGGCACGTTGCGGCGCGAATTGCTCGGCCACGACTGCCACGTCTACAACGTCGCCTTTCACCCCGACGGCAAGAGCCTGGTCTCCGCCGACCTGAAGTGCCGCTTGCTGCATTGGGACGCCGCGACGGGCAAACTGAAGCGCGAGTTGTCGGCTGCGCCGCTGTACACCTACAGCGTCAAGTACGAAGTGCACGTCGGTGGCGTGCGGGGAATGTCGTTCAACGGCGACGGTTCGTTGCTCGCCTGTGCGGGAGCAACGGGTGAGAAAGGAATTGCTCACAGCGGCAACGCTCGAGTTCTATTGATCGATTGGGCGACCGGCGAGATTGCTCGCGAGTTGAAGCCGGAGAAGGAGGAGATCTGTACGGCGTGGGGCGTTCAGTTTCACCCGGACGGCTTCATTGTCAGTTCCGGCGGCAGCCGAACGGGCGGCTTCCTGTGGTTCTGGACGGCGGACGAAGACGTCGCATTTCACTCGGTCCGTTTCAAACAGCGAGCTCCCGGATTCGACTTGGATATTGCTCCCGACAACAAGCGGCTGGCCGTCGCCAATCACGACGGCGTAATCCGGTTGTACAGCATGACGCCCGAGCCGCCCGTTTCGGCGGAGTGAACCGGGAGAACTCGGACTATCTGGCCGGTTGGCGAATCTTGAGCTTGCTCTCCGTCGTCTGGAATGAAGTCGGCGCCCGACTGCGTCGTCCGACCGCAAGAGGATCTGTTAAGGAGGTGAGCGATGGTTCGTCGATTTGCTGCTCACGGATGCGGGTTTGCGAGTGCGATCTCCGCGGCGCTATTGGTGGGACTGTGGACGCCCGCGGTGCGCGGCGAAGTCAACGGTGACGAAAGCGTCAGTTGGTGGGTGGCGGAATCCGTGCTGGTCGTTCGTGGAACGCTGAGCCGCGTTGATACGAGGACGAAAGGCGACGTCATCTTGTCGACCGTGACGGTGAAGGTGAACGAGACGCTTAAGGGGAAGCAGGTTGACGAGGCGACGTTCGCCGCCAGGCATTTCAAGACCACCAAGTTGACGGGCGCGTTGCAGGATGAGAAGTCTGAGTTTCTCTTCTTTCTCGTTGGCGAGGGGCGTTATGTGGACGATGATCGCACCAGCAAGGTGTCGGGCTTATCGCTGCGCAACAAGTGGGGGCGGCACTCTTTCGCGCGGTTGAACTCGAAACCGACTCGGCACGTGTTCACCGCCAACTTCCAAGTGCTCAAGAAACGTGACGAGATCTTGGCCGCCGTAAGTCGCTCCGTCGCGACTCAGGCCAAAGGCAACAAGCCGGCGATGCATCGACTTGACGTCCCCTTCTCGTCTCCAGCTCATGGAGTTCTTTACGGCGGTAGTTCGGTCTACATGGTGGTCGCCGCCGACGCGGATTTGGAACGGATCGCAAAACAGTGGCTGAAATCCAAGGATGTCATGCAACGCCTGCAGGCCGCTTCTTCCTTGAGTCATTTCAAAAACGAAGCAAACATCGCGACGCTAAAGAAACTGCTCGCCGATCCCGGTTACTGGATCGCAACCAACGCCGACAAGCAGCGGACGCGGGTTTTCGCCGTACGCCAAGCCGCATACAGCGCGCTGCGGGCGTGGAAGGTTGATGTGCCCAAGCCGCAAACCGAAGAGCGCCTCAAGTAGCCGCCCGGCGAGATCACAGCAGTTCGGCGATCGGTTGACCGTGGGGGATCAGCGGCACGGGTCGGCCGGCGTTGTCGGGAACCGTCTTTTGGTGATCGATCCCCAAGTGCCGGTAGATGTTCGCCAGCAGGTCGTTGGGATCGAGCCGGCGATCGCGGGGGCGCTCGCCCTTGGCGGTGGTTGAACCGACCACCTGCCCGGTCGGCATGCCGCCGCCGCACGCCAGCACGGACATAGCTCCCGGGTAATGATCCCGGCCGGGTTGGACGACTTTTGAACTCGTTCCTTTTTGCGGGTTGATGCGCGGAGTCCGTCCGAACTCGCCCGAGACGATCACCATGACTCGCTTGTCCAGTCCGCGGTCGTAGATGTCCTCCACCAGCGCGGCGATGGCCTTGTCGTAGACGGGCAGTCGAGCGCGGGTGTCGTCAAACAGGTGACCGTTGACGGCGTGGATGTCCCAATTGCCGATCGCTCCCGGGATGCTGGGGTTCTGCATCTGCATGGTGACAAAACTGACGCCCGCTTCGACTAGCCGCCGCGCGAGCAGCGCTCTTTGTCCCCACTTGTGGCGACCGTACTTTTCACGCACGGCGTCATCTTCCTGCGAGATGTCGAACGCCTTTTGGGCCTGCGTACTGGTCAGCAGATTGACCGCCTCTTGATTGAACTTGTCCATCGAGTCCATCAGGCCGGTGCGGTCGACATCACGGCGGAGGCTGTCGAACGCCCCCAGCAGCAGCTGTCGATCGTCGAGCCGTTGTCTCATTTCGGGGGCGAGTGACAGGTTGTTGACCTTAAAGTTGGGCGCGTTCGGATCGCCGCCGACGACGAAGGGAAGGTAGGCGGGTCCGAGACTCGCGCTGCCGCCACCGTACACATTGGTCGCGCTGGCGACGTACCGCGGCAGCGACGGATCGCGGCGTCCCTCGAGCATTTTGGAAACGACGGGCCCCAGGCAGGGGAACTGGGCCAACGGGTCGAGCAACCGAAACGGATTGTATCCCGAGAGAAAACGACCGGCTCCGGCCGCGTGGTTGGCGAACCCGTGCGAGATGGATCGGATGATCGTGAAGCGATCGGCGACCTTCGCGTGCAGCGGTAAGTGCTCACTCACCTCCACGCCGGGCGCGACCGTCGAGATGGGGCGAGTTTCGCCGCGGTATTCAGCGGGAGCTTCGGGCTTGAGGTCGTAGGTCTCCATGTGGCTGGGACCGCCTTGGAGCCAGATCAGAATCACCGCCGCATCAGTGGCCGCCCTACCCTGCTCGGCAGCCTCGGCGCGCGATTTGAGCAACCCGCTCAGAGAAAGTCCGCCCAAGGCGAGCGAACCGGCTTCCAGGAAGCTGCGCCGTGAAATGGGACCTCGACATGTGTTGTTGTTCATTGCGCCAGCGTCCGACGTTGCGATCAACAAAAAAGCCAGCCATGCAGTATACGCGAAGCGCGCGGAGAGCGGCAATTCGATTCGAGCGCGCGGCTTGGCTCGCGGTGGAATTCTAGTCATCGCAACCTCCCCAATCCCACCTAACCTCATTCGTGGATAGTCGTTTCCGGATGGCGATCATGGCCGCTACACTGCCATCTGTTCTTCTAGCTGTTTACACCAGCCCGCCTCGCGAGCAGCGCAAGCAAGGGGCGGCGGCTTCTCTTGGCGCAACAAAAGGATCCAGCGCCACGGTTGTTTGGGCTGCGCGAGTCGTGTTTGCCAGCGCGTTCACGGCCAGGAGTAGGAGTGGCCGTGCCACTTCTCTTGCCGTCTACGCGCGCATCTTTCATGCGTCGCCGGTTGAGAACGGCGCTAGCTCAGCCCCGGCATGGCTCCGCGACTGGTGCCGAAGGCGTCGACATCCAATCCGAGTCGCTGGAGCATCGACACGTAGAGATTGCAGAGCGGCGGGTGATCGCGCCGATCGAAGGCCAGATGACCGCTGTGCCGGAAGCCGCCGCCGGCCAGCAAGATCGGCAAGCCGCGCGTGTCGTGGTTGCTGGCGTTGCCCAAGTTGCTACCGAATAAAACCATTGTTCGGTTGAGCAGATTGTCGTCCTGTTCGGTAGACGATTCTCCAACTCGCGGACGGCGGAAAAATACTCAGCCAGTTTCTCGCGGTCGCGTTTCCCAAGTTTTCGCTCGAGCAGTCTCGCTTGACTGCGCACGGAGTCCATCACGCTGCGACCTTCTTTGAGCCGTCGCATCTGCTGCCGGAGGTCTTCCTCGGAGCCTTGCAGAAACAGCTTGCCGAAGACGCGCGAAGGGCGGTCGTCGGCCGGGATGCGGACGCCGGCCCGAGTCCACGACAGGCCACCGCCGTTGGTGCTCAACGCCAAATAGGGAAACCGAGTGTCGCCGCCCATTCGTTCGGCGGCGAATTGATCGAGGGATATCGAGTTCTTGAAGCTGCTGCTGCCCGGATGCGGAGCCGCAGTCAAGAACGACGAGACCGATGAGTGTCCGCCGTCGACAGCCGGATGAGCGAGTCCGGAAAGAATGGTGAACTGATCGCGGAACTCTCCGATCGCATCCAAATAGGGTGTGAGTTGGTAGTCGCGGCCCGTCTCCGCGGGGAACAAGTACGGCCCGTGCATTCCCAAGTATGTACAAATGGCGACCAACCTGCGTTGCGGCGGCGGTTGGTCGTTCGCCACACCCGCTTGCTCGGCGCGAAGCGGCCGCATGGCGTCCAACATGGGCAGCGCGAGCGCCGTTCCGGCTCCCCGCAGGAAGGCGCGGCGAGACACGTTGGAATTGATCATCGTTTTTCCTCTGGCCGATTACTTATTCAAGAACATCTGACTTTGCACAACTTCGTGGACGAGCGAACGCAAGCCGTAATCTATCTCCTTGATCCGTTTCACAATAGCCGCCAGTTCTTCCTCATCGGCCAACTGGACGCCGCTTCCCGTCGAATACGTCAGCAACTTCTTGGCGACGCATCGCGCGATCATGTCTTTGTCGGACGTCAGTAACTGCTTGTACTCGTCGATGCCGCTGAATCGCTCTCCCGACGGCAGCACATCACCGCTGTCCACCGGCGGGCCGCGTTTGTACTGAACGCGACGCCCGCCAACTTCGACGTCGAGTCGTCGGCCTTCTCCAAGACTGCGGTAGTATTCTCGCCAGCCGCCAATCACATCGAAGCTCTCCAGCGCGAAGCCGGCTGGATCGATGCGCTTGTGGCAAACGGCGCACGACTTGATCTGGCGGTGCTTGGCCAGCTGTTCGCGAATGGTGGTTGCGCCGCGAATGTCGGGCTCCACGGCCGGGACATCGGCTGGAGGAGCCGGCGCGGGTTGTCCGAGAATGTTCTCCAGCACCCAAATGCCGCGCAGCACGGGCGAAGTGTTAGTTCCGTTCGCCGTCACTTTAAGCACACTGGCGTGCGTCAGGACTCCACCACGGTGACTAGACGCGGGCAACTGCACCTTGCGAAAGGCCTGGCCGCGCACTCCATCGATGCCGTAGTGGCGGGCCATGCGTTCGTTGAGCATCGAGAAGTCCGCGTCCGCGAAGTTGATCACGCTGAGGTCGTTGCGCAACAACTCGTCAAAGAACAGTCGCGTCTCCTGGACCATTGAAACTTTCAGCAACTCGTCGAACTCGGGGTACAGCATGCGATCGGGTGTGGTGAAGTCGATGTCACGCAAGCCGAGCCATTGACCGACGAAGTTCTCAGTAAAAGCGGCCGCCCGCGGATCGTTGAGCATCCGTTCGGTTTGCCGCCGCAGCGTCGCGCGATCGCGGAGCTTTCCATCATCGGCCAAGCTGACGAGTTCTTCGTCCGGCGTCGTGCTCCACAAGAAGTAGGAGAGACGACTGGCGACTTGGAACTGGTCGAGCGGAGCTCCACGCCGCTCCATCAGGTAGAGAAAGTCGGGCGAGCAGAGAGCCGTTTTCAAGCCGACCCGCACGGCCTCTTGGAATCGATAACCATTCTCCAGTTGAGCCAGCACGATGTCCAAGTACTGGTCGATCTCGGAGCCCGTCACTGGTCGTCGAAACATCTTCGGAAGCATGCGCTGGAAGATTCGTCTCGCGTCTTGAGCTGGATCCTTCGAGACAACTTCGTGTAGCGGTTGGAGTCGCCGGTTGCGTTTGCGCGCCTCCGCATTGAGGTCTTCCACGGGCAGGTCGGAGAACAAGCGACGATGGCTCTCCGGCGACCATTGTTCAATCAGCGGTCCCTCGATCTCCACCCACTGCACGGCCAGTCCCGGCCCAGTTTCACGCGCCGCGTCGTTCCATTTTTTTAGCCGAGTTCCGTAGGGTACGATGCGGATTGTATTGCGGCGGCCCAGGCGCGTTGTGAACTCGACTTCAGTCGGTGTTGTTTGCGCATCGAAATACCCGGCCAAGTGCCGTTTCTCATTAATCCCTCCGTAGGCGCGAAAGGTGACAGGCCGCTCACTCTGGTAGGCGTATGCGGATACGCGGACTCGGTAGAGTCCCTTCCGCGGAGCGCGAAACTGATTGACTTCGGTTGGCGAATAACCCGCGCTGAAGAAAACCAACGCGTCGTCGAGCGGGAGGTAACTCTCGTGGTCTTTGACGCGCCGTTCATCCTTGTAGGAAACACGCATTTTAATGCTCTCGGGGCGCGGGCCGGCGGTCATCGCTTCCGTAAGCGCGGCGTCCGCCGCCTCTAGATAGCGTTCCAGCAGCACCGACGAGATGTTGAGCGCTGCGCCGATGTTGTCGAAGCCGTGAGCCTTCGCGTCTTCCGGAAGCAGGTCCTTGACGTCGATGTCGATCGCCAGTAAGTCGCGGATCGTGTTTTCGTACTCGACGCGGTTGAGCCGCCGCAGAACGACCCGCCCCTCTGTCTCTTGCTGGCGTCGATTGACGGCGATAAGACTCCGCGAAATCCATTGAGTCACGCGCAGCGAGTCGGCGGCGGGAGGTTGTTGCTCGTCCTCAGGCGGCATCTCGCCCGCCTCGAGCTTTCTTAGAACGCCAAGCCAGCGCTGACCGTCGACCTCGACATCCACCGACAGATCATCCAGCCGCAGCTTTCCCTCCCGCGTCTCTTCACCGTGGCAGTCGTAGCAGTAGCGAGCGAGAAAGGAACGGACTTCCTTCGAGCGCTCAGGCGCTGCCTCCGCGCGAATCGCACCGGCGATCGACAACGCCAGCGTCGCGGCCGTTGCGATTGGGTGGAGTCTAATTGAGGTGAATGTTGCCATGCGTTTCTTGACCCCCCGTAGTCGAGGCGGAACTCGGTGGAATCCGCGGTTGGAAGAATCAGTGAAGTGTCACTACGTGGTTGGAATGTCTAAAGGACTAATGACTAATTGGACAGTAATCGCAGGTCGTAGGACGGGTCTCCAGGCCCGTCGAATGGAACGAGCAATCGACGATCCCGAGCCGAGCGAGATTACAGACCCGCCGATTGAGTTTCCTTTGGAGAATAGTTCCGGAAGGTCGTAGGACGGGTCTCCAGGCCCGTCGAATGGAAGCTCCCGGAGTGGCTGTCGAATCGGGTTGGAGCCCCGACGGAAGCGAAGACGAGGCGGCGCGGAGCCACGTGAGAATGGGACGCGATGCGCGGGGCGACGCGAGGGTGGAACGCGGTGGCGCGGGGCGACGTGAGTGGGGACACGATGGCGCGGAGCCACACGAGAATGGGACGCGATGCGCGGGGCGACGCGAGTGGGACACGATGGCGCGGAGCGACGCGAGAATGGGACGCGATGCGCGGGGCGACGCGAGTGGGACACGATGGCGCGGGGCGACGCGAGTGGGACACGATGGCGCGGGGCGACGCGAGAATGGGACGCGATGCGCGGGGCGACGCGAGGGGGACACGATGGCGCGGAGCCACATGAGAATGGGACGCGATGCGCGGGGCGACGCGAGTGGGACGCGATGCGCGGGGCGACGCGAGTATGGAACGCGATGGCGCGGGGCGACGCGAGTATGGAACGCGATGGCGCGGGGCGACGCGAGAATGGAGCGTTGGTTGCAGCTGGAACGCCTGGTTCACCCGTGCTCAAGCACGGGCCTATGCCGCCTGCGGCGGATGGGGGCGTAAACGCCCCTGGTCGTGCGCGGCGGTGTCCTGCCAGGCGGGCCGAACGTTACAGCGTGGGCGAGCATTCTTCGGAGAGTTGCGCCATTGTACTGTCGATGCGGCATCCGCGCCGAGTCGCACTGCCGAGTCGCACTGCCGAGTCGCACTGACGAACGCCAACGCTACGCGTCGGCCGACTTTCGCAACTTGGAGAGGACGACGCGGTTGCCGACGTCGTTGAACTGCACCAGATCCATGACGTTGTGCATCATCTGAATGCCGCGTCCCGACGGTAGGTCGACGCTGTCATTGGGGTCTCCCGATAAGCAGGATGTATCGAAACCCGGGCCTTCGTCGCTGACCATGAATCTCGCCTCCTTGCCGGAGATCATCACCCGCACGAGAATCTTGCGCTCCGCGTATTGACGATCGTTGGCTCGCAGCGGAGCCAGCCGCTGGTATTCGTCGCGAGCGTGCTCGAACGGGTGCGAGTTAAGTTCCAGGTTGCCGTGGTAGTAGGCGTTGTGAAGCGCCTCGGACACGGCCATCGAGACTTGCATCGCTTCCATTTCGCCGAACGACGCGCTGCGCCGTTGCGAGAATCGCTGGTCGATCCCTCCCGCCGGCTTCATCAGTTTCGGCAAGTGCGACACGAGCGCCTCGATCTGCTCGAGGTCGGTGTCCAGTTCGTAGTAGTATTCCGCCTTGGTGAGCAGATTGCTGGAGTCGATCGACGCCTGATGGGCTTTGGCCAACTGCAGCACCTTGCCGACGGTCGGAGCCAGATCTTCCTGGAGCCGCTTCTTCGCGACGTAGCTGGCGGCGCCCCGCTCGATTAGCTGAACGGCCATCGTGTCGTCGCCCATCGACGTCGTCACAATGACCGGGATCGACTCGTCCCGTTGGCTCACCTCGTCGATCACGGCGAGACCATTCATCGGCGACATCAGCAGGTCGGTGACCACCAAATCGATCCCGCCCCGGTCGATGATCTCCATCGCCTCTTCGCCGCTCTCGGCCGTCAGCACCTGCCAACCGGCGTGCTCTTTCAGCAGGCCCGCCGCGAGAGCTCGTTGGGTGGCCGAGTCATCGATTACCAGAATTGTCGCCATTCGGATCCCCCTCCGAAACGGTCCAATCGGTGCCGATACAGTGAGTCACTTGCGCCGATTGGCTACGCGAGTACAGGATGTGGGCGCATCGATATGGATGCGCCATGCTGAGCATTGTAGTTCGACATCCGCGACCAATGGCGGGCGCAGCGAGGTTTTTCCTGCCTCGAGTGAAGCGCGGAGCCCATTGCAGGGAGCCGTCCACCCACGACCGCGATGTCGCTCAACGCTTCTCGGCCCGCGGGGCTCCCTTGGCCGTTTCTTCGACCGCCTTGCTGTTGACGATCTCGACTACCGCGTCGGTGATGTCGGCGTTGTCCTGGAAGACGATCGATCGATTGACTCCTTTCAACACGCTATCGCGATCGGCCGGGTTGATCTCCGACGCCATGTCGCGCAAGACGATGCCGATCCCGTTGTCTCGAGCGTACTCCGCCACCGCTCGCTGAACGTTTCTGTAGGTATTCGCGTAAAGCCGCGCCTCGCGGTTCATGAAGTCGACTTTCATTTCGGCGACACGAGCCTGTATTTCCTTTTGCTGCTCCGCGACGGATTCGATGAGTTTGGTGTGCTGGGGCGAACCGGGAACTGTTTCCGCCGCCCGCCTCTTGAGTTGCTCGATCGTCGAACGAGCGTTCGTGATCTTGATTTCGGATCGCTTCACGTCTCGCTTGATGGCGGCCAGCTGCGATTCGAACAGCTTGTATTCCTTGAATACTCGACCTACGTCGACGACCGCAACCGTTTTCGCCCCGCTGGCGGTGACCGCGGGTGATGTGTCCTCGGCGACTGAGAAGTGAGCTGTTGTGAGAATCGCTGTTGCGATGGCAAGCGGAATGAACCGTCCCTGCATGGTGTGTCTCCTTCCACAACGATGCGAGTGAATGCGCTCGTGCCGAATGCGCTCGTGCCGGGCGCGCTCGTGCCGGGCGCTGGTTGGCGACCGGTAAGATGGTCAATCGTTCAGATCGTGTCAATTTCAGTCGAACCGTCCAAATGATGGTGAGCAACGCTAGCGGCCGTGTTCGCACTGACGTTTCGCTGGGAACGTTAATCGTGAGAAATCCTGACGGTACAAGAGCTTTCGCGACTCCGCGATGTAGGATCCGCCGCTGCGGAGGATGCTGTGGTAGGTTGGCGTGAGGCAAAGTGCGGTGGATGATCCGATGCGGAGAATGTAGTTCGAATGACGTCGACGATTGATCGGAGCGCTTTGCTCTACTTGCTCGGCTTCATTGGACTCATGTCGCTGGCCATTCCGCTCAGCACTGTCGCCGTTCAGGCGGCCGGCAACGTGTGGTTGTCGATCGCCTTTTGCGGGCTGATCGCCGGCGGTTGGGAGTTGCTGGCGATTTGGGCGACCATTGGCCCTGGCTCGATCCGGTTTCGCCTTCCCATAACCATCGTCGGCTTGCTGGCCATCTGGCTGCTCTCAGTGCTCGCCGCCAATGCGTCAAACGCATCGATCTCCAACAACTACGTCGCCGACGTGTTGCGAGTCACCGCGATCGGACCGCTGCTGTTTTGCACTTGTCAGGCTCCGTTTTGGCTGGGTCGGATGATCATGGGGTTGAGCATTCAGCGAGTCGATTTGCCGGATCTGGCGGCGCGACGAGTCGGGATCGCTGAACTGTTCGGAGCGATGACGTTTCTGGCGGTCTCCATGGCGCTAACTCGGTTCGTCGCCCAGGATGAAGTCAACAGCATTGCATTCGTGATCGTCCTTCTGATCGGAATCTCTGGCTTCTTGGCCGTGTTGCTTTGGGTGCCGCTGCTTGTCGCCGTGATGGTCCGTCGGCACACCCGTCTATCCGCTGGTCTGGTGATCGGCTATCTGTTCCTCGTGTTGGCGTTTCTGCTCGCCCCCAGCATGTTTGCGGGTGCGACTCCTACACTCATGGTCATCGCGGGCATCGCGTCGTTCATGCTGGGAGTATCGGGCGGCTTCATCGCCCCATTGCTCTACCTGCGCTCGCGAGGTTACGCGATCGTGACGCGTTGGCAATCGTTCGAAACGCCGCGCGTTGAGCAACCGTGGGGCGACGGAGATCCGCTCGATGGCTCGACCATTCCCGGCAGTCCCTTCGCCGCGAAAAAGAGCAGTGACGGTGACGACGTTAGCGGCGAACGGCCTGACAAGCTGAGCGACGTTCATTGAGGTGGACGATCAACGGTTGCCGAATTCGTTCCACACCTCGCTGCGGTGGACCGAAAGGTGCGTGGGCGCATCGATGGCGAGCTGAGTTTTTCCGTCGCGGACGCGGGCTAATGTCACGGTTACTTCATCGCCGCGCGACCAACGACCCATCTGAGCGTGGTTGTCCGAAACGATCGTAATCGACTCTTCCAGCCGCAGGTCAACCGTGTTGTTGGCCGCCGCGACGTCGACCGGCTCGTGGTTCAGCCGCACGTAGAAAAACGCCGGCATGTTGATTTGCAGGAAGGCGAGCTCGCCAGACAACGCTGCGACTCGCACCGCCACCGCGTCCCCGAGTATCAATCGCTCATCGATGCGCCGAGTGATCACCAACATAAACGCATCCCGTCGCGCGGTGGCCAGGCCCTACGGGCGAACCTTCACTCTAGTTGTTCAACCGCGCACATTGCAAGGTCGCCGAGTGAGGCGACTCGGCGAGGAGTTGGCCAGGCCGCCCGGTAAGGCTCAATTCGTCCGCGCCGCGCGATTCTCTTCCAGCACGCTCTCGATCGGATGGGGGCGGCGGGCGGCCAGCGCGTCCCGCCACGCCACCAAGTACTCAAACAGAAACCCGGCGCCGCCGACAAACAACAGGATGGCTCCCGTTTGGCTGGCGTCGCGAGCGAACGACATGCCGCCTCCCGCCGCCGCTCCCGCCATACAAATCGAACCCGCTAAGACAATGATCGCTGTGGAGATGATGCGCATAGTGAACTCCTCCGAGTGGTTCAAAAGGTCAGGTGTAGGGTGTCAGGCAGCTGGTGAGCAACGGTTGGGCGCGCCCCCAGCGCGCGATGGCGCAAGTCGATGAGCCATAAGTTGCTTCCACGCTCACCTTTCCGCTTCTACGAGAACGAGTTCTGGCTTTCGCCGCCAAGATCCTTGCCAAAGCCGCGAATGGGTATCAAAGTGATATCACGGTGATATTCATTGAATTGCCGACCGAAGGAGATCCCGATGTACAAAGAGAATCACCTCAAGCCCTTGTCCGGCTGGTTTCCGCTCATCGTTTGTCTGCTGTTGATCATCGGCGCGCCGACGGGTTTCGCCGCCCTGGCGGCCACCGGGATTTTTCACCCGGCAGCTCTGATCGGCATGATCGTGGGGATCCTGGCGGGAGTACTCTGCGTCTTCGGATTCATGGCGATTCCCCCCAACAGCGCTCGCGTGTTGCTGTTGTTCGGCGAGTACAAGGGCACGGTGACCGACTCGGGCTTCTTTTGGGTCAACCCGTTTCTGTCAAAGAAGAAGATCTCACTGCGAGTTCGCAACTTCGAGACCGGCTCGGTGACGACGCCCGAGAAGAAAGACGCCGCCGGACAGATCGTTCAGCAGAAGACGCGTACGACGGGGAAGCCGTCGAAGGTGAACGACAAGGATGGAAATCCGATTGAGATTTCCGCGGTCGTCGTGTGGCGCGTCACGAACACAGCGGAGGCGATGTTCGAGGTGGACGACTACGAGGATTTCGTGGCGGTGCAAAGTGAAGCCGCGCTGCGCAACTTGGCGAGTCGTCATCCGTACGACAGCGAGGACCACGACGTGTCGCTGCGAGGCAACACCGAGAAGGTCTGCGAGCAGTTGAAGGGTGACATTCAAGAGCGGCTCGAGAAGGCGGGCGTCGAGGCGATCGAGTCGCGGATCAGTCATCTGGCTTACGCTCCGGAGATCGCCGCCGCGATGTTGCAGCGCCAGCAGGCTCAAGCGGTCGTCGCTGCTCGCACGAAGATCGTCGAAGGCGCGGTGGGCATGGTCCACATGGCGCTCGACCACCTGGCGGCCGACGAGATCGTCGACCTGGACGAGGATCGCCGAGCCCAGATGGTCGCCAACTTGTTGGTCGTGTTGTGCAGCGATCGCCCCCCGCAGCCGGTCGTCAACGCCGGCTCGTTGTACTAATCACCGCGGCCGTTTGCGAGGACTGAGCCTTGGGCAGAAAGTCGTTCCCACTGCGTATCGATCCCCGTGTGTTCAACGCCTTGCGGCGGTGGGCGGACGACGAGTTGCGCAGTGTGAACGGCCAGATCGAGTTCCTGCTCCGCCAGGCGCTGATCGACGCCGGCCGCGAACCTCGGGAAGAGGACCCCGGAGTTGACGACGAGAGCGAGGCCTAATTGACTCACCGCTCACAACGTTCGTTTTTGTTCACTCGGTCGCATGCTCAACGGCGAAGTCGACGAGCTCCTGGCAGTGGAAGAAGCCTTCCCAAAAGCTATGTCCCTGGCCGGCCGCGACGATCAACTGGAAATGTTCTTCCGCTCCGTGTTGCCGGTAGATTCGCAGCAGCTCGGCCGAGTTTTGTTTTAGCGGGACGACCTTATCTCGATCGCCGTGAATGATGCAGACGGGAACGGCCGCCTTGGCCAATGACGCCGCCTGTCGAATCGGATTGTGTTTGTCGAGCGCCGCTTCGAGTTGTTTCGGGGTCAGCTGGTACGCCGGAGCGGCTCGCTTCAACCCCGGATAAGTAGTCAAGTCGTAGACGGGATAGATGCCGGCGATAGCGGCGACTTTGTCCGTATTTCGCACGGCCCAACTGCTCACCCACAGGCCGCCGCGGCTACGGCCGAGCATCACGGGTTTGGCGGCGAAGTTGCGTTGCTTGGTAAGTCGCCGATAGAGCGCGTCAAAAGCGGCCTGGCTGCGGGGGCTGCCGTAGGCTTCGCCGACATCGACGCCGGCCACCGCCACGCCGGCGTCGAGGAATTGTTGGTGCATCCATTTCTCGGCCATGTCGGGGTAGGCGGGCAACGTCGGGCCGTACATGATCCAAGGTTGCGGGCTGCGCCGTTTCTCTTTTGGCGGCAGGAAGACGAACGCCGGCCGATCGCCGAGCCAGAAAGTTTCACCGGGCAGTATCAAGTTCTTCTTCGGGGGTTCGCGGCGCGCGCCCGTTGGCCCCTTCAATTGCCCCGCATCGCGTTTGGCGAGCGCGACATACTTTTCGTGCTCAGCTGTCCAGCGAGTCGCGAGACTCTTGGCTCGCTCGGGGTGCTCTTTCGCCAAGTCGTTTGTCTCCGCCCGGTCGCGGCTCAGGTCGAACAGCTGCCACTCTTCTGTGTCGCCGGCGACCAATTTCCAATCCCCGACGCGAATCGCTCGATTGCCTTCGTGCAGCCACCACAACGACTCGCGAGGCGCGGACAGGTCGTTATTCAAAACGCTCGACAGGCTGCGGCCCGGTCGGGGCGGATCGACGGGGATCGGCTTGTCGTCGGGATCGGATTTCTCGCGGACGATGTCGATCACGGTGGGAACGATGTCGACGACGTGGCCGACGTTGCGGCGCAGTTTCCCTCTGTCCTCAATGCCCGCCGGCCAGTGGGCGATGAGCGGAGTTGCGCAGCCGCCCTCGTGCACCCACGTCTTGTGTCGTCGAAAAGGCGTGTTGGAGCAGGTCGACCAGCCCGGGCCGAGGCAGAGGTACGACGGCCCCGATCCGCGCGGAGCCTTCCTGTCGTGGCCGTCCGTGCGCACCAGGATCTCGGCGCTCGCCCCGTTGTCGGAGAGAAAGAAGATCAGCGTGTTGTCGAAGGCGCCCATCTCTTTCAATTGATCGAGCACGCGGCCAATCTCTTGATCCATGCGGTCGATCATGGCGGCGTGGATGGCCATCTTGTCGGCCTGAAACCGCCGTTGCTCGTCCGTCAGTTCGCTCCACGGCAGCGGCCGATTCACTTCACCGGATCCCAGTTTCGCGAGCGCGTCGGGGAAGTGATAGGGCGGCCCGATTTCCGACTCGGGTTCGGACAACTCGCCGGCGACGATCTGCATCTCGCGAATGCGGCGCCAACGGCGTCGGCGAACGCGGTCCCAACCCTCTTCATACCGCTCTCGGTATCGAGCGATGTCGCTGGGCAAGGCGTGCAGCGGAAAATGCGGAGCCGTGAACGCCAGGTAGTGGAAGAAGGGGCGATCCGAATGTTTGTCGGCGTGATCCTGTAAGCAACGCACGGCGTGGTCGGCGATCGCGGTGGTGGCGTAGTAACCGGAGTCCGTCTCGTCGCGGAGCTCTTCGTGCAGGTAGGGTCTCAGCGGCGAGTCGGCCAGCTTATCGAAGTCGGCGACACGACTGACCGGCGGCAGCGGCCGGTCGTCTTCGTGATGAACTTGCGGATAGAAGAACCGCCCCTGGTCGCGGAGATAATACGAGCGATCAAATCCCGTCGCCAGCGGTTTCCCGTCGAGATGCCACTTGCCCGAATGGTAGCTGCGGTAGCCGTACGGTTTGAGCATCGCGGGCAGCAGCGGAGCCCACGCCGGCCGCACTCCGCGACCGCCGCTGGGCACGCCGGGCACCTGGTCGCGGCGGATCTGCTGGGCGTAGTAGCCGGTCAGCAAGGCTCCCCGCGTGGGCCAGCAGCGAGCCGTGTTGTAGAACTGGGTGAAACGCAAGCCGTCGGCGGCCAGCTGATTCAGATTCGGCGTCTCGATCTCTCCCCCGTAACAACCCAGGTCGGAGAAGCCGAGGTCGTCGGCCATGATCAGCAGCACATTTGGCGGTCCGTCTTTCGCGATCGCCCCCGTGGGAGCCGCCGCCGCCCACCACAACGGGGCCAGCAGGGAGGCGACAAGGATGCGTGTTCGGCGAGACGCGGATCGGATCGGCATAAGGTCGATGCTCCATTTTGGCTTGACGGATCCTCACCGTAGGAGGCGTCCGGCCGCACGTCAACACAGCGACTTGGGCGAATTGCCTTGCAAAACGCCGGCTGGCGGCGGCTAATGCCATTGACAGGCGTTCGCATCACGAAAGCAGAAGACTAAACGCAGAGGTCGCGGAGGCGCAGAGGGCCGCGGAGAAGAGGAAGAAGAGAAGAAGCGATGAGATGATTGAGAATGAGATTTCCGAGAAGGTGATTGGCTGCGCTATCGAAGTTCATCGACAACTTGGCCCAGGGCTACTGGAGTCAGTGTACGAGGAGGCGCTATGCTATGAGCTCTCCAAGGCGGGACTGCGATTCGAGCGACAGCAAAACGTCCCGATCAAGTACAAAGACATCCTTCTCGCGTCTCCGCTCCGTCTCGATCTGATCGTCGAAGACAAAGTCATTGTTGACAACAAAGCGAAATCGGACGTCACGCCAGTCGACAAACAACAACTTCTGACCTACCTCCGATTACGAGATGTCCGCCTTGGACTACTGATCAACTTCAATGTGCCACGACTCGTCGACGGCGTTCACCGCGTTGTCGACAAGCTCCCCGAGCCCTGACTCTATTGTCGCTGCTCTCCTTCTCTTCTCTGCGACCCTCTGCGCCTCGGCGACCTCTGCGTTTAGTCTTTGCGTTCGCGCTGCGACGACAGCGAGAAGTTTGAAGTTACGTGTTCAGCTGACGAACGCAGCGAGGATGCTGCGTTCGCCCGTGAAGGTTCTTCGCCCGTGCATGGCGACTCGGTTATCGACCAGCGCGACGTCGCCCGCTCGCCAGGGCGCGTCGACTGTGAATTGCTCGGCCAGGGTCGCGGCGGCCAGCGCCGCATCGGGATCGAGTAGTTCTCCGTCGCCGAATGTGATGGCGTTCGACGGATCGTTGCGTTCGTCGCGCCAACCGCCAAAGGCGGCAATCAGCTGATTGAAGAACGAGCGCCGCTCGTCGCCGAGATCGAGCACGGCCGGCAATACGGGCGTCGTCGCCCGCAGGCAATCGTCGGCGAGCCACTCCCAACTGTAGTTGAGCCGCGCCAGCCGCGCCTCGGCTGCAGCTCGAGTATCCGCGTTGAGCGTGCTCTTCCAGCTGCGCCCCATGCCGGAGGTGGGGTCGTTTTCCGCCGGCATCACGTTGGTGTAGCGGAGACCCGCTTCCGCGCACTTGCGGATGAATTCGGGTTCCCGCTTCTGTAATTCCTCGAGCAGTCCGTCCGATCGACAGAGCGGCGTAGCTCCACCCGTGTCGGCGGGACGCTCGCAATAGAAGAACAATCGAGAAGGGTAGATCGGGGTCTGCGCCATCTCGTGATGGAGCAGGATGTCGACATCGGGCGGAGCCTCATTGGCGGTGAAGACGCGCGGCGTGCGGTTGATGCGAACGGCGTTCGACAACGATTCGGCGTAGGTGAAATCGGGCAATTCAAACGCTCCGACGAAGGCGTCGAAGTTCTCGGCCGACGCTACGGGGAAGCCGCGGAAAAGCACGGCTCCATGCCGATCGGCGCGAGCCAACAGTTCACGCCGCTCGCGGCGAACCCAGACGAGCGCATCGTCGAGCGTCGCGGGCGCGTCGCAGGAGAGGCAAGCCGGAAACGACAAACCGAAAGTCATCTTGGACTCGAGCTCGAAGGACGAAACGTCCATAGTTCCTCATCTTGTAAAGTGCGAGTCGGGACCGCGCCATCATACGAGATCCAGCGTAACTCGCCATCCTCGAATGCTCTGTTCGACGCGCAGTGAGAGCCGATGATGTGAGAGGTCGAGCGCACATCGCAGTCAAAAACAGGTAGACCGAAACCGCAGTCAGCCCACCTTCCGCAGTTGTGGCGGCTACAATGTGACAGCTGTCGCATAAGAGCACCATTTTCTCTGAGGACATCGATGCGCGAATTTCAAACAGCTCGCCGGCAATTTTTGAGTTCCCTTGCCGCGGGCGCCTTGATGGCGAGCGCCTCATCGGCCGAAGACAAGCCGGCCCCGCGAACTGCTGCCTGGCGCGACGAAGTCGGCATTACGACGTCTTCGCTTTCGGGGCATTTGGCGGCCCGCCCAGCGAAAGGGAAGTTCACGCTGCTCGAGTTGCCTCGCATCCTCCGCGACGAGCTGGACATGCGGGTGATCGACTTGAACACGTCGGCGCTGGCCTCTTACGAGCCCGGCTATCTGGAGAAAGTCCGCCGCGCGGCGGATGACGCCGGCTGTTGGTTGACCAACTTGAAGCTCAATCAATCCGGACTGGACATGAACAGTCCGCAGGCGGATGTCCGCGGCAAAGCGATCGCCGAGTACAAACGATCGATCGATGCGGCCGGACGACTGGGCTTGCAGTGGGCGCGTCCCCTGCCGTTGAAGCCGCGCCCGGACATGAAGATTCACGTGGCCAGTTATCGCGAGCTGTGCGAACACGCGGCCGCTCGAGGAGTCGAGATGCTGGTGGAGAACTACGGCTGGATGCAAGCCGATCCGCAATCGGTCGTGAAGCTGATCAAGGCGATCGGCGACAACGTGACCGCTTGTCCCGACACGGGGAACTGGGACAGCCAACAGCTGCGCCGCGACGGTCTCAAGGCCACCTTCCCCATCGCCGCCACGTGCGACTACAAAGCGCGAGCGCTGGGCGCGGACGGCAGCCACGCCGCTTACGATTTAAAAGAGTGCTTTCAGATCGGCTGGGACGCCGGCTTTCGCGGGCCCTGGTGTCTGGAGCACGCCAATCGAGATCGGGCGAAGCTGTTCCGCGAGTTGGCCATGCTCCGCGACATGCTCCGCGGTTGGCAAGCGGGAAAATCGTAGATTGCGCGCGAAAGAGGATATCGCACCCATCGACGACTACAGCGCCCGCGAACGTCATTCCCGGCCGGTCTCCGGAGCCACCGACTGCAGCACTTGGTTAGGGTTGTTCACCCAATCGAACTGGTCTTGGAATTCACTCGGAGTGAGCATCAGCCTCGTTCCATCGTCGGTGACCACGACAAAACAGAGTGCGTCACGCGCTTCCGGCGGACCATGCCAGTGACCGGTGGCGCCAAACGATAACGACAAGTCGGTGCCATCGGGAGTCGGCAGCACGCAGTGCGTCGACAGCACATCCCCGTTCGACATGTCCCTAATTTGAATGAGGGGGGCGTGGTTGCCGTAGTATTCAGTGTAGGTTCCCGCCAAGCACGCCAGCTTGGAACCATCTCGGGAAAGGGCCGTGCGAGAGAAGTCCACACCCTCACCTGTCCATTCGCTCAGTAGAGCGCCGTTTCGATCGTAGAACGACAACACGCCAGGAGAAGCGATCACGAATCGCTGGTCATCAAGCCACTTACTGCGCCCCGGGTTGGCTCTACTCTCGATCTTGCGAATGGTTTGGTTCTGGTCTAGGTCCCAGAGAAAGAGTTGGGTGGCCTTTGAATGCAGGCTGCAGCTCAGAACAGCGCGGGACGAATCTGCATGAAAGTGAATCGATGACCACCCAAGGAAGTCGTCGCCCTTCAGGCTCTTGCCGTCGACGATCCGTACCTTCTGCAGGTCGTCGACACTCCAGATTCTCATCACCTGACCATCGGCGGAAGGCGATGCAATCCAATCTCCCAGCGGCGACATTCTGCCCCACGACTCGAGCGGTTGAGGTAGTTTCAAGTCATCACCGATACTCTCGCCCGAGACTGTGTTGAAAACCCTCACCGTCTGGTTGTCCACAAGGTCGAATGCTCTTCCATTTCCATTTGCAATGCCGACGACGTTCGTAAACCCAGTCCTACTCCTGACATTCTTCGTGTCGACTTGAAAGGTCGACACGCCTTTGTTGGTGTTCGTCCCCCAAATGACGTTGTCCTGATGCCATTCATGCCAGAGAGTCTCCGACTCGGGACCGAGCAGCCGGTCTTGAAAGCGCCCCGTTTTCATATCCCATTGCCGCAATCCGAATCCACCAGAAAACAAACTGGCGTCATCTGGACTCCACCCGATGCTCTTCTGGATGTGAGGGCCATCGATGCGAGTTACCGTCAGCGGATGTTCTTCTCTTCCCGCCTGAGTGATTCGGCCCTTGCGAACGGCGCCAGTTTCGACATTGACAATCCGCAGGGAGAGATGATCGTCCTTTGAGATCGCGGTTTTGGGAACGCTTGCTACTGTCGACCAGATTGCGAGTTCCGTTCCGTTGGGCAGCCACCGGGCGATCTCGTTGAAAGCTTCAATCCCGCTCGACGTAAGCTCTTCGCCGGTCATCACATCGAAGACTCGCTCGCGGTTGCCGTCATCGTAGTCCATCCAGGCGACGTACTTCCCGTTAGCCGATAACCGCGGGCGACTGTTTTGAGGCTGCTTTTTGGGCAGCGGGAACTCCCTGATCGTTGCGCCATCGCTGGTCGATTGCAAAACAAGTTTTGAATTGTCGAAATCGAGCATCCCCGCAAGACTGCGATCGGCGGAGAAGAAATGGTATTTCTTCGCCGGATTTGCCGCAGCGCTCAAGCGATCCTCGCCCACATCCCAGGTGACTCCATTGGCAAACGCGATGCGGTCGTGGTCGCCGTCCCACTGGGCAAGAGAGCTATCGTCCACATCTCGGCGACGCAACGTACGGCCTTGCTTTACGTCCCAGACTAAGACGCTCTTGCCGAACGAAGCCGCCAGCAGGCCACTCTTCGACCACCCGAGGTTGTCGACAAGTTCCCCTTCGGTTCCGCTGAAATGATGGATCTGCTTCCATGACGTCGTATCGTGGACAAACACGTGGTGGTTGTATCCGTAGGCGAACTGCCAGCCGTCGATCGACCAAGCGAATCCCCGAAAGTATCCCAACTCATCGACGCCGGGGTGGATTACCTGAATGGGATGAAAGTCGTCGGTGCGCCACAAGCGAAGCGTAGCGTCATATCCGACGGTGGCAAAGAGATCGCCCTTGGAGCTGACTCCCACATCGTAGATGTTGCCGCGGTGGTAACGGGTTTCGATGGTGAACGTCTTGAGCCCGGCGACACTTTCCGGTCGGCTCGTCAGCGCGAACCAGCTCAGCGGTTTTCCCGACGGTTTTCCCGACGGTTTCCCCGTCGGCTTTCCCGCCGGCACGATCGCACGTGGAGTGTCGCGTAGAGAGACGACAAGGTCTTGGTTTCTCCCGCGATGGATGGTGAACTCCGCCGCGCTAAACTCCAAACCATCATCGTCTTTGACTACCAAGTAGTCGCCGGTGGGAATCGACTCATTCGCGCCGATCTGAACAATAAACTCCCGATCGGTCTTCTTGTCGCGGATCTTCACCGTCTGATTGGCAGTGACGACTTCAAAGTCGTCTCCTGCTCGGACGACCAGCGTGCCGCGATCGGTCTTTACGTAAATCACTACGGCCAGCAGCAACACGATGGCGGAGGCAGCGGTTGCGAGAAGCAACTTGCCGCGGCCGGTTGACCAAATGGCGCCGCTGGACTGAGTTTGGCTGGTCGATGGTGCGGGTTTGATCTCAACCGTCCGTTCAATCGGCTCGGCGATCTCCGCTTCGATGAGTTTGAGTTCGTCGATCACTTCGTCGGCCGTCTGCAGCCTTTCGCTTGGCTGCTTGTGTAACAACTTCATGATCAGTTCCGACAGCCGAGAGGGAACGGTCGCGTCAAGGGTGGCGGGCGGAGGCGGATCGTCAAGTGTGACGGCGGTGAGCGTAGCCATCAGGCTGTTGCGGGAGAACGGCGAACTGCCCGTCGTCATCTGGTACAGGACCGCGCCGAGGCTGAACAAATCGGCGCGATGGTCGACCACCTCGCCACGAGCTTGTTCGGGAGCCAGAAAATTCGGCGTTCCGACGATTGCACCGGATTGGGTTAGGTCGGATTGTTCGTCGTTGGCTCGGGCCAGGCCGAAGTCGACCAGTTTGACTCGCCCGGCTGTTTCCAGCCAGATGTTGTCGGGCTTGATGTCTCGATGAGTCAGTCGTTGGCCGTGCGCGGCTTGTCGCCGAACAAAAGAAGCGGCTGCACGAAGTGTGCGGTTGGTTTGAGCCGAGGCAGCTGGCCGATGGCTACGTCGCCGATCGGAAGGGAGATCTGTTTGGGTTTGCAAAGTCAATGGTCTCGTGTGAAACATGGGGCGGCCCGGACTATCACCGCAACTACATGAAATGGTGGTTCGCCCACCTGCCCCGCGCCGCCGGAATGAACAAGAATGACGGCAAGCTAAACAACTGGTGGAAGTATGTTTTTGACTTCAACAACGTACGACGCTTGAAAACGGATCAGTAGCCACGGTTCGCTAGACGGTGGGCGATGGCGATTACTGCTGAGGATACGACCGTCGATGGCGCGGCGAATGATGAGTCGTTGGGACGAACGTGCGGCAGATTGCTCGACAGGCGAAAGTCTCCGGCGGGACGCCGTACTAACACTTTCCGTCCAAGTCAGAACTCGTCGAGACAATGGTCGCTGAGACGGTTAAGGACTTGGAGAACGAGGCGCGAGAGATTCTCGATGCCGGCGGTCATCCGCGCGATCAGCTTGGCGGAAATCGTCTCGGTTGACCTGCGGAACTTCCGACAGGCGAGGCCGCTCGCAGCTACATCTTGCATTTTCAGCGTGAGACGCCTCAAGACCGCCGACAAGCCGACCGGATCGCCGGCGAGATCACCTTCGAACGACCGGTGCTTGGTATACGTCGGGCAATTGCCGATAGACATTGGGAGAACGGCCGTATTGTCTCACCTTCCCCACAGTTTGTCTTTGACAGGCGAGTTTGTCCCAAGATCCGACGATTGCTTTGGCTTCATCGGCGATGACTCGGTTTTCCATATACTCCGCCTGACTCACAAAGTCGTCGCCGTTGCTGTCCGACGCACGAAAGATTCCTCTGTCCGAGCCCGCTTCATCAGATACGCGCCTTCCTCGATGATTGATTCAATAAGGGTTTGACGGCATGATGTCCCATGCTTGGAGTTTGGTAATGTTGACAGATCCATCATTAGAGAAGAGCCTGACACCGATGCTGTCGGGGCGAGTGGGGTAGATGCGGCGCATCACGGCTTGGCGGTCGTTGGCGAAGACTTCGACAACTGACTTGTCCACGAATACGCTGAGTCGAAGTGGTTCGTTTGCCTTCAGTTGGAAGGGCGCGGCCTCGATGGACTTTGGGCCTTCCGTTCGGCTGGACTTGGTCGTGTCGATCTTCAGCTTGTGGTCGGTTGCGTCGTAATAGATCACTGTCTGTTCCTCGCCGTCGGGAGAGCAGCAGACCTTCACGCCGAACTGCTTGGATTTCGACGCGGTCATTTCGATCGCCAACTCGATGCTGTTGCCTCCGATGGTCTTCAGCGGTATCTGAGTGTCGGCTTTGACAGTCTGTCTTTCTGTTTGCCGGGCATTGTAACGCAGTCGTTCTATCTCTGCGGGCACTTTCATTCGGACCGTGCCGTCTTCTCCGAGCGATAACACTCGCGGTAAGCTCATTGTGCCGGACCAACCGTAGTTCATGCGTGTGCCGAATTCAGGCCGATCGAAGATCCACGCCCACATGATGCGGCGGCCCTTGTTATCGACCATGCTCTCCGGTGCGAAGAACGAGTTGTCGATCCAACTCATCTTGTGATGCGACTCTGGGTGGAACTGCTCGTTCTTCCACTCGCCCAAGTAATATCGCGCGCCCAACTGGTGGCTGATGCAAAGCAGCATGTGCTTGTTGCCTAGTTTGAAGAGGTCGGCACACGAAACGTCTTCGTTGATGCCGACGCCTTTCACTGGTCCGGCCATCAGGTCGCCGACGTATTTCCAGTCGCCGTCCAGCGTTTTGCATTTGGCAATCGCCGGTCGCTTGCCGCCGAAGATGGCGTAATACGTGTCACCTTCAACCCAGCCGAACGGGTCCCACGACCGGTATCGACCGTGGTGTTCGTCGCCCGGCATTGTTTTGGGCGTGATCGGATTTGAGAGCAGCTTGCGCCACTCGTTCAAATCGTCGTCCACCGCTACCGCCATCGCGTTTCCCTGATCGACTTGGTGATAACACATCGTCGGACGGCCATCTTTGTTGATGAAACAGTTGCCGCTAAACATGCCTTTGACCAGCCCGGTGGGATGGAATCGCCAGTGAAACAGGTCGGTGCTGGAAACGTGTCCCCAGTTGTGGCCGCGTTTGTCCTGAAAGATGTAGAACAAGTGATAGCGTCCCTTCCAGAAGATCGCTCCGTTCGGATCGAACGGGATAGCTCGGCCTTCGGGGACGGCGAAGTGGTAGCCGGGACGATGAGGATCTGCCAGCAGATGTTCGCGGTGTGCCCGCGTGATATCAGCGGCGTCCTTCGGCAACGACGGCGGCATGGCGGCTTCGGCGAGCCGGGACATCGCCGCTTCCGTCGTGGTCGCCAGCAGCGAACCCTTGCCATCAAGAATCAAGTGTCCGTCCTCAACCTTGGCAGTTCCGATGAGACGCGTGAACTTGAAACGCCTGGTGCGATCTTTGGCTTCCGCGTCCTCAAAGGTCCACCACGCCCATGGCTTTGGCTTGGAGGGTTCGTTCGGTCTCAGACGTAACAGTTGCTCGACCGTCAGCGCGACATCGTAAATGCGGGCGTCAGCAATGAAGCCGGCAAACAGATCCCCTGCTGCGTGTAGATGCCGAACCCCCATGACGAGGTGTGAATCGTTCGGGAACGTGTGCGAGGCTATTGTGTCGTACTCAGCGTACTTCTCACCAGCGCGATAAATGGTGACGTGCTTCCCTTCGTAAACGATCGCCACTTGCACGGTCGTTTTGGGATCAGCATTTTCTTCCGGCCAGTCGCGTTGGTTCTTATTCGTACGCCGCCAGTGGTCGCTGCCCGCCATCCACCGCTTCGGCACGAGTTCGCCAAACACGATGCCGTCGAAATGCGAGGCTCCATCGTCGATTGTCAACGCGCTGCCGCCACGCTGATTCAGGTCTGCCAGAGCCGTCCACACTACGAGCGTTTTGTTTGTCAGCGCTGGCTCCGCAGAACAAGCAGCAGAAAAGGGCAAGCTGCTGATCATCGTGACGAGAACCGGGAATAGCCACTCCATGCGGCTCCGCATCAAGTAGCACAGGCTGAGAAGAGTTGACATGCTAATTCTCTGATTGAAACGGAGGATGAATTGCCATTCGTAGAAAGTCCGAGCTTGACCGAAACTCTTGACGACAACGAGAGTTTGGTATTGTAAACCGGGCGCACGCCCGACACAATTGAACACCGGCGGTCCGGGCGCGCGCCCGACTTGAAAGCCCATCGTTGTCGATCAGGGAAACGCGAAATGACGTCATCCGCTCCTACGCGAAGAACGACGATCATCAAAGCCGCCGCGAAGCTGTTCGCTCGACAGGGAATTGCTGGGACGAACGTGCGGCAGATT
>JASMLW010000034.1 GCA_030748485.1 Pirellulaceae bacterium
GGCGAGTCAAAGAGTCAGAGGGGCGTTTACGCCCCATTCCGCCGCAGGCGGCATAGGCCCGTGCTTGAGCACGGGTGAACCAGGCGTTCCAGCTGCAACCAACGCTCCATTCTCGCGTCGCCCCGCGCCACCGCGTTCCACACTCGCGTCGCCCCGCGCATCGCGTCCCATTCTCACGTGGCTCCGCGCCATCGTGCCCACTGCGTACGTAGTGGTGGTTCATCGACACCGGCGCCTGCCGGAACGGCGCTGCGCTGGGTCCGGCCTACAGTAGCTTTTGGGAGGATGTTTTAGTGACTGGCCACCCGACCTACTATACTGCCGGTGACCACCACCTCCCTTGAGCACTCTCCCATGAAGATTACAGCCGTCTGTCTGACCTGCGTCCTCGTCTGCTTGCCGGCCAGTCTTGTTCTGGCGACGCCGCCCAACGTTGTCGTGTTTCTCGCGGACGACCAGGGTTGGGGTGATCTCAGCGCCAGCGGCAATACGAATCTGGCCACGCCCAACATCGATTCACTGGCTCGCGACGGAGCGACGCTGAAAAACTTCTACGTCTGTCAAGTTTGCGCGCCGACGAGAGCCGAATTCTTGACCGGTCGATACTATCCACGTACTGGAGTCAGCGGTGTTAGTCGTGGCCAAGGACGGCTGAACTACGACGAGACGACGGTGGCGGATCTCCTCAAGGCGGCCGGCTACGCCACCGGCTGCTTTGGCAAATGGCACAATGGGACGCAGCCTCCTTATCACCCGAACAATCGCGGATTCGACGAATACTACGGTTTCACCTCCGGACATTGGGGTCACTACTTCAGCCCGCCGCTCGATCACAACGGCAAGCGAGTTCACGGCAAGGGGTTTGTGGTCGACGACTTCACCGACCACGCACTAGCGTTTATCGAAGAGAATCGCGAGCGTCCGTTCTTCTGCTACCTGCCCTACAACACTCCGCACTCGCCAATGATGGTGCCCGACCGGTTCTACGAGAAGTTCGACGGCGCGAATCCCGGCAGGCGTCATCGCGATCCCGAACGCGAGGACGTGATGATGACTCGCGCCGCGCTGGCCATGTGTGAAAACATCGACTGGAACGTCGGACGAATCCTCAAGAAGCTGGACGATCTCCGGTTGCGGGAAAACACCATCGTGATCTACTTCTCCGACAACGGGCCGAATTCGTACCGCTGGAACGGTGGAATGAAGGGACGCAAAGGTTCGATCGACGAGGGCGGGCTGCGTTCGCCCTTCTTCATCCGTTGGCCGGAAAAGATCAAATCGGCAACGACGATTCCACAGATCGCCGGAGCCATCGACTTACTGCCCACTCTGCTTGAGCTCACGGGCGTCGAATCTCCTATCGACAGACGGAAACCGCTCGACGGTCGCAGTCTGCGCCCTTTGCTGTTTAGAGAATCGGGCGAGTGGGCCCCGCGGTCGTTGTTCTCCATCAAACGAAACCAGGTCAGCGTGCGGACTCAACAATACCGGCTCGACTCGCGCGGCAAACTCTACGACATCGAATCCGATCCGGGACAGCACAAAGATGTCGCCGATCGCCATCCCGAATTGACCGCTCGATTGCGAGCCGAAGCGAAGCTGCATGGAGCGGCGATGCAAGCTCGTTTTCAAGCGAACGCCAATCGGCCTTTTACAGTCGGCTACGCCGCCTCGACCACGTTAACCGCGCGCGACGGTGTCGGCCACGGCGCGATCCAACGCAGTGCGAAAGCGCCGAACAACTCGTTCTTCACGAATTGGACTCAGGCCGACGACTTCATCACGTGGGATGTCGACGTTGGCGAAACCGGCCGGTACGAAGTGATTGTCCACTACACATGCGCCGACGGAGATCAGGGCGCGACTTTGCAACTGTCCGTGGTGGACGGAGCAGCGACTCGAGCCATCGTCGATGAAGTCTTCGACTCCCCGTTGTACGACAAATCGAAGGAACGAGTTGCGAAGTCGCATTACTTCGTGAAAGACTTCAAACCGCTCAGCCTGGGAACGCTCCAACTGAACAAGGGAAGAGGAACGCTCCGGCTGAAGGCGCTCGACATCAAAGGGCGACGAGTCATCGATGTGCACTCGCTCGACCTGCTGCTCAAGTAAGTGAGTAGCGACGGCCGCTCTTGCCGCCACCGCGCGCATCTTTTCGGCGGCTCGCTGCCGTCAAGCAAGTGGTGCGCGAACGCCGAGGGTGTTTGAGCTCCAAGCATGGTAAGCTGCCGCTTCGGGAGTGAACGTCGCCATCGCCACATAACTGTCGATCCACGTGCTCAGTAACCAATTCACCTGCCGCACGCTCATGCTGGCCGTCACTTTCTCAGCGGTGTCGGTGGCTGTATTCCGCGGATTCATCTGGATTTGGCTTCCTCTCGGCGCCGCCTATTTTGTCTTGATACTGGCGACGTTGAGAAGACGCCAGCGCATGCGGCGGACCTCGACGATCGCAGTTGCTGCGATTAGTGTCTTCCTGTTGAGTGACTACGTTGTCCACTTGACGAGCCGATGGGTCATGGATCGTTTACCTCAAGTTGAGTCAGCGGCGGAAGCCGGCTGGTTGGTGTCGATCCCTGCGTTCATTTCGCTGGCGGCGGACGTTGTCGGTCACGGGTTGCTGACGTGGGCTGTTATTGATGGACGGCCAGTGCGGCAAACGGTCGAGGAAGAGACTCGCGACGTTTGGCCGGCGTTCGCGTTCTTCGGAATTGTCCTTCTCGTGGCGTCCCTTTGTTTGATCCCGATCGGCCGTTGGAGATTCCTCTCGCCGATGCTACTGACGTTTGCGGTAGTGACTGCGGTGGTGGGGCGGCGGTGGCGTGAGCACTCGACAGCGGTGATCTACGCCCTGATGGCAATGGCGACGCGAATCACTGCTGAGGCGGTAATATTGTTCTTCGTTGCGACGGACCCCTCAAACATCCTCCGCGCGGTCGCGCTTGGCCTGTGGTTCATGGCGATCTTCTGCGAACGCGATCCGCCGAACTGAGGATCGGAAGAAGTCGCACACAAAGCCACCAGGGCGCGGAGTCGCTCATTCAGCTACATGGCTCGTGCACAAATCCAGCAACAGTCGCGGGCAACCATGGTGTCCTCGTGTCTTTGTGTGAGAATCCTCTGTGTGAGAATCCTCTTCAGGGCAAGAGTGTCGCGCGTAGCAGCGCCGCGCCGGCGGCCAGGCTGACGCACGTCGCCGCCATAGCGGCTAAGCCGGATGCGATGCTCCGGCGCAAAGAGAACTGCTGCGGATTTGTTCCCCAGCGGACGACTGTGATTGTCGCCGCCCCCACCCAACCACCCAAGTAGACGCCCCAAGCGCCGCCCGTCACCGGTCCGGCCGCTTCCAGCTGAGCATCAATCGCTACTCCACTGATGCCTCCGATCACGGCGAAATAGATCGACGTGGCGACGTTTTCTACGCGAGTCCGCGCATTCCAAGCCAGGTAGCAAGGCGCTGCGGCCAGTGGCACGATCAAGAAAATCGCGGCAGCGAGCAAGGCCGGCAGCAGATTGGAGATCATCTCAAAGCTCGCAAAATCGTCAGTGCTGGGACGGAGTTCTCCCCTTGATAGACGTTCGACTCTGATTGTATCGCCAGCCGCGGATGAGTGGATGGCCGGGTTGTGTGAAGCAGCGGTCCGTTGAGCAGATATCGCTCAGTGACTGGCGGCGTACCGACGCCACGCAGCGCGAACGCCCGCGGCGAACACCGCCGTGAAATTATCGCAGTCACACAGTGGAGATCGGGCCATCCGGGCGCGGATTTCGGTGCGCCGCTGCGCCAAGGCGGGCAAGTCGCTGGCGAGATTCACGGCGCGATTCACGAATTCATCAGCGTCGCGGCAAACATATTCTCCCCACCCCGCATTGTGTAGATGTGAAGCACTGTGTCGCCCCGCGAAAGTCGCCCCGGGAAACGTGATGACCGGCACGCCCATCCACAGTGACTCGCATGTCGTAATGCCGCCTGAATACGGGAACGTATCGAGGGCGAGGTCAATGCAATTGTAGGAATCCAGGTGATCGATATGGTGTGTTTCGCCTCGCATCTCCACTCGGTCCGCATCAACACCCTGCGACGCGAACTCCTCGCTGATCCTATTCTCGACTCCTTCGTCATTGAACCCCTTGTACTTCAGCAATAGTCTCGCCGTTGCTACTTCGCGAAGAATCCGCGACCAAGTCTTGATCAGCGGCGAGTTTATCTTGCTCACATTGTTGAACGAGCCAAAGGTGACAAAACCGTTGGCGAGAGCCGGCGACGGCCCGACGGGCGGCGCGTAGGAGGGCGGCTCGTAACAAACGTATCCGTCCGGCATTTCGAGCATGGATTCGCTGTAGTCTGGCCGTGCTTCCGGCGGCGCATGGTGACCGTCACAGAAGACGTAATCGATCGCGGCCAAGCCGGTCGTGCCCACGTAGCCCAACCATGTGATCTGTACCGGAGCCGCCCGGCGCGCGAAGACACTCAGTCGATTATTGTCGGTGTGTCCGGCCAAATCAAAGAGCACATCAACGCCGTCGCGCGCGATCTGGGCAGCCACGTCGTCGTCGCTAGAGTCCACGATGTCGCGCCATTCATCGCTTGCCATTCGTACGCGCTCAGTTTGATTGTCATGGGCCGATCGATTGGAGTAGCAAACAACCTGGAACTCATCGCGCGGCAGCCGCTCGAGCACTGGAGCCAGAAAAATCCCGACGGGGTGATTTGAGAAGTCAGGTGATACGAACCCGACTGTCAGTGGTCGCTCAGCGTCTAACGACCTCCCGACTCCGATAGAAGTGCAACTTGATTCTCCGAATCGCCGTTGCCACTCGTGATGGAGGGTCGCCAAACTAGCCGTGGTGACTCCGGGGGCGTATTGCGACGCGAACAGCAATCGACTCCAGGCCTCGGGTGACTGAGGGTTAACCGAAACCGCTCGCCGCAAGACATCCGAGGCTTCAACAATGCGGCCCGTCCCCTTGAGCGCTTCGCCCAGTCGACTCAGCAGCCACTCATTTCGCGGTTCCTTTTCGACCGCTCGGCCGAAATGTCCGGCCATCGCCGAGAACTCACCACGCTTGAACAAGATGTTCTTGAGATTCTGGAGCGCCGCGCCGCCGGCGGGTTCTAGTTGCAGGCTGGCGACATATGCTCCCGCAGCCTCATCGTCTCGACCCAAGGCGGCCAATACGACCCCCAAGTTGAAATGGCAGCGCGGCAAGGAGCTATCGAGGTCAAGGGCATGCTTTAGAGAGTCCACCGCCTCGTCGTTGCGGCCCAGCAGGTGACACGCGACTCCGAGCAAGTGCCAACATTGAACTTGAGTCTCGTCCTCGCGCAGTAGTATTCGCAGCATTCTCTCCGCACCGCCGTACTGGCCGGATTCGAGCAACTGCGTCGCACGTTCGATTGACTGGTCCACCAACCGCACTCACACCGATGAGATTCGCATTACCAAAGTCTCCACAAGACTAGGTCTTCGCAGCCAAGAACGGCTCTCGACATTCCATTGATGGACAGGCAATCATTGTGAGAACGTAGACGATCGACAGATTCGTTAGAATTGTACGGCGTTTTAGTCGCGTTTTAATCGCGTTGCTCAAAAGCGCCGATCCCCAAACCGTCAAAACCGGGCGAGCAGTCTCTCCCGAAGCAATGGAAGACCTTCGATGAAGTCCGACGTTACGCTGCTTACTTGCTCTTGAATTCCAGGTAGGCGCGCGAGATTCTCCTGGCTTCGGCGCGGTCGCGTTCGTCGTCGTCCCAGAACTCTTGAATCACCCGTTCGGCTGCGGGAAAATCCTTGCCGTCGTCGCGGACATGCGCGCGGAGTTTCTTGAGTCGTTGCTTCAGTTCGGCGACGACTGCAGCGTAGTCAGGGTCGTCATAAAGATTGACGACTTCCGTGGGATCCTTGCGGACGTCGTACAACTCCCAACCCGGCGGTGTGCGTTGTTTTCCCTGGTAGTTGCAGCCGTAGTAGAAGATCAGCTTGAATTCCTTCGTGCGAATACCGACGTGTCCGGGATTGTCGTGATGAGCCATATGCATCCAATACCGGTAGTACGCCTCCTGCTTCCAGCCTTTCGGCTCCTTGCCGGTTTCGCAGATCTCGTGAAAACTCCGTCCCTGCATGACGGATGGCGTGTCGGCTCCGGCGAACGCCAGCATCGTCGGGCCGTAGTCGACATTTTCGACAATCGCTGATGAGCGAGCGCCCGCGGGCACTCGCTTTGGGTACCGCACGATGAATGGCATCCGCATCGACTCCTCGTACATCCACCGCTTATCCATATAGTCGTGCTCGCCGAGCATGAACCCTTGGTCACCCGTGTAGATGATGACCGTGTTGTCGAACTGTCCGATCTGTTTCAGATAGCCGAACAGTCTCGCCAGGTTGTCATCGACGCCCTTCACACAACGCAGGTAGTGTTTGAGATAGACATTGTAGGCCGCCCGCTGCGCGTCCTCGTCGTTCAGGTTCGCGTCGACCTTGTAGTGTTTCACATAGTTGCGGCGCGGGTTGCGGCGGCCGATGGACGTGCCGATGTGAGGGAGCAGTTCATCGTTGGCGCCCCGCGTGGCGATCGATCCGAACTGAGATTGCGACCACAGGTTCTCGGGCTCGGGAATCTGGACGTCGGCTAGATAGTTTTCATACCGCCCCGCGTACTCAAAGAAGTCGTGCGGAGCCTTGTAGTGATGCATTAAGAAGAACGGCTGCTGGCGATCCCAGCCCGACTTTAGCCATTCTAGAGCGACATCGGTGATCGCGTCGCTCGAATGCTTGCCTTTGAATTGGATCGTGTTGTTCGGCCAACGCCGCTCGCCTTGCACGCGAAAAACGGGGTCGAAGTACTTTCCTTGGCCCGGCAGAACGCAGTAATAGTCGAACGCGCCGGGTTCTTCTTTGAGATGCCACTTGCCGATCATCGCGGTTTGGTACCCGGCCTTCCCCATTTCGACCGCCAGGTATTGCCGCTTCGCTTCGATGCGGCCGCGCAAGTCGTGGACGCCGTTCACGTGAGCGTATTGACCGGTCAAGATGCACGCCCGACTTGGCGTACAGATTGAGTTCGTACAATAGGCGTTGTCGAAGACCATTCCCTCTTTGGCCAACCGGTCGATCGTGGGAGTCGGATTCAACTTGGCCAATCGACTGCCATAGGCGCCGATCGCCTGCGTCGTGTGATCGTCCGACATGATGAACAGGATATTGGGTCGGTCTGCCGCGGAAGCCGCGGTGGCGATCAACAGCGCGATGGAGATGATTAGAGTCGAGGTTCTCATCGATCACTTCTCGCAAGATGACAACGGTCAGTAAGTCTATTGCTTCGTCGCAGCGGCAAGGCCTTCGAGGTACGCGAGCAACTCAAAGATTTCGTCTTGTGAGAAACGATCAAGCAACGCCTTGGGCATCATCGATTTCGATGTCTTCACCATCTCGTCAATCTCTTCGCGTTTGACAATCGTCGGAGACTTGGCTTCGGGATTGTCGAGAATCGTGACCGCCGTCTTGTCTTCCTCAGTGATGATTCCCGTGATCACCCGCCCCTCCACCGTTTGAATCAAATGCACCGCGTACTTGGGATCGATGCGGTGCGATGGGTCGAGCACTTCTCGCAACACGGCGACCCGGTCACCCTTCCAGCGTTTGAAGACGTCGGTGAGCTCCGGGCCTACGGCACCGCCCTTGCCGGTCGTTTTGTGACATTGAGCGCATGTCGCCTCGGTGAATAGCCGCTCCCCGATGGAAGTCGTCCTCCCACGCAGCCCTTCGTCGATCTGTCCCTTGAAATCGTCGATCGTCCACGCCTTGACAAAGGAGCGATTGCTGCCGATGGGGTCCTTGGGTTTGATCGGATTCTTGAGCCACGCGTCCAAGTCGTCAACGACCACCATCACGCCGTACATCCGCATCCAATGGCGAGGAAAAGTGCAGACAAACGGGTACTCGCCCGGTTCGGTGGGAGCCGTGAAGGTGAGCCGCTCCTGCTTGCCTGGTTGGACCATGTTGGTCGCGTGCAGGACTTTTTCTGAGTCGGGCACGTACGGCAGTTTGGACTTGCCGCCCAGCGGCCCAATCGCCAGGCCCAGCTGAGCCACCTCTTTCAGCGCTCCGGGTGCTGTGACCACCAGGTTGTGAGGCATCAGGTCTTCGTTCCTGAGCGCGATTTGCACCGGCCTCCCCGCTTCGACGGCGAAGTACGGAATGTCGTACCGCATCTCTTCTTCGACCGTGTGAATGCGGACGACGCGGACGGTAGTTTCCCGCAGTCGAGCTCGAAATACGCGGGCTTGCTCAACCGGCAGTCGCGCCAAAGATTGATCGGCCAATTGCATCGCATCGACGAATTCGTCGGTGGTTCGTTGAGCCGCCGGCGTCGACTCGGCTCGCGCCACCAACTTCTCGACAATCGTTCGACTCACGCCGGCGTCCCGATGCTTGGCGGGAATCTTCAGCAGTGTACTGATCGCGGCGGTGCGGACTTGTTCGTCGTCCATCAATGGAGCCAGCAGGCGAAATGTTTCATCGAGTTGATTGGGCGTGAACGACAGCGCCCGCAGTGCGGCGCGGCGAACCGCGGCGGGACGACGCTGGTCGATCAACTCAACAACGTCACCGCGCAGCGCGGCGCGGGAGGCGGCCCGCGGCACCAGCGGCACGGCGCCGAGCCAGTCGAGTGTGGCCCTGATCGAATCGGCGGACAACTTGCTGGCTCGCGCAGCACGGCCGCCCGCGATCAGCGCCGCGAAAGCGGCCGACCGCAATGTGCGACCCTCCGCCTGAGTGGCGCTCTCCAATTCATCAGCCTGGGCGGCCAGCAAATCGACCGGCTGTTGCAGGAGCATGCGGGCCAGTTGCAGCGCCGTCCGCAATTGTTGCCGCTCCTTGTCGTCGATCGTCTCCAGTGCGGCGAGCAATTCCGAGACGGCGTTTGACTTATTGAGTTTGACCAGCGCGTCCAGCGCCTCCTCGCGGTACTGAGGAGACATGCCGCCGCGAGCCAGTATCGCCGTGTAGACAATCGCGTACTTCTTGTCGTCCAGTTTCCGCTCCACCAGCAGCAGCCGTTCGTTGT
>JASMLW010000035.1 GCA_030748485.1 Pirellulaceae bacterium
AACCTTGATCTCCTTCGTCAACGATACTCGTTCGCCTTTGACTGGAGTCCACGAACGCGGGTTCTGGACGGCGTGCGATCACTTCTGCGATTGGCTCGGCGTGGATCGTCCGCATTCACGAGGTTCCCACGGAGTCGCGGCACCACCGGGTCCACCGGGTTGCAGCTCAGACGTTGGTTGTGGGTTTTTTGTGAAGTTGGGAGATTTGGAGGTTCATTGGTCCAACGGAGGATTCTTGGAGTCGATTCTCGATGGCGATGAGTTTTCGGTACAGGTCGTCGCCGGTGGACGCCTCCCTTGCTCGCCTTGCCAAGCTCGGGACACTGTCGCGTCGGGCGAGTCCCAGAGAGTTGGCGATCTGCTCGAGGCTGGCCGAAGAGAGTTCGCGGGCAAGGTGGGCGATGGCGGAGCGGACCGGATGCCGCCGCCCTTTCTGTTGCAAGATCCTTCTTGGAGCATTGAACTCAGTGCAAGCCGCATCAATGATCGCATCTAGGGGAAGCAAAATGCGGCGCGCGTTTCGCACGGTTGGCTCGTTATTCTGCGGCGAGATGAGCCGTCGGATGCGGTTGGCGAAACTCTCTCCGCCAAGGATCCAACCGTCGATTGCTTGCCCAAACGGCGAGACGCGACGTTCATCCAACCCCGCCTCCACGTATTGCCGATAGGCTGCGGCGGAAGCGCCAAAATCACCCTCCCAAGCCGAAAGCAAGTCGTCGTAACGGACCCATGGCAAGCGCTGATCAGGATCGCAATATCCGGCGTAACTGCCCCAAGACCAATCGGCCGGGTGAGCTGCAAGGTGGGGGACGGGATTCAAATGAACATATCGGCTGACCGTCCAAGCGTAGCTGTCGTCTTCGATCACCTGGCATCGAAAACGGCCTTCAAACAGGTGGCCGGATCGCTTGTGCCGTCTGTTGAATCGCGACGCGTAATGACTCAGCAGATACTGCGCGCCGCGCGAGAGATTGGCTTGGGGCGTGCGGAAGAATATGTGAAAGTGATTGGTCATCAACGTGATGGCGTAGACCAACCATCCAAACCGCTCGACCATTTTTTCGCAACGATCGAAGAACCCGGTGCGGTCGTTGTCGTCCAGGAAAACGTCACCTCGGCCCACCCCGCGGCTTGTCATATGATAGAGCGCATTTTCATATTGAACGCGCAGTCGACGATCGTTTCCACTTTGATTCATTTCAAAGTGAATTATTCGCCCTTGTGATCCGTTGCCAAGATCTGACAACCGTACGTCACACCACGCCAGACCACCCACCTTAACGAAAAACCAACAACCAACGTCTGAGCTTCATTGCATTCTCTGGCTAACGCAGACCGCCGACCCAAATGCAGCTCCGGCAGTCGTGCTCGGCTCCGAAGGCGAGCTCAAAGCACTCGCCACCTCGGCTCATGAATTCACTCGGCTATTGGGCTGCGGCTATGACGAACTGGAATGGGATGACCTGTCGGCAACTCCAGCCTGCTGGAATGAGACCGCACCTCTACGAAACTGGCTGCAACAACAACTCCAAATCACATCACCGACAACGGGCGTCGACATCGCGACTGCGGCAAACATCTACAGCGCACCATTCGCCGATTGGGTCACCCAATGGCAGAATGCAAACCTGTGAGTTGAGTGCCTGGAAACGCCCAGTAACGATCAAGGCCCGTCGCGTCGGCCAGTCAAACAACGACCCGGCGAATAGAGCGCCGTCCGCCAAAATCTGGACGCCGCACGAACCGATATGACCGAAAATCGATCCGTCCGATCATCAATCCGACCGATCCGTCTGATCATCGATCAGGATCATCGATCCGGCCGATCTGGCGGGCCCGCCAGGCCGGCTCTTTTCGGCGCGACCGGTTGTGTTTGTGCGGGGAAAGAGTTCAATCTCATTCCCGACACTCGTCTAGATAGAGGAGACGCCTCGTGACCGCCCGCATTCTTGACGGCAAAGCGATTGCCGCGGAGATCCGCGCTGAATTGGGAGAACAGATTGAGGTCTTCAGCCAGCAGACGGAGGTCACGCCGTGCCTGGCCGCTGTGTTGGTCGGCGACGACCCGGCCAGCGAAGTGTACGTTCGCAGCAAGCGGCGCACCTGCGAGAAGCTCGGCATGGGAAGCCAACTGCACCAGCTGCCGGCGGACGCTACAGACGATCAGCTGCTGGCCTTGATCGCTCAGCTGAACGCCGACCGGGCGGTCCACGGGATTCTCGTGCAGCTCCCGCTCCCGCCGCAGATGAACACCCAAGTCGTACTCGACGCGGTCGATGCGGCGAAAGATGTCGATGCGTTTCATCCGCACAACGTCGGCCTGATCTCTCAGGGCCGGCCGCGATTCCTCCCCTGCACGCCTCACGGCGTTTGTCAGATCCTCGCTCGCAGCGAGTTGCCGGTGAGTGGTCGCCGGGTCGTGATACTGGGGCGCAGTGAGATTGTTGGCAAACCGCTCGCCAGCATGCTCGTCCAGAAGACAAGCCACTTGGGAAGCGAGTACGCCAACGCCACAGTGACAGTTTGCCATTCGCGAACCGAAGATCTGGCGGCGATCAGCAGACAGGCCGACGTGCTGGTCGCGGCGATTGGCAAAGCGAGTTTTGTGACGGCGGAAATGGTTCAGCCAGGGGCGACCGTAATCGATGTCGGCATCAACCGAACCGAGAACGGGCTCGTCGGCGACGTCGACTTTGAAGGCGTAAAAGAAGTGGCCGGCGCCATCACTCCCGTTCCCGGAGGAGTCGGACCGCTGACCATCGCGATGGTGCTCACCAACACGTTCACCGCCGCTCGCCTGGCGGTCCAACAGAGCGCGAGCGCGTAAGAGTGCTCACGCGGTCACTCAGCCTTCTTGAGTTTGGCGTCGTGTAACTTCGGACCCGGTTGAGGTTCGCTCTCGGCTTTGTCGCGGCGAGTCTTGCGGTCCGCGGCGGCTCGGGTGCAGACGAGCGTCGTAAACTCACCGGTCTGGATCGGGATGTTGTCTTGGTTGACCAACTGGCGCAGCCAGGTGACTTGACCGCAGCGGCGGCCGCTCTCCTGCTTGGCGTCGACTTTGGTGACGACGTGAACGGTGTCGCCGATGAAAGCTGGTCGTACGAATTCCCATTTCGAAATGCTGGTGAACGCCATCGTCTCGACCGCCGGGCTCTCGCTTCCCAGTCCGGCGACCCACGACAGCCCCAACAGACCGTGAGCAATCGGTTGACGAAACGGAGTGCCGGCCGCGTACTCGCGATCGACGTGCAGGGGATTGAAGTCGCCCGTCATGCCGGCAAAGTTGACGACATCCGCTTCCGTGATTGTCCGCGTGGGACTTACCCAGCGGTCGCCGACTTGAAGGTCTTCGTAATAGAGTCGTTCGCTCATCCTGACAACCGTCCTACGTCCATGTCCGCGATCCTTGTGAGTGGAGAGGCTAACGCGAATGCGCGGTCGGCTGCAATGGCGATCGATGCAGCCGCCAAGTGATAGTTCATTTCTAGAGTCCGCGCGGGCGACCGGCAAGCGATCCCGACTGTCTCAAAGCGTGCTAGCAAACACATGCGATTCCTGGCGTATGCGCGATTCGCGCGCGAAAGGCACCGAGGCGCTAGAGCAGTTGTCCAGCGCTCGTCAGCTCGACTCCGTGGCCATGCTTATCGGGAAAGATGCAACGGCCTTGGTCGATTGTGACCCCGGTGGCGATGTCTTCCGCCAGCAACAGCGCTCCGTCCATGTCAACGTAGTCGAGCAACGGGAGGAGCTGAGCGATCGCAGAGATTCCGACCGTCGATTCAGTCATGCAGCCGACCATTGTCTTCAAGCCGAGCGATCGCGCTTCTCTCAGCATCCGCAAGCCTGGCGTAACGCCGCCGCACTTGACGAGCTTCACGTTGACGCCGTGAAAGTGGCCAGCGCATTTGGCGACATCTTCTTCGAGAATACAGCTCTCGTCGGCGACGATCGGCAGCGGCGATTCGGCGTAGAGAGTTTTCATGTCGTCCCAGCGGTCGGCCGGCAACGGTTGCTCGATGAACTCGACGCCAAGTTGCTTCATTTCGCCGGCGTACTCGAGGCACTGATCGACCGTCCAACCGCAATTGGCGTCGACGCGAAAGGCGGCGTCGGTCGCGGACCGCAGTTGCCTGAGGATCTCCAAGTCGTTGTCGGCGCCCAGCTTGACCTTGTAGACAGGCCAGTCGGGAAACTCCCTCATCTTCGCCACCATCGTCTCGACTTTGTCAATGCCGATGGTGTAGTTGGTGAGCGGCGTTTCACCGAGTTGCAATCCCAGCAGTTCATACGTCGGTTTGCCTGCGAGCTTGCCCCACAGGTCGCAGG
>JASMLW010000036.1 GCA_030748485.1 Pirellulaceae bacterium
GCCGACAAGCAGATCACCTGGCTCAAGCAAGACATGCCGTTCGCCCAGCGAATCAATGGCGTGGCGAATCTGCGAGCCGATACGGCCGAGTACGCTCCGATCTATTGCGTCCGCAGCAAGATCAAACTGACAACCGCCAAAGCCGAGGAGGCTTTCGAAGACAATCTCATTTCAATCGCCATCAACGAGACGGGACGCGGTCGCGCGATCTTCTGCGCGTACTTGCCCAGTCTCAGCTACTACGCGCCGGCCATTCCCAAACGGCCCGTCGATCGAGGAGCCACCGACGACTCGATGGTTCATTTCCTGCCTACGAAGTTCGACGAGGCGGCGACCGAAATCATCCGACTGCCGATCAATCAACTACAACCGCCCGTCAGATCAAGCGCGCCACTCGTCGAATCGACGATTATCAATTCGAAACACGGCGTCGTTATTCCGCTTGTCAATTGGTCTGGGCGGTCCGTTAAGGACCTGCAACTGACTCTTTCCATCGACCTCCCCGCGAAAAAAGTCTCGTTGGCGAGCGGCGGCTCCGTTCGCACGACTGACGTAGACGGCGCGCGAACCTTGGTCTTCGATCTCGACGAGGCCGACGCCTTGATCCTGCGTTGACTGCATACTTTACCTACGACAATTCATTCGCTCAGCCGAAGGTGACCTGATGATCAGTCGAATGCCGTGGCGTTTTGTGCTCGTGTTGTCAGTCGTCCCAGTCCTCGCCGGACAGCGGGCGTTTTCCGAAGAATCGGAGCTCTCGCAACACTGGTTGTGGTCCAAAGCGTACGTCATTCCCTATGAGACGACGAGCGAGCAGAGCGGCTACTTTTCGATCGTCGAGGGGAAAGACAAACGCATTTATGTGGGTACGGCCAAGTACGGCGAGAATGCGTTTCTCGTCGAATTTGATCCGCCGACGGAGAAGATGAAAGTCGTCGTCGACGCGCACCGCGAGATCGGCACGAAAGTAAAGGGCTTCGCCGCGCAAGCCAAGATCCACACTCGCAACAATGTCGGACGCAGCGGCAAGATCTACTTCGGCACCAAGCAGGGTTATCCCAAGGACGGCGAGACTCGCGACGCGTATCTGGGCGGGTACCCGATGGTGTACGATCCGGCGACAGGCAAGACTCGCGTTTACTCGATCCCGATCAAGCATCAGGGGATCATCAGTGTGACTCCCGATGAGTCGCGGGGCGTGGCCTATGTGTCGACGTGCTCCGACGAGCGGCCGACGGAGAGCACTCACTTTATGAAGCTCGATTTGAAGTCAGGCGAGTACCGAGACCTGCTCGACTGCCGCCACATGTACGCGTTCATCGTGGTCGATCATCGCGGGCGAGCTTATCACCCGATACTGGGTGGCGACATCGCGCGCTACGATCCCGAATCGGACAAGTTAGATCGGCTGAAACAGACGATTGATGGAAAGCCACCGACGAAAGAGTCGCTGCTGGCTCATCCCCAAAGCCACCCGATCAATTGGGACATCTCACCAGACCGCAAGACGTTGTACTCGGTCGCGATGAGTGGGAATCAGCTCTTCAGTTACGACCTTTCGGGAGCGGGCGGCGGGCTGGCGGGACGCAGTCTTGGCAAATTGGTCGCGACAGCTGAAAAGACCGATTGCCGCGCGCTGTGCGTCGCTCCCGACGGGGTCGTGTGGGCCGGCGTCGCCGCGACGTTCAAGGACCGCGGCCAGTTCCTCCACGTCGTCAGTTATCGTCCGGGCGACAAACAGCCCACCGACCACGGACCGATCGCGATCAGCAATCCCGATTACGCCACGTTCACCGACGAGAAAGGGAAGACTCGTCGATACCATCACGGCGTTTACAAATTGAAGGACGGAACTCTCTTGCCGCGATATGTCGTCATGGGGATCTGCGCGGCGACTGATGGTTCGGTCTATGTGACAACGCTCTACCCCTTCACCGTTCACAAGATCAAGATTCCCCAAGTAGCCGGCGTGACGACAACGTACTATCACAACGCGCACGCGGATATGTTTTTCAGCCGGTTGCTCGAGACGGACACATTGGACGACAAGGGCGCGACGCCATCGATTCAGCTTACGTCGCTGTTCACGGATCAGGTGCCCAAGAACGATACGAGCCGTGCGCTGGCGGCCAAGCACGGCGTTCCGATTCGCGGCAAGATCAGCCAAACGATGACCACATCCAGTGGCAAGCCGGTCGATGGAGTTCTTTTGATCGCCGAGCACGGGAAGTATCCGGAATCGGACACCGGGCAATTCGTCTATCCCAAGCGGCGGATGTTTGGCGAGATCGCCACAGAGATGGAGCGAACGGGGCGAATCGCGCCGGTCTTTTGCGACAAGCACTTGGGCGACAACTGGGCCGACGCGAAGTGGCTATACGACGAGGCGAAGCGGTTGAAGATTCCCTTGATGGCCGGATCGTCGCTGCCCGTGCTGTGGCGGCACCCGGCGGTCGACGTCGAACGCGGAGCCAAGTTGAAGCAGATCGTCGGCGTCTCCTACCACCGGCTCGACACCTACGGGTTTCACGCGCTCGAAGCGGTTCAGGCTCTGGCCGAACGGCGCGAGGGGGGTGAAACGGGGATCGCTCAAGTCCGTTGTCTCAACGGCGACGCCGTGTGGCGAGCGGAGAAGGAGGGCGTTTACGATCGACGCCTGCTGGACGCGGCGCTGTCGCGTCTGAAGGAGCGGCCGTTGCCGGCGGGCAAACGCATCGAAGATCTCGTCAAGAACCCCAATCTAATGATCATCGACTACCGCGACGGTCTGCGGGTTTGCATTTTCACTTTGAACTACGTTGTCGTCGAATGGGCGGCCGCTTGGAGGGCGGATGACGGAGACGTTCGATCGACGGTCTTTTGGACTCAAGAACTCCGCCCCTTTCAGCACTTTACGCACCTGCTGATGGGCGTTGAGCGGATGATGCACACGGGCCGCCCCACGTGGCCGGCGGAGCGCACGCTATTGACGAGCGGAGCGCTCGACGCGCTGCTCATCTCCAATCGCGACGGCGGACGAACGGTCAAGACGCCGTGGCTGAACATCCAATACCAGACCGACTGGAATTGGCGGCAACCACCACCTCCGCCGCCAGGGCGACCCATTACCGAACGGTAAGGCGCTGCGAGTAGTTGACAACAGCCCCGCCGCACACCAGCCCGCCGCGCACACTAGCCCCGCAGCACACCAGCCCGCCGCACAAGCAAGGGGCGGCGGCTTCATCGACGAACCGCTCTCGCTTTGCGTGGTCCGAGCCACGCGATATGGAGAATCTCACCGGCGAGGAGGGTCTTCATGATGAAGTGACCCGCCCCCGCCTCTTCCAGAACAAGTGGAGATCTACTGTACGCTCGCCGGCGCATCAATAATCGCGTACGACCACGCCATCTTGTCCTACCAGGTACTGGTCTGAACCGCTGATCTTCATGTTGTAGACCTTGCCGATGCGGGACATCGTCCTGATTTCAACACTCTTGATGGCGACTGCACCGTCAAGTGATTTCAGTCTCATACCACTTTGCAGACTTGGGGCGGCGACCCATTGTCCGGACTCAATCATGAAGCGGTGCGCATCCACCACGCTGATGCTGTTTCCGCTTTCGAGCGTTATTTGACGGTATTGCCAGCGACCCTCGTGCTCTTCGAGAGCCTCAATCTGTCCGAGGCTTCGGGACTTGCCGGCCGTCCATCCTGGGGCAACTTTCGAGATGGGTGCGAGTCCCCCATTTACCCATACCGGCGTGTCAGCCAAGAAGCATAGCGCTTTGGGTACGGACCCGTCCACATTGCTGGCCTTCCTTGATCGCCCCGGTCCTGTATCGAACGTCACGTCGTCACCAACTATTGGGTAATAACCTGCTGCAATGTCCTGGGAAATCCGAAACACGTAGACATTATTTGAACCGTCGTCCATGCGCACTATCTTGCCCAACGTTTCGGCCTTGTTGATGAAGATCACTTCTCCTGTCGCCGCCAATGCTGATGTGGTAATGAACGCGGAAACCGCGAACACGCTCGTCGCTGCCAGCAGGGCCTTTTTCATGGTGATGCTTCCGACTAGGTTTGGAGAAGTTGCTTAGGTGCCAGCAATCTTTGGATCTGGAGATGCCTCACTGATCGATTCGCTGACCTATGACCCCCATTTTACCATGCTCCCTTCGGGACTCGAAGGGAATCCAGGGGGAGGCGGTGAACCGCCTGCAGCAATGAGGTCCCACCACGCCTTGGATTTCCTGACGCCTTCCGATTCTCACGGTTGTCTCGAGCGCGTCGATCGCATCGCTCGATGAGCGATTGGCGACCACCGCGTCCGCCAACCGTTCGACCGTCTCCCGGTACTGCGGCCACGGGATGCCGATGAAGCAGCGAGTCGACTTGCGCCGTCGGTCGAGCTTCTTTCGGTGGCGGCGGAGAATCTGCTTCGTGCGGCGCTTGTGAGGCCGACCTGGCGAGCGCTTCTTGGGAGCCGCTTCGCTCGACTCAGCCTCGTCCTTCGGTTTCGCTTCAGGCTGGTCGGGCGTCTCAGTATCCACTGTCTCTTCCTCACCCGGCTCATCCTTCGAAACGCTCCACCGAATCAACTCGGTCGTCGCCAGCGGCGCGTCGTGTTGTGGGGCCCTTTCAGGGCTGATGGGTCTTCATCGATCGGTAACCCAGGGCGGCGCTGCGCGGCTGCGCCGCTGCGCTCTGCCCCGGGCTATCATGTGATTGCCCCTTTCGGGGCGGGAAGAAGTTCCTTGGCGCCGCTCGACCTCCTTCTATTCCACATCTCCACCTGACCTGCTCCCCGCATTTTTTTGCCCCGCAGGGGCCCGCAACATGTCAGCCCAGGGCAGAGCGAAGCGCCGCCCTGGGTACGGAAATCCCCCCGACCCCGTCGCCCTGAAGGGGAATTCGATCTCGCCCTCGTCCTTTGGGGCGACGTGAGTGTGGAACGCGGCGGCGCGGGGCAGCGCGAGAATGGCACGTTGGATGCAGCAGCAACGTCTGGTTCACCCGTGCTCAAGCACGGGCCTAGTGCCGCCTGCGGCGGAAGGAGGGCGTAAACGCCCTCGGCTTTTGGAACGTGGTGGCGCGGGGCGACGCGAGCGGGGTGACGCGAGTGTGGAACGCGGCGGCGCGGGGCAGCGCGAGAATGGCACGTTGGATGCAGCAACAACGTCTGGTTCACCCGTGCTCAAGCACGGGCCTAGTGCCGCCTGCGGCGGAGGAGGGCGTAAACGCCCTCGGCTTTTGGAACGCGGTGGCGCGGGGCGACGTGTGTGTGGAACGCGGCGGCGCGGGGCGACGTGTGTGTGGAACGCGGCGGCGCGGGGCAGCGCGAGAATGGAAAGTTGGATGCAGCAACAACGTCTGGTTCACCCGTGCTCAAGCACGGGCCTAGTGCCGCCTGCGGCGGAAGAGGGCGTAAACGCCCTCGGCTTTGGAACGCGGTGGCGCGGGGTGACGCGAGTTCCCGTCCGGTGACCCTTAGTAGCATTCCGGCACGAACGTCTGCTCGATCAGCGGCGGTCGAACGTAGCCTCTGTCGTCTTGTCGATCGGGAAGATCGATCGTCTTCGCGGGCACTTGGCCGAACGGTATTTGGCTGAGCAAGTGGCTGATGCAGTTGAGGCGGGCGCGTCTCTTGTTGTCTGCTTGCACGACGTGCCACGGGGCTTGCTTGATGTCCGTATAGGCGAACATGTCGTCCTTCGCCCTGGAGTACTCAACCCACTTGGCGCGCGATTGGATATCCATCGGGCTGATCTTCCAGTGCTTGGTGGGGTCGTTGATCCGATTCTGGAAACGACGTTCTTGCTCTTCGTCGTTGATGGAAAACCAGTACTTGACGAGGATGATTCCGGAGCGGATCAGCATCCGCTCGAACTCGGGGCAAGATCGCAAGAATTCGCGGTACTCCTCGTCGGTGCAGAATCCCATCACCCGTTCCACGCCGGCGCGGTTGTACCAACTGCGGTCGAACAACACCATCTCGCCGGCCGCGGGAAGATGTGCGGCGTAGCGCTGAAAGTACCACTGCGATTTTTCGCGCTCGGTCGGTGTCCCTAACGCGACGACACGACAGATCCGCGGGCTGAGGCATTCGGTGATTCGCTTGATCGCGCCGCCCTTGCCAGCCGCATCGCGACCTTCGAACAGAACGACGACTCGTAGCCCCTTGTGCTTAATCCACTCTTGGAGCTGAACTAACTGGACATGGAGTTTTCGGAGTTCCTTTTCGTAGATTCGCTTGCTCAACTTCGGCGGCTTGTCGATCGAATCAACGTGTTCAGTTGGTTGAGAAACAATGGCCCGACTAGCGCCGTCGTCGGACGTTGTCGCGGGCGCGCCGTCCAATGAGCTCGTTTCCGACACGGTGAGTTCTGGCACGAACGCTCTCCTGTTCGATATTTCCAAGCGAATAGCACACAACGGGGCTCTCTTACAACATAGGTCGCGAATACCGGATCTTGGGTGTCTAGTTCGTAACTTCTCTGTTCGTAACGCTTTGGAGCTAGTGATTGACGCTCGCACCCAAAGCGACACGGCCCCTTTTGCTTGCGCGGCGGGGTCAGTCGTTTCGCGGTGGTTTGTCGAGAGAGCTGCGATCCCTCGCTCCCGCGTCGGGCTGGTGTAATGGGGTGGTGCGCGGCGGGGTGGTGCGCGGCGACGTCAGTTGTGTTGGTTTGTCGAGAGAGCTGCGATCCCTCGCTCGCGCGTCGGGCTGGTGTAATGGGCTGGTGTAATGGTGGTGTAATGGGGTGGTGTAATGGGGTGGTGTAATGGGGTGGTGTAATGGGGTGGTGTAATGGGGTGGTGTAATGGGGTGGTGTAATGGGGTGGT
>JASMLW010000037.1 GCA_030748485.1 Pirellulaceae bacterium
GTTTGCTCGACGCCAAAGAGCTTGCGAAGCGTCGCGTTCGGCCGGTTCAGTTCATCGAACATACCGGCTCCGGCCGTGCCGAACAGGATTCCTCCGCGCTCCACCCAGGCGGCGATCTTGGCCGACGCGGCCGAGCTTACGTGCGCGTCCGTGAGGTACAGCACTTTGTATTTGGCGAGCGTGCCGTCGACCGCGTCCTGCTCGACGACAAAGTCGAGCGGCGTTTGCTGGTGGCGGATGGCTGTGTAAAGTGCTCGCTTGGCGGCCGCGAAACTACCTTGGCTGTCGCCCCAAATATCGCCCGTCTCGCTGAACCACAGCGCCGCCTCTGCGGGCCGCACCGTCCCGTCCTGGACAATGTCCTCAAACAGACCGAGTTCACGGAAACTGCCGAGCACCATCTTGTACATTCGCGGATCGTCCACGTGATTCTCAGTGTAGGCGACGTGGACGGGGCGAAACTCAAACAAGTTGACCATCTTCATTCCGTGGCCGACGGCCCCGTAGAACAGCCGCCGCCACTGCGCGGGCGTGTTGTTCGGCATGTGGGGCATCACGTAGTACATGATCTTTCGATCGGGGTGATGACGCAGGCCGGCCCGGAACAGATCCAGGTTGATGTTGTTCATCTGCGGCGTGCCGATCGGCACTTGCCAGATGTAGTCTTCACTCCACGGCAGCGTCATGCCGCTGGCCCGAAAGACCGAAACCCACTTGAACACTTCTCCCAGAAACATGTGCTCCTGCGGATAGTGGGGTGAGTAGTTGGCTCCGATCGCCGCATTGGGAAGGTGGCGTCGGAGCAGATCGGTGCGTTGTTTAATCGTCTGGACGCCAAAGTGATGCTGATAGCGCTTCGACCAATAGTAGACGCCCGGTTCTGAATCGCGCGAGGCGGGGTCGATGTTGTACGAGATCTTTTTCCAATCGCCGCCCGCGGCCGGATCGATGTCGGCCGGCCGCAGTCCTTGCGATCGCAACCACGCCCGCATCTGCTCGACCGCCTGTTCGCCGCGGGGCGTCGGCAAACTGATCTCGTCGCCGAGACTGACGACTTGAATGTGCCGCGCCGTGGCGCCGAGGTTCTTCAGATACGACTCCAATTGCGGCGTCCGCACGTTGCGCACGTCGATGTAGGTGCGAGTCGCCGAATTGCGAATGTTGTCCGAGAGACCGAACAGCCGGCGAAACTCCGTCACCGCGGCGGCGTGCTTGCCCTCGTCGAGCGGCGTGAAAGTGCTCGCAAAGATCGGCGTCCGCTGCGGGAGCCGGCCGTGCGGCGCGGGGTTTTCTCGCTTCAGGTAGCTGAGCAGATCGTAGAGCACCTCTTCCTGCCGCCGCAGTCGCCGAGAGTACCGGGTGTCGGCGTCGGCCGCCAGATTCAAGTCGCCCGCGCCGCGAAACGTGGCGAGCGATTCGATCTGGCCGCGCCCGTTCTTCCACCCAAACTCGGCCGTGTACTCACCGTTGCCCGTCCAGAACCACTGGCCGTCGGCGAGCGAGTCCATCGTACTTCCGACCTCGACCCAGTCGCTTCGCTTGCTCGGAGCGACTTCGATTGTCGGAGCTTCCCAGTTACGGATGTGGACCCAGTAGGGCGAATGCTGTTGCCAGTTGCCGCCGGTGGGAGCCTTCTTGCCGGTGAACGTCAGCGGCGCCGCCGAGTGGTTGGTGACGCGCAGGTAGACGTCACCCGATTGAGTCAGCATGCCGTCCAGAGGAAGGTACCGCTCTTTTTCAATTCGCATCTTCACTTGCTCGACGTCGGTCGTCAGCATCACCAGATCGACGTTGCGTTTCGCCGCCGGCTCAGACTGCTCGCCGGCAATCAGTCGAATCACAGCGCGACCCGGTTTGAGGTTGACGAACGAGTCGTGGCCTTCCCAGACAACGTTCTCGACCGCGCCCCAACTCCACCCCACTTCCTTTTTAAGTTTTTGCGAGAACGCCCAGATCTTGATGTTGTCGCGCGCTCCGTAGAGGCGATCGAACACGCGGCGGCCGCCCTGTTCCACTTGGATCCGAAACTGCGTCTCGAACCGATAGGCCGCCTCGTAGCGCGCGAGCACCAGGTACCGACCGGCTTCCTCGATGTCGACTTGGAGCGTTGCCGTCGAGTCGGCCGATTGCTCTGGCGCACCGAGAAACGCCTTGCGGCTCAGGAACGAGTTGGCGAAGGTCGCCGCGTAGTAGTTCTCGCCAAATCGCCGCGCCCGCCAACCCTTCGCGTCACGGTCGCCGGTCAACTTGAACTCTTCGGCTTCACAGATGTAGAGCCCATCGGGCTGGATCTGCACGGCCGCGCGACTCGCGCCAAATCGTTGGGCGGCCGCCGGCGTGTCGACCTGACCGAATGCGGCCGCCGTCGACAGCGCCGTGAGCGCAGCGATTGTCAGCGAGGTTCGTTTCCTTGACATGGCGGTCAGAACTTTCAAAAGGTCCTTGGTCAACGTGTGCAATCCCAAGCGGCGTCACTACTTCTTGCGACGGTAGACAACCTGTCCGTCCAGCATCGTCATCTCGACTTGGATTTGACGGATCTGCTCTTCCGGACACGTCAGGTAGTTGCGATCCAGCACCGCCAAGTCGGCGAACTTGTTCAGCTCGAGAGATCCTTTTTGGCGTTCCGTGAATTCCAGATAGGCGGGATGCGATGTGACGCACCGCAGAGCTTCCAGTCGGCTCAGCTTTTGGTGAGCGCCGAAGACATCGCCGTCTCGATTTTTGCGAGCGACCGCGACGTACAACATCAAGAACGGGTTGTACGCGTTCATCGACTGATTGGGGTCGAGCCCGATCATGTGGTCACCGGCGATTGCGGTTGTCACGCCACCACGAATCCAATCGCCCAGCCCGATAAATCGCGACGACCAATCGCGGCCGTACACCTCGTCAATGGCGGCCGAGTCCTTGTAGTACAGCGACGATTGGGTATCGACACAAACGCCCAACTTCGACGCGATCTCGATCGAGTCGGTAGCCGGAAAATAGGCGTGTGTGAGACTGAACCGACGCCCCGCAATGTCCGGGTGCGTGGCGTGGACGGCGGCCAGCGATTCGAGCACTCGGTCGACGCCGGCGTCCCCCGTCACGTGGCAACACCACTGCCAGCCGAGTTCATGTCCGGCCCGAAAAACCTCTGTCATCAACTCCGCCGAGTAGTTCACATCGCCGCGATAGCTCGGATCATCGTGCGCGTAGAACCCAATCCGTCTTGCTCCGTACTCTTCGCGAAGATAGGTGTTGCCCCAGTGAATTCCGCCGTCGACGGTGATCTTCAGCGGTCCGACACGGACCCACTCGTCGCCGTCGCCGGTCTTCATCGCCAATCGCTTGGTGAAAGCTTCGACGTCCGCCGCCGAGCGAAAGCGGCTGCGAAATGTCTGTGTCATTCGAACGCTCAGTTGCCGTTGTTGGCGGAGCTGCCGGTAGAGCAGGAAGTCGTCCATGCTCGCCGCCCGCTCAAAGATGCTCGTGATGCCGACGGCGTTGTAACTAGTGTGCACGCGGCGGAGAGCGGCGACGACGTCCTCTTTTGCATGGACGGGTCGCGGCATCAGTTTCTGCAACACCGAACCGCCGCCGGCCAACAGTCGCGGGCCACCACTCGCATCGACAATGACTCGGCCGCCTGCGACTTGCGGAGACGCGGCGTCCCCGCCCACGGCGACCCAACCGGCCGAGTTGAGCGCGTGCTTTCGCGCGGCTGTGAAGATGACGGGGTGAGTCGCGCAGGCTTCGTCCAATTCGGCGGTCGTCGGATGCCGCCGCTCGGCCATCCGCGTGATGTCGGTTCGCGGGATGCGAATCCATGTTCCCGCCGGCAACTCCTTCGCGCGTCGCCGAACCCAGTCCTGCACTTCCGCGACCGACAACAGCTCGGCGTGCGGCCGGGTCAGCGAGTTGCGCGCGACGCCGACGGCGTGGCAATGGGCGGCGACGACGCCCGGGATCACGGTCTTGCCGCCGAGTTGCTCCACCTGTGTTTTCGGCCCGCGAAATCGCTCCACAGCGCGGTCGTCCCCCACGGCGACAATCCGACCGTCGCGGACAGCGAGCGCGGTGGCGAGCGAGTTCTTCTCGTCGAGCGTGATGATCTTGCCGCCCAGCAATATCGTATCCGCGGGGCCGCCGTCCGCTCGATTGTCTTCAGCGGCGACGACGGCGGCGGCGAACGCGACGCCTCCGGTGAGCAGCAAGATGAAATAAAACGCGCGCGTCGCGAATGGCATCAATCGATTCCTCATGGCTTTGCGCGGACGAAATGAAGCGGCTGGATGCGCCGACGGGGTTTACTCGGTCGGGTTGGCTGCGAACTGCTTGCGGACAAACTTCACCATGTCCGCATACGCCTCATTCATCGACTTGTAGTCGCTATCCATTTTTCGAACACACTCGATGCCCAACTTACCCATCGCCGACTCGAGGTGTTTCCCAAAGTTGGAGTGATGGATGTTCCCGGGCTTGTTGGAGCGCTCGTAGTGGATCAAATAGATGGGCGCGTCGTCTTTGGTGAGATGAGTGATTGGCGAGGCGTCGCGAAGCAACGCATCGAGCTTGCCGTCGATCGGATCGCTGTCCCAGTTCCACTTCGCCGGCCGGCCGAAAAAGGTTAACAAAGCCGGATGCTTGTAAGCGTTCCCGGGAATGATCTCCTTTATCGTCCGCGGATCGTAGGTCGATTGCATGTTGATTGGCAACGCGCAACTGAGTCGCGTCGATTGCCGAGCGACCGGATCGTCGCTCGAGGGTTTCGCCATGTCGTCGTGAAAGGCGAGCCACTGCGAGATTCCCGATCCGGCCGAACCGCCGCCGGCGGCGAAGCGGCGCGGATCGATGTTCCACTCTTTACTCTTGGAGCGGATAAACTGAATCGCTCTCGCGCTGTCGTGCATCTGGGCCGGATAGGGCGCGGCGTCGGTCAGCCGATAGTGTATCGACGCGCAGGAGACGCCCGATCGAGTGAACGACTGGACCAGGCTGGCGGGGATCGAGGCCTTGTTGCCGGCGCGGAAGCCGCCGCCGTGGATCCAAACGAACACGGGCGTCGGCTGGTCGGACTTGGCTTGCCAGAAGTCGAGCACCTGGCGCTGGTGTTTGCCGTAGGCGACATCGCTGAAAGTCGGCTTGGGTTTCGCCGCCCGCAATCGACGCGGCTGCTTGTTTTGAGCCTTGCCGTCCGCCTTGCCGCGCTGCTGTCCGGCGGCTGGACTGCTAATCAAAAGACTCAGCAGCAAGAGGGCGAGGGCGCTTGTCGATGGACGCATTTTGGCTTCTCCTGTGTAGTTCCCGGTCAATCTGTGGGATCGCTCACGCCCACAGAATAACCGGTCCATGGCCCAGCGTCATGCGAAGCGGCCGAACGCCGCCAGCGGCACGCCTCCAATCGTGGGGGCAGTTGGTTAGAATGGACCGTCGATCAGGTCCGTCGAAAACGACCTCCCCCGGTTTCCAACGGGTGTGCAATGTCCGCGCCGAACAGAATATCCTTTCGTCCAAACGAACGGCTGATCGTCGCCGCGCTCGCCGCGCTGTCTCTGTTGGCGTCCACGGCGGCGGCCAAAGAACCGACTCCCCAGGAACTCGACTTCTTTGAACGCCGCATCCGTCCGGCGCTGATCGAGCATTGCTACGAGTGTCACTCCAGCAAGGCGGAAAAGATCAAGGGCGGGTTGAATCTCGGTTCGCGGGAAGGTCTACGTCGCGGCGGCGAAACGGGCGCGGCGATCGTTCCCGGCGCGCCTCGGAAGAGCCTCTTGTTGGAGGCGATTCGCTACGAGTCGTTGGAGATGCCGCCCAAGGGAAAACTGGCGGCCGGCGTCGCGGCCGACTTCGCCAAGTGGATTGAGATGGGCGCACCCGATCCGCGCAGCGCAACCGCCACGACGAAAGCCCAGCCCACCGATTACCCCGTGAGAGCCGAAGACCTGTGGTCGCTGCAACCGGTTCGCGCAGTCGAACCGCCCACGGTCAGCGGAGTGGAATTCCCCATCGATCGCTTCATTCGCGAGAAACTGAGCGACGCCGGTTTGCCGGCGGCCGGTCCGGCCGCTGATCGGGTGCTGCTCCGCCGGCTATTCGTCGAGTTGACCGGCTTGCCGCCCGCCACCACCGACTATGAGGCGTTCGCCGAGGCTGTCTCAACCAATCGGGAAAGGGCGATTGAATCGATCGTCGACCGTCTCTTGGCCTCGCCCGAATACGGCGAACGTTGGGCGCGGCACTGGCTGGACCTCACCGCCTACGCCGACACGGTCGGAGTGGGGCGAGCGATCCCCGCGTTGGAAGCGTGGCGATACCGCGATTACGTGATCGACGCTTTCAATTCAGACAAACCATTCGACGTGTTCGCTCGCGAGCAGATCGCCGGCGACATCACCGTGCCGCCCGCTCCCGGCTCGCCAGGAGGAGCCCCACCGACCGCCGCCCAGATCATCGCCACCGGGTTCCTCGCCATCGGCCCGTGGGAGCTGGTCAACGGCGACAAAGTCCAGCTGCGGATGGACGTCGTCGACAAGCAGGTTCATCGAGTCGGACAGGCGTTCCTCGCTTTGACATTGGGATGCGCTCGTTGTCACGACCACAAGTTCGACCCGGTGCAGCAGCGCGACTACTACGGCCTGGCCGGAATGTTCAAAAACACGGTGACGTTGAGCGGCCGCGAGGGCGGGGTCTTCAGTGCGCTGAATGAACGAGTGCTTCCAGAGTCCGCCGGTGAATTGCTCGCGCGCGCCCAACGAGTCAAGGCGTATGAGGACGACGTGGCTCGGCACGCCGATGCTCGCGAGGCGGCGAACGCCAGAGTCGCCAAGTTGAAGTCCGACATCGAAGCGACGAAGGACAAAGACAAGAAGGCTGAGCTCGAGAAGCAACGCGCCGCCGCGGCAGCCAAAGCCGCCAAGCACGCCACGCGGCTCGCCGTGCTGAAGTACCTTCGCGATCACCGCACGCAGGCGTTGTCGACTGCGCTGGCGGATGGTCCCGAACCGGAAGACTGCCGCATCAACATTCGTGGCAATGCCCATCAACTCGGCGACGTCGTGCCCCGGAGCTTCGTAGCGGCGGTGGCTCCGACGGAAACCCCCGCCTGGACGCGCGGCGGCAGCGGTCGTTTACAACTCGCCGAGTGGATCACCGACAAGCGCAATCCACTCACGGCTCGCGTGTGGGTCAACCGCGTCTGGCATCACCTGTTCGGGGCCGGCATCGTGCGGACGGTGGACAACTTTGGCTCGCGGGGCGAGTCGCCCAGTCACCCAGGATTGCTGGACCACCTTTCGACCGACTTTGTCGCTCAGGGATGGTCGACAAAGAAGCTCGTCAAGCGCATCGTCATGTCAGAAACGTGGCGCCAAGCGTCGACCAACAGCGCCGCCGCGGAGATCGGCGCCGATCGGATCGATCCCGAGAATCGGCTGCTGTGGCGCAGTCATCGTCGCCGGCTGGAGGCGGAGTCGATTCGCGATTCAATGCTGTTCGTCAGCGGTCAACTCAACATCCACCGCGGCGGCCCGACGTTGCCGCTCGACGAGCCGGGGAACTTGAGCACATCGCTGACGGGATCTTTGCGAGCCAACGCCAAATTGTCGAGCGACTTGAAACGGCGCCGGGCGGTTTACTTGCCGGCCAAACGTAAGGCTCCTTTTGACGAAATCGACTTTCTCGGCGCATTCGATTTGCCCGACCCAAGTCAGGAAACCGGACGGCGATCGACGACCATGGTCCCAACGCAGGCTCTCTACTTGCTCAACTCGCCTTTCGTCATGCAATGTGCCACGGCGATTGCGAAACGGGAGGCGACCAAGTCGACGGACCCCCATGGGCGAGTCGAGGATATCTACGCGGCCGTGCTGGGACGGGCTCCGTCCGATGACGATGTGAACGAGGCGCTGCAATTCGTGCAAGACCTGCGAGGCGATGTCGCGGCGACACCCGAGGCGACTGTCGACGAGTTGGCGGGCTGGGCGCGGTTGAGCCAATCGTTGCTGATTTCAAATGAGTTTCTATTTCGAGACTGAATGGTCTGTTTGACACGACCGGAGACGCATTGATGGCGATCGCTCAAGACGTATTGGCTTCGCGGCGCGAACTGCTGCGTGCGGCGGCGTGCGGATTCGGGTACACCGCCTTGGCGGCCTTGCTGAATGAAACGACGTCCGCGGCCGCCCCGGCCGACTCGCCGTTGGCGCCTCGAAAGCCTCACTACACGCCCCGCGCCAAGCGAGTCATTTTCCTATTCATGCAGGGCGGCCCGTCGCAGATGGAGACCTTCGATTACAAACCGCGACTCGACGCCGACCACGGAAAGCCGGCTCCGTTTCAACGCGACGGTTCAGTCGAGCAACCCGGCGTTGGCAAGATGCGACTGTTCGGCTCGAGTTGGAAGTTTGCTCAGCGCGGTCAAGCGGGAACGTGGGTGTCCGAACTCTTCCCCCACATCGGCTCAGTGATTGACGAAGTGGCCGTTCTCAACGGCATGCACACCGACAGTCTGGCGCACGCTCCAGCCACGATGCAGGTGCACACGGGAGCGACCAACTTCGTACGGCCTTCAACGGGAGCCTGGGTGATCTACGGGTTGGGAACGGAGAATCAGAACCTGCCCGGTTTCATCACGATCAACCCGTTGTTGACCGGCGACGGAGGCAGCCCTCAGCACTTCGGCAGCGCCTTCTTACCGGCAATCTACCAGGGGACGGCCGTCAACTTGCCGAAGCAAACAGGCGCCGCAGCGGACATTCGGTATCTCCGCGACAAGTCGTTTCCGTTGGATCGGCAGCGGCGACAATTGGACTTTCTTCAGAAGCTGAATCGCCGCCACATCGCGGCCACTGCGGCGGACGCCCAGTTGGAGGGAATGATCGAATCGTTCGAGTTGGCCTTTCGCATGCAGACAGCGGCTCCGTCGTTGCTGGAGTTCGGCGGCGAGTCGAAAGCAACTCAAGAGATGTATGGAATCGGCGATGGAGCGACCGACGCGTTCGGCCGGCAGTGTCTGCTCGCCAGGCGATTGGCCGAGACCGGGGTGCGATTCGTCCAAGTCAACTCACCCGGCTGGGACCATCACACCAGCATTCGCAGCAACTTGCCGCGGAACGCCGCGTCGGTCGACAAGCCGATCGCCGGTCTGATCCGCGATCTCAAGTCGCGCGGCCTGTTGGACGACACTCTCGTCGTCTGGACGGGAGAGTTTGGTCGGACGCCGTATGAACAGGACCTTTCCAATGGCAAGTCGGCGGCCGACACCTACGGTCGAGGCCACAATCCGTACGGCTTCACCTCGCTGCTCGCGGGAGGCGGCGTGCGCGGCGGCGTTGTCCACGGAGCAACTGACGAATACGGTTATCGCGCGGTGGAAGGAAAGGTGCATATCCACGATCTGCACGCCACCATGCTGCACTTGTTGGGGTTGGACCACGAGCGGCTGACCTACCGTTTCGGCGGGCGCGACTTCCGCCTGACGGACATTCACGGTCGCGTTGTCACCGAAGTAGCTGGAACGCCCGCCGCCTAATCCGCGAAACGTCAACTCGCCCCACCGCGATCGAAATGAGGAATCGATGCAGACGCGAATTCTCGCCACGTTGGTCAGTCTCTTGCTCGCCAACTTCGTCCCTGTCGCGGCGACGACATTCGCCGCCGAGCCGCCGCGACCCAACATCGTCTTTGTGTTGGCCGACGATTTGGGCTGGTCGGAGCTAGGTTGTTACGGGAACGGCTTTAACGAAACGCCACACCTCGATCGGCTGGCCGCAGCGGGAGTCCGCTTTACGCAGGCCTATGCGGCGGCTCCCGTCTGTTCTCCCTATCGCGCCGCGCTGCTCAGCGGGCAACACCCGGCGCGGATCGGGATCACAGACTACCTGCGTCCCAACTCGGCCAATGCACTATCGACCGCACACGAAACACTGCCCGAAATCCTGCAGCGAAACGGCTATGCGACCGGCATGATTGGCAAGTGGCACTTGACCGGTTACCAGCACCACGGGGCGGAGCATGAGATCAAGCCCCGGCAGCACGGCTTCGGATGGGACTTCGCGCGCGAGGTGAAGGGCGTCGGCAACGGAGCGAATTTCTGGCCGTATGTCTTTCGCGACCAACCCATCCGGTGGATCGACATTCCCGAGAATCGTTTGGGCGAGGGCGAGTTTCTGGTCGACCGCATGAACGCGGAGGCCGTTGACTTCATCGAACGAAATCGCGATCGTCCCTTCTTCTTATATCTCAGCCACTACGCGCCTCACTCAATCCTCAACGGCAAACCCGATCTCGTCTCCAAGTACATTCGCAAGCATGCGCCGGGAGCGAGCACACGACAGCGATGTTACCTGTGCCAGGACCAGGGAAAGCCCGGTGACGCACTGCACCACTGGGCCGGTGATCACAACCCGCACCTGGCGGCCATGCTGGAAAGCATCGACGACGGAATCGGGATGATTCGCGCGAAGCTTGACGAGACGGGGTTGGCCGACAACACCATCTTCATTTTCTCCAGCGACAACGGCGGCGAGGCCAACGTGACCTCGAATGCGCCACTGCGAGGCGGGAAGAGCCAGCTCTACGAAGGCGGAGTGCGAGTTCCGCTGCTCGTCGAGTGGCCCGGACAAACACCGGCCGGCGAAGTTTGTGAAAACCCGACCGTCAACGTCGATTTCTATCCGACATTGCTCGAGGCCGCGGGCGTCAAACCTCCCGCGAATCAAAAGCTCGACGGCGTCTCGACACTGGCTCAGTGGCGGAACCCGCAGGCAGCGGACGCGTCGCGGACGATCTGTTGGCATTACCCGCTCGACCGCCCGCACTTTCTCGGCGGCGCGTCGTCTGGAGCGATTCGCTCCGGCGATTGGAAGTTGATCGAATTCTTCCAGACCGGGCGGACCGAACTCTATCGGTTAGCCGACGACGTCTCGGAACGGCGCGACCTCGCAGCGGAGAACCCGGAGACCGTGCGACGTCTCCGCGGTCAATTGGCGGAGTGGCGCGAGCGGGTCGGAGCCAGGACTCCCTCCCCGCCGCTCCTGGCCGCCCCCCGCAAGCTCTACTTCGCCGATCATTTTTCGCCGGGACAAGTGAGCTCGCGATGGGCGTTTTCGAAAGACTGGTCGGTGGCCGACGGCATCTTGCAACGGCACGTCACCGGCTCGCCCAACACGCGCATCTTCCTGAAGAAACCGGCTTATCGAGACGTCGTCATCCGCTTCGACTTTCGCTTGCGGGACGCTCGCGACATTCGCCTGGTTACGGGAGGAAACGGACATTACAACGCCGTGGTTCACATTCGGCGAGATCACTTCTACGTTCAGACCGCGCTGGACAGGACGGGTCCCTACTTCTCTCACCGCCACGGCGAGTGCGCCTTTTCGTTCGAGCCCGATCGTTGGTACTCGATGACGGTCGAGTTCGTCGGCGATGAATTGGTGGCTCACCTTGATCGCGACCACCTGGCGTACGCCAAACATCCGATTCTCGACAAGGAGCGCGCGTACTTCGCGTTTCAAGTGGACGAGTTTGCGGCGGCATTTGACAACGTGCAGATTCTCACCGCCGCACGACACGGTGACTACGAGCCAAACCTCGCCCATATCCAACAAGCGTCGGGAGCATTTCCAGTCGCCAAGACCTTGGACGAGGAATTCAAGATTCAAAAAACAAATGCGCACGATCGACTCTATCAGCAGGAAGCCGAGTATCGAGCTTTGGTGAAAGTGGTTGACGACCTGGACGAGAAAAACAAACAGCTCTTCCCCAACGTGTTTCGTTCGCACAAGGAGTTTCGCAAAGAGATTCAAGCGCTGCGGAAACAGTTGCTCGACAAAGATCCGCAATACAAACAGCTGCTGTTCGCCACGTATCGGGCTGCGCGGGCGATCGAGGCCTACGTCGTCGCTCAGGACCCGCGTGTCGCCGAATTGCCCGATAGCCGGCGGCTGACAGAGATCGAACGAATCCGCGCGCGTCACAAGGGCGACGCCGAGTACGGGCGTTTGGTCGTAGTGCGCGACATGGCTCAAGAGCGATTGGAGGAAAATTATCCGATGCTGTTTCGCAGCGACAAGCAGATCAATGATCTCAAACGCCAGCACCGCCAACGACTCGATCGAGACCCCGCGTTTCGGCAAGCGCTCGACCAACGCGCCGCGGCTTGGCGAGCACAACAAGAATATCTACTGGCCAACGACGAGAAGCTGGCGGACCTTCAGCGCCGTGTCGATGAGGACAAGAAGAAACGCTGAGTGGTGAGGAATGGGACTTCTGGCGAAGTCCACTACGGCTAGCCGGCGCACGGTAGTGGACTTCGCCAGAAGTCCCATTCTTCACCAACTGCGGTTGGCTCCAAATCTACGGCTAGTCGGCGTTGAACGACTGCAGCTGTTTCCAAATTTCAGCGGCGGTGCGGGCGTCGCGCCAGGCGGGGACGTGGAACAGTTGATCCTCGGGGATCGGGGCTAAGTTCGCCGCGCTGGGCGGCGACCAGGTCACGTCCATCGACCCCCGCGCATCGACGTAGCCGATCGCCACAAAGGGGACCCACCCCGCCTCGAGTTGAATGCGTTCTTTAGATTTCGCGATCGTTCCCGAATCTGGTCCGCCGCGTACGCTCCCACGATAGCGGCAGACGACCTTGTCGCCGATGACTAGCGCGTTGCGGTCGTAGAAGTTGTACGTCTTGAATACGTACTCGCCGGGCTCGTCGATTTTCAGCAAGCCAAACGCCGCCGTGTTTCTGTTAGCTGGGAACTTCCACTTGTGGACGGACAAGATCGTCGAGGTGGGATCGAGGACATCATTGAGGTTCTCAAACGGGACGAATCCCTTGTTGGCCTGCTGCTGCGGTTGCCGGGCGAACGTCGCCTTGACGAGCCCGGGTTCGACGGTCCGTTTGGGAGCGGGCGCGGGAGTCGCCGCGGGAGTCACCGCCGGCGGCGGCGAAGGCTTCGGCTCAACGGACGGTAGATCTGGATTGATCCGTATTGGCCGTGGTGATGGCGTCAAAGGCGACGAGACGGGTGGCGGATCGCCAACTTCCGCAAACGCGTCGGCACCGCGATCGGCGGCAATCCAGACGACGGCAATCAGTAGAACTCCCACCGCCACAACGGCGAACAAGCCAACTCCGACAAAGATGAGCGGGTTGATCGATTGCTTTCGGCGGCGATGCGACGGCTTGGCGGGCGCGACCGACGGGATCGAATCGAGGGGGGCCGCGACTCGCGGCGGGATAGCTTCGCTCACCGGCGCAGGCGCGGCGGCGAGCGGCTCGACGGCTGACGGCTCCGGCCCGACTACGGCGACACTGGCGCTGAGTTGCCGATCGTACTCCGCTTTCGCTTCAGGCGACAGCAGACAGTTTCTGACTCGCGACAACTCGTTGAGAATCTGAGTGGCCAGGCCGGGATGCTTGCCCTGCATGTTGCGGACATGCGTCATCTGCCGATCGGCGGCTGCCTCAATAACTCGCTCGTCGCCCTCGAAACGAGTCAACCCGAGCAGCCGATAATGGTCAGCCGGTTGCTCGTTCGCCGGAATGCCGAGCCAAATGTGGTAGGGATCCATGATAGCGCGTCGCTCGCCGCGAACTCAGCGACTCGTCCAGCCTCTGTCCACTCGCTGCGAGGCCGGCTCCGCCGCTAGCCGCGCGGCGCCGAATTCTACTTTCTGACTTTGACGTGGAAGCCCGCTTTGTTCAACACCTCGACAGCACCTGCTTTGGCTCCGCTATCGCTCTTCACTTTGTTCCCGTTGTGTGGTGGGGGCGAGTGATCATCGAGCTGTGAATCATCGAACCGTGGCGATTATATCAACGCCTATCGGGCGGTGCACGCAGGATCCACTCGCGGACAAACGCCATCAGAATTCGCTGGCGATCCTGGCGAAGTAAAGAAAGACGTAGCCGACGTGGATGGCCGTCGCCACCATCCCCAGGATCATCGCCGCGTGAGTCAGCCCTCTCCCTCTGGAATCCATGCGACCGACGCGCATCGCTTGTAAGTCGTCACTCGCACAGTACCAAACATAGCCGCCGAGGAAGTAGCAGGTGCACATGTTGAACAGGAGTGCGACGACGCCGAGGCAAAGCAGAAACTCACCGCGATGAGCGGATAGGCGGCCGTGCCTGCGCCTGCGCGAACGGCTGGCCGGTCTCGGCGGGTCGGTACCACCGCCGCGCGCGAGTTCGCTGAACGGGTTGCTCGCCGCGCGATCGACTCCGGTCTCCGTCGGCTGGTCCGCCAACTGCGCGTCGATGGCGGTGGGAATGGGAGTCAGCGATTGGCAGGCTGGACAGCGCGCCGTCTTGCCCGCGCTGTCGACCGGGACCGACAACAGCTCACCGCACTGACCGCATTCGATTTGGATGGACATGAAGGCGACTGAGTCCGTTGACTGGAGCGCTAGCTGTCCGCCTATGCGGGGCGACTGTTTGGCGACTATTGGGCGACTACTTCGCGGTAGCGATCGAACGCGGCCGCTCGATCCAGATCCTCGTCCTTCGCGCGCTCGTGTACAAGGACTCCGAAACGAAGACGAAACTTCTCCCCCGGTTTGACACGCCGCTTGATCGATCGGTTGGCCGGCGAGTCGACGGGAAAGGGATTGGCGACCAGCACGCCGTAGTCGCGGCTGTGGGCCCAGGTCGGAGGGTTCCCGGGAGCCGACATCAACATCATGCCCGCGCGACGGTTGTCGACGACGCCGTGGTAATCCCACCACTGGGCGACTTTGCCCCATGTGCCCGCTTCGTTGCGGCCGCCCGTGCTGCTCTCGATACGTCCATTGCCCTGTTTGATTCGCAGTGGAGCCGCCACCCGCATCCCCAGCCCCATCTCCTCCTGGACGCCGAATTCGAACGGTTGATCGGAGGCGAAGCGGGCGTCCATGTCGATCAAGTAACCGGCCGGATCTCGCCTAAACCGGTAGGTTGTTGTTTGGCGGCAGATCAGCTTCCCGGCGGCCGTTTCATAGCGGTTGATGGTCGAGAACGAACCCGCTTCCGCCGCCGTCGGCTCGCCCACGAACCGTTCGTGGACTACGCGACCCTTGTTCCGCCAGAAGTCGGCTCCGCCAAGTTTTCCGAAGGCCAACCAAAGCCCCGGGTGCATGTCGCCATGATCGTCTCCCTCACCTGGGCGCGGCGGGAAACGGCGAGTGACTTGCACGCCGTTCGTAGTTTTCACATGCGCGAAAAACGGCCGCTTGACTCGATCGTGCCGGAGGTAGTAGCTGCCAACTGCGCGGCCGTCGAGTCGAATTGAGAGCGAGTCGCCGCGCAGCGCGAAATGGAAGTTCGACTTGGGATCGCCCCAACTCTGCGGAACATTCGCCCGCGAAGGCTTGTTGTCGCTCTGCTGTTGCTTGGCTGGCCGCTGATAGGAGACGACAAAAGCGATCAAGTCGGCTACGTGTTGCGGGCTGAGCTGTTTCGCCATTCCCTCCGGCATCGCCGATTTGTTGACCCGCTTCCGCGCTTCAATTTCGCTCTTGCGAATCGAGACCAGTTTGCCGTCGTCCCGCACCAGGTCCAGCCGCAATCCACTCTCCTGCTTCAGGAATCCCGACAGTTGCTTGCCGTCCGCCGTCGCCACGTTGATCGTGTGAAAGCCCTCGGTGATGATCGCGTTTGGCAGCAGAATGGACTCGGCGATCGACTTGGCGTCAGCTCGTTTGCCAAGGTTCGTTAGATCCGGTGCGTAGGCGAACCCGGTCACCTCAAATCCAGCCGGAACGCTCGGCAACGGCTCCTTCGCGATCGCCAAGGGGCAGAGAATGATGAGAAGAAGGAGGGGAATCAGATTCTTCATTCGCGAGGCCTCAAGACAGGAAACAGGCGACGTATTGTCGCCTCAACCACCCGCTGACGTCCAACCACCGCCGAGCGCGACGCGCTGACGCCGCCGGAGTCTTTGCATTCTGGTCGGTGCGATTTTGGGTGTCTGGGGGGTGAGAATTGCGATTTGGGTGGATTTTGGCCCGAGTTCCGCGGAAAATCGGAAATCCACCAAAACTCGCTGGCCAAGCTGTGGTTAAGTGGTAATCGCCTGCGTTTCAGAAGGGGTGTCGTGGGTCCAACTATCGTTGGGAGGCCCTGAATCGCAGGCGGGTGGGCGTAGTCACCTCTCCCCCTGGTTTGCTCGGCACTTTTGGGATTCGCGGCTTCTCTCGTTCGATTCCAGCGACCGGCGGGAGCGGGCGAAGGAAGATCGAGCGGTAGCTCGCTTTGTGTGTGGCACTTGCCACTTGTGGCGTTGCGGATGCGGGGCTTCCCTGGTTGGATTCCAGCGACCAGCGGGAGCGGGCGAAGGAAGATCGAGCGGTAGCTCGCTTTGTGTGTGGCACTTGCCACTGTGGGGATTTGGCTGTCAATCTTAGTTGGTTTGTGGAGATCGTCGCGATGGGTCGTTCGATGCTTGGTGCAGTCGTGTTGATAGGGATCGGGTTGAGTTCGGTGGTGGTGGCTCAGGGACAACCGCCACGAGGCCCGCAGCCTCCAGGTGGAGGGCGAGGTGGTTTCCAACCTCCGAAGCCGCCCGTCTTGGAAGCGTTGGACGCCAACAAGGACGGCGAAATCTCAGCTCAGGAGCTTCGCAACGCCGTCGAAGCGCTCCGGAAGTTGGACAAGAACCGGGACGGCGAGATTGCCGGCTCTGAGTTGCAGCCAGCCGGGATTCCATTCGCTGGGCGGGGCGGCGGCCCGGGCGGCCGCGGACTCGACCCCTTCGGCGGCGGGCAAACTGGCAAGAAGTTGGCGCCGACGGAGTTGTTGTTCCGCGATGGGGTCGGCTCGATTCCCGACCACGCGACCTATCACAAACTTTCCTATCGCGGGGAAGAGGTGATGATCGACACGTTTCTCGCCGGGCTCGAGTTTGTCAAATTCTCGCTCGAAGGCGCCCCCACCGAGAAGTCTCAACTCTACTTCATCAACACAAAAACTCACCGCGCCCATCACCGCTTCGGCCAGGTCGCCGGGTTGCCCGGCCGCGGCGGCGGGTTAATGAAGGGCGTGCTGGTCTACCGGCCGATGCTCAAGTCGCCCAGTGGCAAGCCGGGGCTGTACACATTTGAGTTTGAGCCGTTCGACTCTTACGAGCACGGCATGGTGAAGTTCTGCCAAGAGAAGCTGATCGCCATGATGCCCATTCTGAAAGGCAACATCGGTTACTTCCCGCGGGGCGAACGGGCGTTGGCGAGATACGAATCGGAAAAAGCGTTGTACGAGAAGTCGGGACCACCCGTCTATCTGGATGAAGACTTAACGAACACGGACATCGCCTACCTGCCGCTAAATCTCGGACACTCCTTCGGTCGACTGCGGGTCATGGACATCGACGAGCGGCCGAGTCCGCGCGACGTGGTTCTCTACCGCACGCTGCCGAATGAAATGCCGCGGACGGCCGGCATCATCACGGCCGTCCGACAGACGCCGCTCTCCCATGTGAATCTGCGAGCCATTCAAGATCGCATCCCGAATTCATTCATCACCGAGGCCGAAGAGAACGAGCAAATCAAGGGGTTGGTCGGCAAGTTCGTTTCGTACAAGGTGACGGCGGACGGCTACGAACTGCGCGAGGCGACGACGGAAGAGGTGGACGACCACTTCGCGTCGATGCGGCCCGCCAAACCGCAAACTCCCACTCGCGACCTGGCGGTGAAAGAGATCCGCGGCCTGGACGACGTCCACTTCAAAGACTCGGCGAGCATCGGCGTAAAGGCGGCCAACCTGGGAGCCATGCGCACGTTTGGGCTTCCCGCAGGCGTCGTTCCCGATGGAGCCGCCGTGCCGTTCTACTTCTACGACGAGTTCATGAAGCACAACGACTTCTACGGCTACGCGAAGATATTGTTGGCCAACCCCGAGTTTCGAAAGAGCCGCGAGATTCAAGAGCTGAAGCTCAAGGAGTTGCGGTCGCTGATCAGGAAAGGGCGGATGCCCGATTGGATGATGAGCGCTCTGGATGACTTGCACAAATCGTTTCCGGCCGGCGCTTCGTTGCGTTGCCGTTCGAGCACGAACAACGAAGACCTACCTGGATTCAGCGGAGCCGGCCTGTATGGATCGTACACGCACCGCGCCGACGAAGGTCACCTGTCGAAGTCGATCAAACAAGTCTTCGCCAGCTTGTGGACCTTTAGAGCATTCGAGGAACGCGAGTTTTATCGCGTCGACCACTTCGCCACGGCGATGGGCGTACTCGTGCATCCCAACTACAAAGATGAACTGGCGAACGGTGTCGCCGTCACCGACGACATCCTCTATCAGACGATGGGCAACTACTACATCAACTCGCAAGTGGGTGAGGACTTGGTCACCAATCCGGATGAAGAATCGGTGCCCGAGGAGATTCTGCTCGACTGGTGGGAGGGAGCCAAATTCCAAGTGATGAGAACGTCGAACCGCGTCAAGGGCGACGAACAAGTTCTGTCGCCGAAACACATCGGCGAATTGCGCGCTCATCTCGGCCGCATTCACGCGAGATTCGCGAAGCTGTACGGCCGCACGCTCGAAGATGAGAAGTTCGCGATGGAAATCGAGTTTAAGATCACCGCCGATGGTAAACTGGCGATCAAACAGGCGCGGCCGTGGGTGTTCGCTCCCGAGGTGAGCGAGCCTCCAGCGACGGAACTGCGAGCTGGCGGAGGAGGAGCCCGATGATGATCAGACGTCTTTTTTCGATCGCCCTTGCGGGGACGCTTGTCGCCACTCCATTAGCGGCGACTCCAGCGCACGCGCAACGCGATCAAGATCAACGCCTAAACCAGCGCGGCCAGGATCCGCCGGAACGACGGCAGCTCCCGCTCAACCAGGGTCGGTTCGGACAACCTGGACCGCCTCCCGGTTTCGGCGGCCCGGCCGGATTCCATCTGATGACGGCGCTGGACGTCAACCGCGACGGCAAGCTGTCCAGCAAGGAGGTTGCCAATGCGGTCGCCGCGCTGACGAAACTCGACAAGAATCGAGACGGTAAACTGTCTGCTGCGGAAATCGGCTGGCCGCCACCCTTCGGTCGCGGTCGCGGTGGGTTCCCCGGGTTTGGCCCCGACCGAGGTCCAGGGGGCGGACGAGTAGGCGGACAGGGTGGCCGCGGTCCGGGAGATTTCGGGCCGGGACGGAATCCCGGCAGCCGCCAACCTCCACCCGACTCGCGGGGCGGGAATCCTCCCCGCGAAGACGGCGGGCGATAAGAAGACGATAAGAAACTGCGACCGACTACTAACTTGTGTGGAGAGTGACTTCGTGAAAAGGCCGTCCATCTTGACGCTGGCCGCCGCGGTCACACTTTCGTTGATTGCGGTCGTCGGCGTTGCCCAGTTTCAGGGCGGCCGTCGCGGAGGTCGACCGCGGCCTGACCGCAGCTCGTACCCCGAGTGGGAGATCGAGGAGGAGTTTCAGCACGACGTCTTCACGTTCGCCCGCATCCAATACGACTCGTGGGGATCCGGCCGGCGCGGAGCCAGCTGGCGAAACGACTTCCCCGATTGCGACTGGAACTTCTCTGCGCGGCTGCAAGAGTTAACCTCGATGCAGGTCGACCCCAACGGCGTCGTGCTCCGGTTGACCGACGACAAGCTCTTCGACTACCCGTTCATCTACATGTCGAACGTCGGCAACATGAGTTTGAGTGAGCCGGAGATGGAGGGCCTCCGCCGCTATCTGCTCAACGGCGGCTTCCTGATGGCCGACGACTTCTGGGCTCCCGCGGCCTGGCGTCACGTGCAAGCGGAAATGAAGCAGGTCTTTCCCAACATCAAGCCGCGCGAACTCGCCGCCGACCACGAGATCTTTCACAACGTTTACGACCTTCACGGCAAGCTGCAAGTACCCAGCATCTTCGCTTGGCGACAGGGCGACACCTTTGAATACTGGCACGGCGACCCGGAAGGCGACCCCGATCCGCATTTCTGGGGCTGGTTCGACGACCGCGGCAACCTCATGGCGTTGTTCTGTCACAACAATGACATCGGCGACGGTTGGGAGCGAGAAGGTGAGAACACGGAGTTCTTCCACACTTATTCCGAGCGAGTCTCCTATCCGCTCGGCATCAATATCATCACCTACGCGATGACGCATTGACCGATTGCCCGCAGCGCACGGCGAACGGTCCGCGCGCGGTAAACTGTGAATCCAAGGGGAATGAGATGGTCCGGAATTCAGTTGGTTCGCTTGTTGTCTTGTCGTCCGTGTCGATGGCTTTGGTTCTGAGCGTCACGTCGGCCGGCGAGGCAAAAGAGAATTGGCCCCAATGGCGCGGACCCGCGATGAACGGCGTCGCCGTCGGTAAAGGCTACCCGGTGAAGTGGTCGGCCGAGGAGAATGTCGTCTGGAAGTACAAGTTGCCCGGCATCGGCGCGTCGACGCCCGCCGTGTGGGACGACAAGATCGTGCTGACCGGCGAGAGCGGCGGCATGAACTCAGTGCTCTGCCTCAACCGAGCCGGAAAGAAACTGTGGGAGACGAAACTCGACAAAGAGCGGCCGGCGAAGAACCGGGGAGCCAGCGGCAGTAACCCCTCGCCGACAACCGACGGTAAACACATCTTTGCGTACTACAAGAGTGGGACGCTCACCTGCCTCGACATGGCGGGCGAGTCTGTCTGGCAAAAGAACATCCAGAAGGAATACGGAGCCGATACGCTGTGGTGGGACTTGGGAACTTCGCCCGTGCTGACCAAGAAACACGTGGTTGTCGCCGTGATGCAGACTGGCGGATCGTACTTGGCCGCATTCGACAAGGCGACCGGCGAAGTCGCCTGGAAGCAAGCCCGCGAACTGAACGCGCCCGGAGAATCCGCCCAGAGTTACACGACGCCGCTAGTGATCTCCAACGGCGACAAAGAGCTGCTCATCGTTCTCGGAGCCGACCATGTGACCGCCCACGATGCGGCCACGGGCAAGCAGATCTGGGTGGCCGGCGACTTGAATCCAAGCGGTGCGCGAAACTGGCGGTCGATCTCGTCGCCGGTTATCTCCGACGGTTTCGTGATCGCGCCGTACGCGCGCGGTCGCTCTCTGACGGCGATCCGGTTGGGCGGCAAGGGCGACGTCACCAAGTCGCACGTCGTTTGGGAGGAGGGCCCGTCGGCTGATGTGCCGACACCCGTCGCGGCCCATGGCAAGGTGTTCGTCTGCACCGACCGCGGCTCCGTGATGGTGAAGGACATCAAGACGGGGAAAGCGTTGGCCCAAATCGAAATCCCCCGCAGCCGCCAGTCCATTTGGTCCTCGCCGATTCTCGCCGACGGACATCTTTATGTCACCAACCAGAACGGCACAACCTACGTCTTAAAGGTGGGGTCCAAGCTCGAACTCGTTTCGGAAAACAAGTTGGAGGACTACACGATCGCAACTCCCGTCTTTGTCGACGGGCGAATCTACATTCGCACAGACCAGCACTTGCATTGCATCGGCAAGAAATAGGCCGGATTTGGGAGCGCAGCGACACCTGGAGAGGGAATGACTAGGGCGCGACTGCCATGCCGCGCGCGACCAGTGGCGTTTACGCCCCATTCCGCCGCAGGCGGCATAGGCCCGCCCTTGAGGGCGGGTGAACCAGGCGTTCCAGCTGCAACCAACGCTCCATTCTCGCGTCGCCCCGCGCCACCGCGTCCCACGCGTCGCCCCGCGCCACCGCGTTCCACCCTCGCGTCGCCCCGCGCCATCGCGTTCCACCCTCGCGTCGCCCCGCGCCACCGCGTTCCATTCTCACGTGGCTCCGCGCCATCGTGTCCCACTCGCGTCGCTCCGTGCCACCGCGTTCCACCCTCGCGTCGCCCCGCGCCATCGCGTTCCACCCTCACGTCGCCCCGCGCCACCGTGTTCCACCCTCGCGAGCCCCCGCGCCGCCGCGCACGACCAGGGGCGTTTACGCCCCATTCCGCCGCAGGCGGCATAGGCCCGTGCTTGAGCACGGGTGAACCAGGCGTTCCAGCTGCAACCAACGCTCCATTCCCGCGTCGCCCCGCGCCACCGCGTTCCACACTCGCGTCGCCCCGCGCCACCGCGGTCCACACTCGCCGCGCCCCGCGCCA
>JASMLW010000038.1 GCA_030748485.1 Pirellulaceae bacterium
TCAAGCGGACCCTCCAATGGGTTGCGGGGGATCTTGCGGACCTTCAGATACCCGTCGGACCGGCAGCCGGCGACGATGATCAGACACATCAAGGCGGCGCAGCAAGCGATCTGCCTGGTCGCAATGCGATTCATCGTTTTGATCGGCTCGCGTCTTTTTGCTCGAATGAGCGGCAAAATGAAGTGCGGTTACTGCGCACCACTTGCGCAGGGGCGGGACTGTACGAGCGATCCACCGCGCGAGTCAAGATCAGTCGGGTCGGTTTGCCAGCAAGCCAGCAGGCGGGTCTCGCAGTCTTTCGTCCGACCGCCGCGGGCCGAGCGCCGCGGCTCACTTCGACGGCTGAGCGTTCTCGATCTTACGGTGCAGCAGCACGGCCCCGACAGCTGTCGAAGTGACGAGAATAGCGCCAATGATCGGCAGAAACTCAAAGAAGAAAATCGCTCCACCGATCCCCACGTTGTGTCCGAGGTGACGGCGGCCGTAGCGAAACTGGTCCAGCCTCCTCACCCCCCGCAGCGCCAACGGGTAATTGAGAAAATCGACGCCCAGAATGAACCAGGTGAAACCCGTGCTGAGCACCAGCGCCGCCAAGCCGCCAATGATCGGAAAGAAGTTCAACATGAAGAAGACGACGTTGACTGAAATCAACAGCGTGAGATTGATGATCGTGTCGACAAGGTTGTAGAGGAACGAAATGCTCGTTATCTCGTCCTCGGCGATGCCCAAGGAACGCTCGACCTTCTCGACGAGAATCCCGTAGAAATAGCCGCAGAGCACACCTTCCATCAACTTCCACATGAGGATCGTGAGGCCGCCACAGACGAGCAGCATGACGATTGCGATGAGTATCTCGCCGCCCCACGCCAGCCACCGCCAAACGCCCTCGACGTCGGTCGTCATCATCGGGTGAATGTACCGCACAAAGAGCACGGCCAACGAGATGAGCGTGAAGAGCGAAACCGCTGTGATGAAAAAGTTGAGGATGATCGGCAGCGCGGCGTACCGCCACAGCGGTGGGTTCGCCGCCAGGTAGCGGAATCCTCGCCACGGAGCAGAGGCTCCCTCGAAAACCGCGCCCAACGTCGTCTTGCTGGCCGGGTCCGCTATCCAAGCTTCAGGAGGTGGAGAGGGCATGGTTGTCTTCGGCTGAGGAATGTTGAGGCCAGCGTTTAACTCATACGGTGAGTTGGCACTGGACGCCCCGGTCGAAAACGCTGCATGCCGGTCACCTCGCCCGCGATCCCCCGCTCGGTTTTCCATTCATCTACGGATTGACGAATGGCGGATTCCAATTCCGCCGGATCGGACGCGACGCGAGCGTTGATGATGCAATCGGCCGCGGCGACTTTGACTTCCGCGGCCAGCGACTGCTCGACGTCGGCGTCGTTGCTCACCAAATTCGCGATCGATGTGCTCTCTCGAGATTGCCCAAGCACTTTCAAGTGGGCGGCTTCGATCGCCGATTTCCGCAGGCGAGACTTGATGCCTTGGACGAGCCCGAAGATCGCGTCATCCAAATCGAACGGCGACTCAGCCGAGATTTTCAGCTGGCAATTCAACCAACCCAACTCGGCTTCTCCCTCCGCGTAGACGTCGTAGTCGACGTCCATGAACGAGTTTCGCTTCGCCGGAGTGCTCGCCAATGCGTCGATCAAATCGGCGAAATTGTCTCCCGACTTGGCGCTGGCCGCCATGACCTGCTTGCCGGGAAAACGATCGGCGACAAGTCCGAGTAGCTCCTCGCGGTCGTCTTCGGACAGCTTGTCCATTTTGTTCAGCACAACGATGTCGGCTTCCTCAATCTGCTTGAGAAAGATGTAGGCCGCTTTGGGCGAGAAGCCGACGCCCGTTTCTTTTCTAAGAATCTTGCGGCCGTGCTCCGGCTTCAAGAGAACTGCCAGTGGCCCCAGTTCATATTTCTCTCCGTAGAGATGACGCAGGGGTTCGACGACCGTCGCCGCCAAGTCCGTACAACTGCCGACGGGCTCGGCGATGATCACGTCGGGAGACGTTTGGTCGTCCAGCTGCTGAGCCGTCTCGATCAGGTCGTCAAACTTGCAGCAGAAACAGGCTCCCGGCACTTCTCCCACATCGAATCCCTGCGCCCGCAGAGACTCCGTGTCGACCAGTCCAAACGCCTGATCGTTCGTCACGATGCCCACTCGCATTCCTTGCTCGGTGTAGTGCTTGGCGAGCCGCGCGATCGCCGTCGTCTTGCCGGCTCCTAAGAACCCGCCAACCATCAAGAATCGAACGAGCTTCATAAGTGGTTTTCGCGTGAATGGGTGTCGTCGAAGGGTTGGTCTGCGTAGGATGAACCCATCGCCAATCGCGGCCGCAGCGCTTCGATACGTCCGATTATAGACAGACGCAACTGCAGCCGCTATCGACGTGGAGGCGCTTCGCGGGCGCTCGAGCATTCTCTCATGACAGAGCAACTTGCAATCGACGGCGGCCTCGCTGAGTTTCCGGATGGTCCGCCCACTTGGCCGACCTGCGATGACGCCGTGCGCGACAGCGTGCTCGCCGCGCTGACCGACGGCGGCTGGGGCCGATACGAAGGAGAGTACTCCGAACGCCTCCGCGAACAGCTGCGGCAAATGCACAATGTTGAGCACGTCGTGTTGTGCGCGAGCGGTACGATCGCTGTGGAAATGGCGCTCCGCGGGCTCCGCATCGGAGAAGCTGATGAAGTGCTCTTGGCCGGTTACGACTTCTCGGGCAATTTTCGCGCCGTCGAATGTCTCGCCGCTCGCCCCGCTCTGGTGGACATCGAGCCGCGGACTTGGTGCTTGGACGCCGAGCAACTGATGGGAGCCGCGTCTCCAGCCACCAAGGCAATCGTCGTCTCGCACCTTCACGGCGGTCTCGCCGATATGGAGCAGATTCGCGATTGGGCGGACGACAACGCTGTCGCCATCGTCGAAGACGCCTGCCAAGCGCCCGGCTCCGTCGTGAATTTGGAATCGGCCGGATCGCTCGGAGATGTCGGCGTGCTCAGCTTCGGCGGCAGCAAGTTGCTCACCGCCGGTCGCGGCGGCGCGCTCCTCACCAATGACAGCTCAGTTCGACAGCGAATCCGAGTTCACTACGAGCGCGGCAACCAGGCGGCTCCCCTCAGTGAACTGCAGGCCGCCGCCCTGATTCCTCAAGTCGAATCGCTCGATGAGCGAAATCAGCGGCGACGAAACTCGGTCGAACGCTTGCTTCGCCAGCTCGACTGCGGCCAACTTCGCGCCGTCGCCAATCCCGCCGGCCGCGGAGCCGCCAGCTACTTCAAAGTCGCCTTCGCGCTGACCGATCAACATCTGTCCCGCGATGAATACCTCCGCGCGTTCCGCGCCGAGGGACTGGCGCTGGACGACGGCTTCCGCGGATTCACTCGCCGCAGCAACTCGCGGCGCCGCGTTGTCGGCGAGTTGACACATGCCGCCCGCGCCGCCGAACAGACTCTCGTGCTGCATCACCCAGTCTTGCTCCAGCCGCCCGCTGTTGTCGATCGCGTCGCCCGCGCCATCAACAAAGTCTGCGCGCAGTTGGGACAGAGGGCCCGCGATTGAATATCGTGCTCACCAACGACGATGGTTTTGACGCGCCGGGAATCGCTGCGCTGAGAGCCGCGACGGAAACTCTCGGCCGCGTCGTCGTCGTCGCGCCCAGGAATGCACATTCTGGTTGCGGACACGCGGCCACCACCGCCTCCCCAATCAGGGTTGAGCAGAATGATGGAGTTGCCGTCGTCGACGGCGCCCCCGTCGACTGCGCCCGGCTCGCCTTGCTCGAGTTCGAAGAAGACGTCGACTGGCTGCTCTCGGGTATCAATGACGGAGCCAATCTCGGCGTCGACTTGTGGATGTCGGGAACGGCCGCCGCCGCTCGCGAAGCCGCCCTGCTCGGCGTCCCAGCGATCGCGATCTCGCACTACCACGCCGCCAACACGCCAATCGATTGGCGACAGGCCTCACGAGTCGCCACGGACGTCATTCGAGAATTGATCAACCACCGCACCGCTCCAAATGAATTCTGGAACGTGAATCTGCCAGCCCAGTTGGGCGATGAGGCGAGCATTGTTTGGTGCGATGTTGATCCGCACCCGCTGCCCGTTCGATACGAACAACTCGACGGTGCGTTCCACTACGCTGCGGATTATCACCAGCGGCAACGGCGGCCAGGGGCGGATGTCGATGTCTGCTTTGGCGGCGACATCGCCGTTTCTCGGGTGCCCGTCTAACCGCCTGCAGGGTGCCTGTCTAATCGCCTACTACCGGCGATCTCACAACCTACCCACCTCAGCGCGCATTGCGCGGCGTGAGCGGGCCCATCTCCATGTCGACCGGCAAGGCGGTCGGCGGTGCGGCGACAGGAGACTTGCCTTCGGCGGCCTCGGCGGGTTCAGAAAACGAATCGACCACTGACTTCAGCTCTCCGCGGACAATCCGAATGTGATCCGGCGCGTCCACGCCAATGGTGACTCGATTACCCGTGATGCGGCTCACGACGACGCGAATGTCGTCGCCGATCACCAGCTCTTCGCCTGACTTGCGAGTTAGGACTAACATGTTTTTTCCTCCTTGAAGGGAGAGCCGTTCCTCACGAACGACCGACAGGATTTAACGAATGGGGGGGCAAATTGCGTGAATGACAGTCTGTCCGCAATTAGCACCAATAGTTTCGCAATTAAGGGACCGAAAATTGACAAAATGCAACGAAGAAAACTGAAAAACATGCAAGCCAGGACTACGGACCCAGTTACAACTTCACCGTGAACTCGCCAACCGACTGCCGACTACCTATGAGCCGTGTCGCTAAATGAGACAATCGATCTCATCTAGGGACAACTGCCGCGCCTGTCTGATATCCGAGCGGCAATGACGTCAGCTATGACGTCAGCTATGACGTCAGCTATCAGTAGATGCGTTGCTATCACTCGATTGGTCGCTTATCTTCATCAAGCTCGCGCTGAAAAATCACAGTCTGACTGGGGTGGGAAATGCGAATCGGAATCCTTCTGTTCACACTCGTTTTGGTTTTGCCGGTGGCAATTTCTCTGGCGGCCGACGACGATTCGGACGCGTTGTTCGCCAAAGCGTCGCGGCATTTGAATGACGAAGAATTCGAGGAGGCGGTGGCCGCCCTCAATCGCGTCATTGCCGCCGACGGTGATCGGGCGGCCGCTTACTACCATCGGGGACGAGCGCTCTTTCGGCTGAATGAAGTGGCAAAGTCCGTGAAGGACTTCGACCACTACGTCAAGCTGCGACCCCAGATTGAATCGCGGCAATGGGAGCGAGGCATCGCCATGTATTACGCCAAGCTCTACAAGCGCGGAGCCGCTCAGTTCGCTCTCTACCAGACGTACCATGACAACGATGTCGAGAACTCGGTCTGGCGATTCCTGTGTATGACGCCGACCGATGGGTTCGCCAAGGCTCGCCAGGCGATGCTGCCGATCAAGAACGATCGCCGCGTGCCGATGATGCAGATCTACGAGATGTTTCGCGGCGAACTCACACCTGACGAAGTACTGGCCGAATGCCGCAAAGACAAACCTTCCGCGGAAGTGCTCGATGGCAGGCTGTTTTACGCCCGCCTCTATCTGGGACTTTACTACGAGGCCGCCGGAAAGAAGGAGTTGGCGAAGAAGTACATCTACCTCGCCGCGGACGAACACAAAGATAGCAAGCGGATCAACAACTACATGTGGGCGGTCGCCGACGTACACGCCAAGCGGTTGCGGGCGGCGGCCAAATCCGCGCCGCGAGAGAAGCCACAGAAACGGTAGCTCCTTGAACCAGCCGACCCCTCAACCTCTCGACCCGTCCGAGGTGCGCGAATTGGCGCTGAGCGTGCTCCGCGCGGACCGCTTCCCGTACTTGGCTTCGATCGACGGCGACCAGCCTCGATTGCGGCCCGTTTCGCCCGTGCGGACTGACGGCTTCACCGTTTACGTGGCGAACCTGCGTTCGTATCACAAGACGCAGGAGATCGCCGCGAACCCGCGAGTCGAACTCTGCTATCTCGACGACGAGCACAATCAAGTGCGAATCACGGGCGTGGCCGAAACGGTGTCCGATCGCCAACTGCTGCGGGAGATTTGGGACGAGAATCCTCTGCTCCGTCAATACTTGGGTTCGATCGACAATCCGCAATTGATCGTCTATCGAATCGCACCGACACAGGTTCGGTACATGCGCGAGTGGGCGCTCGAGTATCACGAAGTCGCGTTAGGGGCCGAGTGACCGCTCGCTATTTTTCGATGCAGTACAGCGCGTGATCTGAGCGAACGTACATCCTGCCATCGGCTGCCGCGATCGAAGCGCGGAACAGCTCATCCTCCTCAGCAGCGATCTGATTCTTGGCCACGACTTCCAGCGACTGATCGGCCTTGATGACAAAGACAACACCCGACTCATTGGGAACGTAAAGATGACCGCCTGCCGCGATGGGCGAAGCGGAGACGTTGCCGGCGAGTCTTGACTTGGCGAGTTCGTTGCCGGTCTTCAGGTCGTAAACGCTGGCGACGCCGGGCCGATAGCTGACGACGAAGAGATATTCGCCGACGATGATCGGCGATCCCAAGTCGCGGCCGGCTTTGCGTGTCGTACGCCAAACCTCGTGAGTCGAATTCACGTCGCCGCGGCCGCCCGGCTTAGTGGCCCACATGGCTCCCGGTCGACCGCTGACGGCGACGACAACACCATCTTGTTCGACAACCGTCGGCGTGCCCCGTCCCCGCTCGCCGCGGCTGAACCACAAGTCCTTGCCGGTGAACGGATCGTAACCGTTGACACCCAGTTCGCTGTTGATGATCAGTTCCTGTTTGCCGGCGACTCCTACGAGAATCGGCGTCGACCAACCGCGGACCGATTCGCGTCGAGTTCGCCACGCGGTTTCGCCGGACTGTTTGTCGACTCCCAACAGGAAAGACGTCTCTTCTGACTCGCAGTTCTGCACGACGAGATCGCCATGGATGACGGGCGACGACGCTGTTCCCCAAGGATTGACAAACGGCCCCAGCTTCCGCTCCCAAATGCGGTTCCCGTCAAGGTCGAGACAATGCAATCCGGCGTGGCCGAAGAAGGCGATCACCCGCTCGCCATCGACGGCGCAGGTCGCCGAGGCGAACATGTTCATCCTATGTGATCGTTCCGCTGCGCCTTGCCACACCTGCTGCGACCACTGCACTTTGCCTGTCTTTCGGTCCAGCGCGTGTACGAACCTCTTTGACCCGTCGGGCTCCGAGCTTGTCAGGAAGATACGATCGCCCCACAAGACGGGCGACGAATGGCCGCGACCGGGGACTTCAACTCGCCATAGCACATCGGAATCCTGCCACTGCGTCGGCAGTTTCGCGTCACTGTGGCCGCGACCGGTAGGGCCCCGCCACTGTGGCCAATTCGTTTCCGATCGACAAACACTACTCAGCAACACGACGGTCGCGAAAACGATAACCAATGGCTGGCGGCGATGTGAACTCATCAAGTTGACTCCTTCGCGGCGGTGCGCGGTGATAGGTGGGATTACATTTGGTGGGATGGCGGGGAGATCGACGTGTAACTCGCCATTCAGTTGTAGCTTATCATCATCTACTGATCGTCGGCGGAGATTTTCTCAAACAGCGGCGCCGCGCGTTCCCGCTGGCGATTCACAATTCGCTCGACATCTTCTTCAAGCAGGTAGCCTTGTGCGACGAATTGGCGGCACTGTTTTTCCAGTTTTTGCAAGTAGGCGTCTATGGATGCGTACCGTTCACCGATCGCGGGCCGTGGATCGCCGACCTCAATTCGGTCGCCTCGGGTGAGCGCGAAGGGGATGTACGAGCCTCGCAACCCAACCAACTCGCTCTCGGCTCCCGCTTCGCGATTCTGCAGATTCCAACCCGTGAACGTGGCGAGCGGCACGCGGACTTCCGGCGGATTCAAACATCCGAGCGGATTGCCGTCCGCATCACACTTGGCGACTCGCACTCCGTACGGTTTGACCTTGAGCGGAGGCTGACGCGTGATCACGCCGGTGGAGTCCAGAGACTTGCCGAAGTCGAGCAACCACGGTTGGTTGATGACCTCGGGGTAACGGACGCCGGGGATGTGCGGAAACCCGGTCGACGCTCGGTCGAATTTCACGAGCGTCTTGTCGGCTATTTTCGGGTAGACGCTCGGCGGCGGCGGATCATCGCTCTTCGCCCAGTTGTCGAGCGCGATCAAGAGTGCGCGGAGGAACGGTTTATAGTCACCCGGATTTCCGGCGTTCTGAGCATTCGATCGCGACGGCGGGTAGCCGCTCGGTCCATGTTGCGTACCGCCGAAAGCGTAGACCCGAACGTTGGCCGGCAGTTCGGCGTCGCGATTCCCCAGCGGATCCGTGTGGGGCAGCGATCCGGACCGCGTCCAGTACTCTGCTGACGACTGCGTGTGAAAGACGAGCGGCGCGCTGTTTGCCGATACACTACGCCCCAATATGCCGTCGCTGGCGCCCGTGTGCGGATTCGTTTGCTGCTCGTAAGAGAATGGAAAACGGTCTGTGTTCCAGTCGCGCAATTCGCGTTGAGTTGCGAACGCGGTGGGTTGGGCGAAGCGGTGATTGAACGACCCGAGTCCGCCGCCGGCGACGTGGGGAATCACGCCATCAAACGCCAGCCGTTTCTGCTCGTCCAGATTGAATCCCCAATAGACGAACTCGCGCAGATAGCGCCCGCTTTGCGAGACGCCGAAGCCGATCGCCCGTTCGATGACCGGTTTGCCTTCCACCAATAGCGGATGCTGCTCACCACCCCCGTGCTTCAACGAGGTCATGAGGTCGCGGACGCTGGCGAATGTAACGCCGTGCACGAGCGGATCGCGCGCTTCGTATACGAGTTCGTAGAGATATCCTTTGCGAAACCCAGCCGGAATCTCCAACTCGACTTTCGGCAACTGGCCTTGAGGCGAAGCGGAAGATTCAGTGACGTGCAACTTGAACTGGTCCCGTGGAATCGGCGCCCGGGGATCGTCGACTCGCAGTCGCCACGTCAGCGTTGCGCTCGCCCTGCCCTGCTTCGTGGGAGGGTAGGCTCCGTGGCCGCCGCGGCTGAGCGGCAATCGGGTGGCGTCGTCTTGAGAGGGAGCGATTTCAAAACGGACGGGCCCTTTGATCGAGTCTCCGTTCGCGCGACGCGCGACGGGCGAAAACAGTCGCATCCGTCCCCCGCCGTCCAATAACTCGCCGTCCCAGCCGCTCCAGACAACCGTGAAGCCCTCTCGCATCAAAAACCCGTGCCCCGGATCCGCCGCGTCATTGCCGCCGCGCGAGTCATTGAAGAACCGCAATGCGAGCTTGTTGCCACGGTTGTTGACGTCGTACAAGACCGTGCCGTTGCCGCGGTTGAGGTCGCGCGGCGCGAGCACGAACAGGTCCGATTGAAACTCGACCAGACCGTCGTCGTTTCGCGGCGCCAACTGCAAATCCCGAATCGCCTTGTTGGCCGCGTTGCCGGGATCGATCCGATAATGGACACGACCGCTGATCACTTCATACTCGCCGACCTCGCCGAAGACTTTTCCGTCGGCGAATGGTTCGCGCGCGGTGATCTCATAGCGGACGATCTCGCCACTCAGTGTTGCCGCCGAGCAGCTGAGCGCGAAGAAGACGATCGTCTTCTCAATCCACCGGAAAGGTTGCGCGGTCATTGAACAGATCCTCCGCCGAAACTCGCGCCGATGTGCTGCGCGATAGTGCTGAACATCCTCGCCGCCTAGAGCGGTCGAACCTTGATCTCTTTCCAGCGGCACTTGGCTCCATTGGGCCAACCCTTGCCGCCGTGCACTTGAACGGCGACACTGCCGGCGCGGCCGAGCGACTTAAAGACTCCCTCTTTGTTGTAGCCGGCCGTTGCCGCGTTGGAGCCGTCGAACTGACAGACTTGCAATCCATTGATCCAGGTCGTGATCTTCGGGTGCTTGCCGGCGACAACCACGCGGGCCGTGTTCCAATCATCGACTTTCCACGCCTTCACCCATTCGGCCGGCGAGCAACTCGAGATCAGCCCGACCTCTTTCGCCGTCTTGTGCTTGTCCGTTTGAATGCCCAGCAGCTTCTTGTCGTCGTCGTATTTTCCGTTGATATCGAAGACCCGCGTGTTGAATCCACCAGTGCCTTCGCCGTACAGGTGACCCACATTTCCAGCGTCGTGATAGTCGACCATCATCTGGATGCACTGCCCCTTGTCGTTGCCTCGTATAAAGAGTCCGGAGCAGACGCCCCAATCGGGCTTCATGTCGATCAGCAGTTCGAAGTCGCCGAACTTCTGATCCGTGAGCAGAATGCCGCCATTGCCCGAACCGGGAGGATCTTGCTCACCGGTAATCGCGTCTTCCTCCGCGCGCCAGACGCCGCCCGTGCCGTGCCCGATTCGTTTCGGGTTCTTGTGCCATCCCTTAAGCGACTTGCCATCAAACAGGCGGATGAATCCGTCCTTGGCGGGAGCGGCGAACGCGTTGGCGTTGAGTGCGGCCAGGGAAACTGCGGCTCCGGCCTGGAGAAATCGGCGTCGGTTGGTCATGGTGTGTCCTCGATCGAATCGGCGGGATCGTAGATGTCGTTGGGGAGACAGATCATCTCATTGTCGCTTGGAGAAGAGCAGGTTGGCTCCAATCATAAGGTCCGTCCAGGTCGTCCGCAATTCGCGCGATCGCGGACGGCGGCCCGCCGAGTTTCAACTCGAAGCCCACCGACGCGCTCGCCAACTCTAGACCAGGTCGCCGATGTCGATCAGCGGAAACTCCGCCGGGCCAATCATCCGATCGATAGCAGCCTCGTCCTTGAATCCCGTGCCTGTGACGAGACAGACTATCGCGGCGTCAGCGGCGACCAAGCCTTGCCGAACGGCTTGAACGGCTCCGGCGACGGAAACCGCGCCGGCCGGCTCGGTGAAGATCCCCTCGCGCTGAGCCAGCTGGCGTTGCATATCCCAGATCGGCTCGTCGTCCACAAGATGGCCGGCGCCGCCGGTCGGACGGCACTCTTCGATCACCAGGTGACCATCGTTCACGTTGGCGACCTGCAGCCCACTTATCTGAGTTGTGCAGGTGACCTCCTGCGCCTTGTCGGCTCCATCGCGAAACGGTCCGGCGATGGTGTTGTTGCCGGCGGGTTGCACGCACTCAACAGCCGGACTGCGGGCGATCTCGCCGCGCCGCACAGCCTCGGCGAATCCGCGGGCGACAGCCAGACACAGTCCGCCGCCGCCGGCCGGGCAGAAAACGTGATCGATGCCGTCAGCCGCTTGCTCGACGAGTTCGTAGCTGATCGTTTCGACTCCGCGCATTCCCGGCGCGCTGTAGATGTAAGAACTCACCTGCATCGCCGCATCGGGGCGCTGAGCGATCGCCTCGAGCCGGCGAAAACACTCCTTGGTCGCCTCCGCATCGACTCCGAACGCGCGGATTCGAAACACATCGGCGCCGTAGGCTCGCATCTGACGCAGCTTGCTGGCCGGCGCCGTCTCGACGATCGCGATGCGGCAGTGCACGTCC
>JASMLW010000039.1 GCA_030748485.1 Pirellulaceae bacterium
GGCGCTGAAGCAACTCGAGCAGCTGACGCTAGTGGGAGCCGCCTGGCAATTTCCTATCGAGAAAAACACGAGAGGTCTTGCTCTCGACCTCAACTCCACCGAAGTCACTGACCAGGGGTTGGTTCATTTGAAAGAGCTGCGAAATGTCGTGAAACTCGACCTGAGCCAAACCGGCATCAGCGACGCCGGTCTGGAGCATCTGTCGGTGTTGAGCAGCCTGCGAGTCGTACGGCTCACCGGGACGCAAGTGAGCGACGCCGGCGTTGAAAGTCTTCAAAAAGCGATTCCCTACTGCAAGATCGAAAGGTGAAGTCAAATAGTCCCGCCCGGCATCCAGGACCTGCTACCGACCATCCAACTGATCTGTGTCGAACTCGATCTCGGCGCCGGTCCAGTGCGGATCAAAACCTGCAGGAGCGGAAGTCAGATCCAAGACGGGCCCTTTTTTCAAGTTGGGAAAGTAGTCGGCCAGCACTTCGTGAAACAACGTCGATCGCCCGCGCGCGAGTGGAGCGTCGGCGAGTCGGATGATCGCCATCTTTCCCTGCAAGGGCCAAGTTTCACCGCCGATCACAAAGACGGCGTACTTGTCATCGGGTGAAGTGCACCCGCCCCAAACGTTCTTTTGGTACTCAGCAAATACCAATTGCGACGGTTTGCGATCTAGTCCGCTGCGCCACAACATGGCGTAGTAGGCGGGGCAGACGCCGTAGTTGTTGGCTGAATGCAGCACCTGCGGCGCACCGCCTTGAAACCAATCGCCGTCCGAATCGGTGGCCCAGACCGGATACCAATCGGGGAACTGCGCCAGCGGAATCCGCTTGCCAGTTTCGATCTCGACGCTCACCATCTTCCCGACGCCGAGCGAGTACTCGAGCCCCTTGCTCAACCTGGCGGCTCCAGGCCGGATGTCCGCCGGTCCACAGATTCGCTTTCCGTCCGGTGACCAGATGGCTTGACTGTGAATCCCGGACGATGGCAGCTCCGTGATGACATTCAACGTCTCCGCATCACGAATCACGATCTTGTGCGAACTGTTCGGTCGTGTGGCTCGCCCGGGATCTTTTTGCGACGTCTGTTCGAGGCACGCGAACCGATCTCCTTTTGGGCCCCACGTCGCCCAGGCGTAACCCCCATCGCTTCCTAGCGATCGCGGCTCGCTACCGTTGGCTTTGGCGACGACCAGCATCCCACTCGGCGGCAATGTACCAATCGCCTTGGAGCCGACGTCTTGTTCGGTCTGGTCGCTCGCGCGGATCGTTCTCCCGGTCGACGCGCGTCGATACAACATCTTGTCCCCATTGGGAGAAACGCGAGCCGAGTACTCATCGTACTTGGGCGTGTTCGTAACGTTTCGCAATTGCGATCCGTCAGGCCTCATCATGAATAGATCGAAATCGCTCTGCCGGCCGTTCGAACGCGCAGAGAATACGATCCAGCCAAGGCGGGCAACTTCGCCACGCAGTTCTTCGACGCCGGGGTCAGTCGGCGTTTTTAGCACGGCGCTTTCTTTGGGCGGGGGAGGGCTGGTGTCAGTCGATGCAATCTGCACGCTCGCCCTTCGCGACCGACTTGCGGTCAGATATCTGTAGAAATCGAAGAAGGTAAATCGGTGCAAGGGGAGAGTCACGGTGACTGTCTTCTTTTCGCCGGACTGCGACTGTCGATAGGGTTTTACGACAATGGTCGCCGACGTCCTGCCTGCGGGAATGGTCACCTGGCCCGGCAGCGCTTCAAAATCCTCTCCACTGATCGCCGTACCGCTCACGGAATAGGAGATCACCGTGTCACGGCGCGGAGCGGGCTGAGCAGTTACTCTAAACGTCTGCTCGCCAGTCAACTGTGGAGTCGCATCGGTCACTAGGCTAACTGCGATGTGCGGGCAATCATCATCCAGAAACGTCATCCTCGCTGAACTCTTGGCAACCCGATATGCCGGGTTCGGGACGATCAGAAAGGTATGCGACCTCGTGCCGTTGACCAGGGTGTCGTCGATCGGCGCTACCCGAATCTCAGCCGTCGTTTGCCCCGGCTTCAGCGTGACCGATGAAGGGACTGGAATGTAATGAACGTCGGCGACGACCGGATCGTGTCCCCGTCGCGACGCCAGCCTGACGATCACCTCCCCCGACTTGTCGCCGGTGCGAGTCAGCGTGAGGATGCCCGCCGTAGCCGGTTCAACAACGGCTGATTTGTACGAGATTCCGACAACCGGCGAGTCGTCCGCCTTCGTGGGAAGGGATTTCACTTGCAGCGCTGCGGCGCGGCTCGACACAGACCCGAATGTGTTCTTCACCGTTACGCGAAAGGAAGCGTTGTCGCCGGCTTTCGTTTCGCGGAGCACGTACTCAGCCGTAGTGGCTCCTGGAATTGACTTGCCGTTTTTATTCCACTGATAGGAGAACGGGGGCTGGCCCGACGCGACAACACGGAAACGCGCCGGTTGCCCGACCGCGACGAGTTCATCAGCCGGCTGCGTCGCGATGGTTGGTGGCGCGCCAACTGGCTCAATCACAATCGACACTGTTGTCGGAGCGGATTTCAAGTCGCCCGCCGAGGTTCTGAAATCGAATTGGTCCCGCCCCACAAAGTCCTTATCTGGCGAAAACGTCAACTCGGGGACGGCTCCGCTGAGTTTGCCGTGTTTGGGTTGAGTCACCACGGTGTACTGCAACGGTCGCCCGGCATCGTCCGTTCCCACGAGTTTGACCGGCACGGAACGATTGCGTTGAACGCGCAGATGTCGGCTCCGCGCGATGGGATTTGGTTGACGCGACTGAAAAAACCAGACCACGCCATTGTTCGCGCCGACCAGCAGATCGGTTCGTCCGTCGCCGTCGAGGTCGGCAACCGCGATTCGCGCCTCAGAACCAACGCGGATTGTGTCGCCACCAGCCTGCGTTCGCGCGTAACCGTCGAATTGCGGTCGCGTGTGCGACCCGACGTTACGCGCGAACCACACTTCGCCCCGCTGGCTTCCAACCAGCAAGTCCCGCCGGCCGTCGCCATCCCAATCGACGACGACAGGGCTGAGTCGCTCTGGCGGAAAAACACCGCGAATCTTTGCTCCCAACCGCGAGTGTTCGAAGTCGAATTCGGGGGCGCTCGCCGCGCCTTGATTGAGGTAGACGTACGCGCCCCGGTTCCGCCCCGTGATCAGATCCCGCAGGCCGTCTCCGTTCCAGTCGGCGACAAAAGGCTGCACCGTTTCATGATAGGGCCGCACCCCTCCGTCTGGCGGCAGGTAGGTCAGATGATGAGTTGAGAAGATCGGCGCCGCGTCCGCGCCGATGTTTCGCCAGACCCGAATCTGCGCGCCTCGACCATCGCCGATGATGAGGTCCTTCTTTCCATCGCCGTCCCAATCCAGAACACGCGGGCTGATTCGCCCGGCTCCCGGGCAGACACAATTAGCTTTGTTAAACCGCCACGCCCAAACAGGCCTCCCGCGCTCGGCGAAGCCATCGCGCCGGACAATCTCGGACCTTTCGAAATCGAGGCCGGTCTGGCCCATGCCGCGATTCAAATAAACGTCTAGCACGCCCGAAAAATGACCCACCACGACATCATTTGCGCCGTCGTTGTTCCAGTCGACGATTTCGGGGGCCGCCCAGCCTTGCAACTTCGATCCGTTGAGGGCGAGCCTGACACCGGCCTTCAGATTGGGTTGAGCCGCTAGAGAGGAAGACGCTGCGAGTGCGCCAGCGAGAAACAGCAGGAAACAACTTGGTCTCAGATTCATGCCCAGCTCTCATATCCGCCTGGGGTCGTGATCGGGTTCGACTCGCGCGTCTCGCGTTACGTTCGCATGCGATTGGCGCCGCAGCCGCACCCACGATATCCAATAAGTTCACGCCTGGGAAATACTCGCCCAGGAAGTTCTCCGAGAGGACGCCTGAGCGCCGTGAATGCGGTCCTGGGCGCGCCCCAGAACGTCAGTCTGCCGACAACGGGAAGTAGTGCGAGCGGCGGATGATCGGCGCGACGTGCTCGCGGACGAATTCAAAATGTGTGCCGCCGAGGTGTCCGCCCAAGTTGCCCGTTCGCATCATGCCGGGCTCGAACGGCACTTCGGTCAAGCCCTCCGGTTTCGTGTTGAATCCACTGCTGCCCGCGGCGGGACCGTACTCGCCGTCAATCGTCCCAAATAGCGAGGTTCCCACCGTGAGCTGAGCATCGAGCGGTGAGTAGAACGACCAGACGCCGGATGTCGTCTTGCTCGTCGCCCGCTGGATCGGATAGTTGGGCGAAACGGCCGGAGCCAGTAAGACGAGCGCCGAGATCTCGCGGTGCTCAGGAAGCTTCTCCAGCGCCGCCAACGCGACGCCCGCGCCTCCCGAATGGGCGACGACGCTGATCGGACGGTCTGGGAAGACCTCGTGAGATTCCTCGATATGATCCGCTAGACGCGTCGCTTGCTCGGACACGCGTCGAGCGTCACTGAGGTGCTCCAGACTTCGCAGAGCATTTCCACTCGTCCAATCAAAGACCTCAACTTGACCGGGGACTTGTCCATCCACCAGACCTTGAGCGATGTTGCTGTTGACGAAACTGGCGCCCTCGATCCCCGGCAGGACGATGGTCAGTCCGTCTTCCGGACGCGAGATGGTTGTCGTGCGGAAATAGCTGCAGCCGCCGCTCAAAGATAAGCACAACGCGGCGATCATTAGTGGGGCGGTTCGGCGCATGGTCGTTGAGAATAGAACGCGGGGCTTTGCTACGGGCGACGAGTATCAAAAACCGCCGATCGCCACAAGATCGCTACAAGATCGCTACAAGATCGCTCAAAATCGACGCCGGGCGGACCCGAGCGCCGCCATCCTTGGCGACGGTCTTCTTGGACGGGAATGAAATGCGTAACGATCCGGCGAATCCGCTCAACTTGCACAGACGGACGTCGAATCGTGGCCGAGCGGACTGTGCGTCTCCCAGCGCGGAGACTTCCGACGCATTGCGCCATACGGTTGTGTTGGACCTTCGCGTTTCCATTGCAGCCGAGCAAATCGCATGTTCAAGCAGATCCGCCAACTACTCTTTCCGAACCGCCGCCCAACGCCTCCGACTTTGCTTGTGCTGGAAGAACCTGTTCCGATTCCCGAGGCGCTCGAGAGCTTCGACTGCCCGTCCTGCGGCGGCCCTCTGGACATCGATTTCATCGGGCGTCATCAGGCGGACAAAGTGGCGAGCTGCCCCTACTGTGAGCAGATTATCGACCTGCCGGATGCGGACGACGCCAATTCAAAAGTCCGCACGAGCGAGCGGATCATCGAGAGGCCGAATGAGCGCATTGTTGAGCGGGTTTCCGAATGGTCCCGCAGTTCGTCCACGCCGCTGGACTGGCCAGAGGACTTGCCGGGTGGTCTCGATGAACTCACTTCGGATCTCCGCTCGCGACTGTTGCCGAAGCGGCCAGGCGAGGCAAGCTCCGCGCCGCCGGTGATTTGGCAAATCGACGGCCAAACGTTTTCATCGGCTGACGAAGTTCGCGCCTATGTAGAGGAGAACATGCCGGCCGGAATGGCCGACCGCGTACTCACGCTGATCGACGCGGACCGCCCGCGCGAGTGAATTGGCGATAGCGATCACTCGTTTGGCGACAGCCGATGCTCCTCCCGCGTCCACTTCGAAGTCTCTGTCAACTCGACACCCAGGCTGAGGTCGTTCCAGAACTTCTTCAACTCGGATTCGTAGACAAAAATCGGCAGCTCCCTTTCCGCCTGTTTGTCGACAATCCGAATGGCCGCTTCCGGAAGTTGGCCGCCGTTGTTGCCGACAGAGAAGACGACTTCGTACAGACCGGCCGTCAATTCGATATCCGCGGCGTAGCGGTTCCGGGGATGCTTGGGGATCTTGCTCAGACTGTAGCCAACGCCGTTGAGTTTCATATCCCAATGGCCGCGACTGGCTTCCAAATAATAGGCGCCGTCGCGCGGAATGACGACGTGGCCGCGGGTGTGGAAACTGTAGAGAGCCTTGTTGAGGTCGACTCGTCCATTCATGACGCTCTTGGCGTATTCGCGGAACACGTTATCGCCGTTGGGAACGCTGAGCATGACAAAGGGAATGCGACCTTCGAACGTTGAGTAGGACCCCAGCATGCCGCGATAGCGGGCCCCTCTCTCCGCTTCGAACTTGCCGGATTCATCCAGCGCTTTTTGCAACCGCCTCTTTGCTTCGGCCTTGCGACGAGCAGCGACCTTGTCGATCTCGTCAATCTCAGCCAGATATCGATCTAGCGCCCGCCGGGCTGTCCGCGAGACGAAATCATCCTCGGCTCGCACCTGCAGAAGCGGAGCCATGATGAACAACAAAAAGACTACCGAGAAGTTTCGTTTGGAGGACATGATCGCTCCCTTGGTTCCGAGGCTCTTCCACAATCCAGAGTGGATTCTACTCGGTTGATTCGAGGCAATCGTCAGAGCAATGTAAGAACCGTGTAAAAAGGCTCACTCATCGCCGCTCTCACAGTTTCGGTGGATCAGGCGCCTTCATGCCTGTCGAAGCTATAGCGCATTTGCCGTTGACTTTGGCGGACCATACAAACTCGTTGCGGCCGTCAACGCGCTTGACCAGGACGATGCTCGTCGTGACCGTCCGATTGCCGAAACAGTCGCAGTAGTTGGAATCCAGCTCGAACGATTGCGCCGTGACATTGAATACCAGCACGCCGTTAACATGCGCGTGAGTGAAGTACGGGACGTGGAGTTGTTTCATCACCAACTTTCGCCACATTTCGATCCCAAATACGGGCAGAAGCGCGACGAACGAATTGGGTATACCAAAGTCCCCTGCGTGTTTCTTGACGATCGTCTGTGGCAAGTGAATAGTCTCCTTCATCTGATCCAGAATCGGTGGAGACTGGCCGACGTCCGACTCCAGCACGACGTCGAAATCGTCGCATCGCAGCTCGTTCCAACCGATCTGCAGTTCACCAGATTTCACAAAAATGCTCGCGCGGCCGGAGAAATCGACCGTCGAGTGACGCACCCAGCTTCCCGGAAGCCCCAACTCTGAGATGACGCCATCACCGAACTTCCCGAAATCCTCGAACGATTTGCTCTTTTTCGTGTACAGAATTTTCGTGTCGAACACGTGTAGCAGCGTCTTCTGAGCGTGAACGCCGGCGACAAAGTTTCCTATCAGTCTGGATCCCTGGACCAGCAGCGCCGAGTCGGTCGCGCCAATGCCGCCGCGACCATTCCAGACGACGAGCGAATTCAAGACGAAGACGCCGCTTCGCTCGGACAAGATTCCAAAACGATCTGCGACGCCCACTGTCGAGTTGACAATGCGGTTTTCTTTGGCCGTACCGGGTGAGTCGACGATATGAATGCCGAGAGTTCCCCCCAGAATTGTTGTATCGACAATTTTAAAGTGACCCTTTTCAATACGGATTCCAGTCTCGCCGAAATCCGAGACGAGACTGTTTGTCACAACAACGTCGTACTCGAGGGTCTGAACACCTGTGGTCGCGTTCAGAATTGTGACATGGGTCAAGTGAATCGTATCACTGGTGGGCGCCTCGTCTGCGGAGACAGGCGGGTCCCTCGGCGTCAAACTCAATCCGACAGGCGGGTCGCTCGGCGTCAAACCCACTTCGACAGGTGGTTCGCCCGGTGTCACGGGAGGCCGGAAGCCCTGTCCGGCGCCAACGCCAACGGTACCGCCGCCGTCAATCGTGAGATGTAATATGGAGACGCTGCCATTCCCGTAGACGCGAACGACCGCCGCCGCCGCCGGCCCGCCCGTCAATTTGGCGTCTCCAACGCCGAGCAGTGTGATGCGCTTGCCGACAACCTCGACGCCTTGGGGAATCTCGTGTTGGCCGACGATGCAAATCGTCGCGCCGTTCGGCGCCGAGTCGATGAGCGGCTGCAATTGCTGCCCATTTTGCCCATTGAAGACGTACTTCTCCAACCGGACGCGAGCAAATTCGCTCCGCACCACGGCGGATGGATCGTCGTGAAGTCCGCCGAAGAACAAGTCCCGACCTGAGCCGCCGTCCAAGGAGTCGGATTGACGATCGTCCATGTCGTTCAACGACGCCAACAACGACGACGCGCAGGCCTCGTAGTCCTCGCACTCGGTCCACGTCGCGAATGCTCGCTCAAGTCGGTGGCTCCGCTGATCACTCATCACGTCTCCGCCGATCAGCAAGTCTCCGCCGCCGCCGCCGACAATGTTGTCGCTCCCCATGCCGCCCACCAGAAGGTCACGACCCTGCGCTCCCAGCAGCGAATCGGCTCCGTCGCCGGCCCAAACGAGGTCGTCTCCCCTTCCGGCTTGCACGTAGTCATCGCCGCCGAAGGTGAAGATCCGGTCGTCGCCCCGACCACCGAACGCCACGTCTTGACCTTCCCCCGTCGTGATTCGGTCGTCTCCGCGGCCGCCATGCACCGAGTTCCGCCCTCCGCCGGCCACAACGAGATCATCGCCTCGCCCCGCCCAGATTCGGTCATCGCCGTTCCCACTCCGAATCACATCGTCACCGCGTTCGCCGCGGATGGCGTTTCGGCCTCCAGCGTCGTTCACGCGATCGTTGCCTCGCCCAGCCCAGATTCGGTCGGCGCCATCACCGGTGACAACCGTATCGTCGCCGCCTCCGCCAAAGACGCGATTGTCGCCGAGTTGATCCAGGATGTCGTCGTCGCCCGCTCCCCCAAAGACGAGATCGTCGCCGGCGCCGCCGCGTATCTGATCAGGGCCCGAGCCTCCCCTGAGCATGTCGTCCCCGTCACCGCCAACCAACGCACTGGGAAGATCGATGCGCCGATTCATGTGTAGCAAGTCATCTCCGCCCAGCAGCGTGGCGCGAAACTCCCGCACATCATCAGCGAACGAAAAGCGGGTCCAGCGACGCGTGTCAAACTTCGCGTGCACGTATAGCTGGCCTGCCCGCTTGACCACCGCGATCCGATCCGGACCCTCAGTGCCGTTGACGAGAAGAACTCCATCGTCAGTCAATTCGACTGTTCCCAGCGTGGCCGGCGGGCCTTCCACGGTTAAGTCCACAGACTCCTCGGCTCGATGCCCGAGCTCGTCAATCACGAACGCCGAGACTACGTGTGCTCCGACGCCAAGTTGCGATGCGTCAAAGGTGCGGCCTTGGCCCACAGGCCCCTCCAACGAGGACTCCCAATGGACGACCAGATCCTCTTGCTCACCATTCGCGCGGAAAGCCGCCGCTTGAACGATGTGAGGTTCACCGAGCGAAATGAGCTGAGCGTCGGTGTCCGTTGTGATTCGGATCGAAACGGCGCCGTCGACTTCCCGGCCGGTTAGCACGACGGTCGCCTGATTCGACTCTCGAACACCGTCGCCGATGCGATACGTGAACTGATCGACATTTGCATAGCTGGGACGAGCTGAGAATTGAAAGCCGCCGTCTGGCTGGATGGTGAGCATTGCGCCCGAGTCGAACACGATCGGCTCGTCAAACACGGCCGGCTGGCCGTTCACGCTGACGACTTGATAATCGTCATCGACACCAAACTCATCGACACCCTGCCCCGTGTCGTCGCTGATCACGTTGCCAACGACAACCGCGTCGTTTCGATCGAAATCGTAGGCGTTATCCCGCGCCACATCCGTGGTTGGACCGGCTCCGTCCAATGGACTGAGCAATGCGAGCACACGGCGAGGCTCGAGCGATTCGAGATATAGTTTTCTGACCGTAGCGCGACGCTTCGTCCGCCGTGCTCGGAGTTGTTTCCAAATGCGCGCC
>JASMLW010000040.1 GCA_030748485.1 Pirellulaceae bacterium
GGTCACGTCTTGGGTGACTCGGCTCGCTCAAAGAATTGTCCCACTTCGCGCAGCGCGGCCAAGAACTTGCGGGCCACCGTGTAGTGACCGCCCTCGTACCAGATGATCGGCGGCTCTCCGAATGACTTCCAGAGCGCGATCGTGCATTGCTTGGGGATCACTTCGTCGTCCTTGGCGTTGATCATCAAGATCCTCCGGTCTCGCGCTCGCTCGCCATGCACTGCCGGATCGATTGGCCGCACGACCGCCAGATACTCGTCTCGCGTCTTCCCCTCCGCCTCCCACTTTTCTCGCAACTCGCTCAGCTCGGGCGACTGCCAGATCGCCTCGCCCAACCGCCCGCCCGCCAGAGCGCAGCAAACATTGTGTAACCGTGGCTCGACTGAGGCGGTCAGCGCGGCCGTGATTCCACCGAGACTGATACCGAAGACGCCGAGTCGATTGGCGTCAACTTCCGGTTGGTCGCCCAGCCAGGCAGTCGCGCGGCGGATGTCCAGCACGGCCTGACGCATGCCGCGGACCGTCGCTTCGGGCGCTTCACTGATCATCCGCTGGCCGGAGACTTTGCGCGGCCCGTAGTACGGCATCTTCACGAACAGGGCGGCCACGTCACGACGAGCCAGCTCCATGCAGAACAACCGGGAAAGCGAGAAGTCGCCGCCAAGAATGTGCAACACAATGGCCGCCGGTTTCCGCTTGGCACCGCCGAGCGGCTCGTAGTACTCACAGTGCACCGTGTTGTTGACCGCGTGCGGTGTCTTTACCGGTGAAGGAAACGTCAAGCGGTAGCGGGCGAGCTGTCCGGCGACACCGGGCGTCGCCACCAACTCGTATTTGAACTCGTGTTTGGCGAGCCGGAAGAGTGGGGGGGTGGATTCCTCCTGGGGCCCCACCTCAAACACGACGCGACCCGCCCTCACCGGCTCATCAGCCGCCGCCGCGGAGGGCTGGCATGCTGTCGCCGCTAGCACACAAGCAAGGACTAGATCTGGAAGTGGCGAGGGTTTGGCATTTGGCGGCTGGTGGCATTTGAGTATACTCCGCCGCCTTCTTGGGCCCCCCCGTCTTGTCATTCTTACGCATGATTGTCGATGCACTGGCGATTGTTCTTGTTGGGCGTTCTCGGCATCTGTTGCGGATGCGGGACCACCAAGTTACGTACGGCGACTGAGCAGATTCTGGCCTCAGATGCGGTCGATCGCGCGGTGGCTCAGATTGAATTCGACGTGTTGGCGGGGAAGCGAGTCTTTTTGGACGAGCGCCACTTGAAAGCGGTCAAGACGGCTGGGTTCGTCAACTCGAACTATATCATCGGTTCACTGCGTCAGCAAATGTTCGCCGCGGACGTGCGCGTGGTCGACCAACTGGAGGAGGCGGACTACGTTGTCGAAGCGCGGATTGGCGCGTTGGGCACGGACGAGCACGACATCACGTACGGAGTGCCGGCGAGCAGTGGATTGTCGGCTGCGGCGAGTCTTGTTCCCAATGCGCCGCTCGTGCCGTCGCTGCCCGAGCTATCGCTGGCTCGCCGGTCCGATGCGACGGGCGGCGCGAAGATCGCCTTGTTCGCCTACGAGCGGGAGACGCGGCGGCCGGTCTGGCAGTCAGGCATTCAAACGGGCCGCAGCACAGCTCGCGCGACCTGGGTCTTGGGGGCAGGTCCTTTTCAGCGCGGCACGATCTACGACGGCACGGAGTTCGCCGGCAATCAAATCGGTTTGCCATTCAAGAACGACGAAGAGTCGCGGCGCCGGTTCGACGCGGTCAATCGTTTTCGCGACCAGCACGTATTCTCTCAGCCGTTGCAGCGCGCGGCCGAGCCGGTGCGGCTCTCAGCATTTGAAGAACCAGCACCGACGAGCGATCAGAAGAAGCGCGAGTGACATTTCGCAACGGAGCGATTGGGGAAATGGAATGACCCAAAAGAAGACGTGTGACTTATGCGGCGGTTGTGAATTCGAGCGGATCGCCACATCGGACCGCAAGCAACAGCCGCTGGACACGGATGTCTGCCGCACGTGCGGTCTGGTCCGCCACGCTCAGATTCCCACGGACGACGAGTTAGCCGAGTTTTACGGCAGCCAATACCGCCAGGATTACCACGGCGAGACGACGCCATCGGATCGTCGAGTGATGAGGGCGTGGAAGAATGGCCGCCGCATCTATCAACAGCTGTGGCCCTACCTGAAACAGGGTGATCGGATTTTGGAAATCGGTGCGGGCATCGGCTGCAACGTCAAGGCGTTTGAGGTGGAAGGGTGGGAATCTTGCGGCATTGAGCCGCACGAGGGATTCTGCGAGTACGGCAGTCAAGTTCTTCGTTCGCCACTGCAGCGGCAGTCGTTGGAGGACCTACCACAGGAGCCGATCGCGGATGTCATTTTGTTGGTTCACGTGATCGAGCACTTCAAATCGCCCCGCCAGGCGTTGGAGCGTATCCGCGGTCTACTGCGGCCCGGCGGGCGACTGTATATCGAGTGTCCCAATTTGGCGGCTCCCTTTGCGCCGCGGGGAAAGTTGTTCCACTACGCGCACATTCACAACTTTACTCCGCAGACACTTCGTCTGCTGGCGGAGAGTTGCGGGTATCGCGCCCACACTCTGTTTTCCGCCGCCGCCGATCCGAATCTGCAGATGCTGGTCGAGGCGGACACGGTGTCGCCGCGCGGCGAGCAGCCGACGATGGACGCGGGAGGATGTGATGAGACGCTACGGGCGCTGAACCGCTTTAACTGGCTCACATACCATGCGCGTTGGAGCTACGCTGCTCCGCGAATCGCCAAGCTCGCCACCTATTTGTACGAGCATTTGACGGCGCGGCGATTCGTGCGCGAGCTGGTGCATGAGTGCCGCCGGTCGCCGGCGCCGCCGTCGGCTTCGCGCGCCGCTTGACGCTTTCGAGGTTTCCTAAAGGGCGGCGAAATGGCTCACCCCAACCCGCGTATCCTGATCGTGCGTTTGAGCGCCATCGGTGACTGTGTACTGACGACGCCGTTGCTTTGCGCGCTGCGGCGGCAATTCCCCCAGGCCTTCATTAGTTGGGTTGTGCAATCCAACTGCGCCGATGTGCTTCGCGGGCATCCGTGTCTTGACGAGTTGATTGAAGTGGATCGCGGATTCGCCAAATCTCCGTCCCGATTGTGGAAGCTGCGCCGCGAGCTCCAGTTGCGGCGATTCGATGTATCGATTGATCCTCAAGGACTGTTCAAGAGTTCGGTGGTGGCTTGGTTGAGCGGCGCGCCGCAGCGGATCGGCAATGCCGGCGCGCTCGCGCGCGAAGGCAGCGATTGGTTCAACAACACGTGCTTGACAACGCATTCGGATCACGTCGTCGATCATCAGCTCGAGTTGCTCGCGCCGCTGGGCGTCCGCGCGGGGGAGGTCGAGTTTCGGCTTCCGCTAGGGGACCAAGCCCGTCGAACGGTGGGGCGGTTCATCATGGACCGGGGTTTCGAACAATATGCGATTCTCAACCCGGGAGCGGCTTGGGAGAGCAAAGTCTGGCCCGTCGAATACTACGGCCAGCTGGCTCAACGACTAGCGGGCGATGGGATTCCGTGCGTAATTGCCTGGGGTGGAAAGAAGGAGCGAGCGTGGGCTGAGCAGGTCGTCTCGCACGCCGGCGTCAACGCCGTGTTGGCTCCCGCCACGACGCTCGGCGAATTCGCCGCACTAGCGGCGCGGGCCACGTTCTTTGTCGGCTCGGACACCGGACCGCTGCATATCGCCGCGGCGGTCGGTACGAATTGCATTTCACTACACGGGACCACCGAGCCTCACAAGAGCGGGCCCTATGGGCATGGGCACACGCCAATTCAAGAGTTCTACCAGGGCGGCACGACCCGTCAGCGACGAACTGCTCCAAACGACGCCATGCGGGCCATCGCCGTCGATCGCGTCTACGATGCATGCCTGCGGACCGCTCGCGCGAAGATTCCGGCGTGAGCCGGTCGAACGCAGCAGGGCGCTCGCTTGTCGAGCTCGAGCTTTGCGTTACTTCAACCTCACGCCCAGAAGATGATGATCACCTGCGCCAGGATCGGTCCGGCGAGAATGATCCCCATCGCGAGGATGCCTGCGATGACGACGATGATGCCGTCAACTGGTGTGTAGTGGCGGCTCGACTGCAGGTTGCGGTTCTCAAAACCGACCGACCACAGCAAGAACGAAGATTGCTCGCTCCCCGCCGCCGGTGAGTCTGGTCGAACGGCTGCGCGCGCGGCGACGCCCGAATCAACAACCGGTTGCGTGTGTTGAGCGGTCGCGTGGTCGGCGTTTGAAGGCGTTCGCGGCCCGCCGCTGAAGAATGCGAAGCGGCCTTTGTAATCTTGCCGGGTGAGTGTGAACCAGAGTGGCGAGAGGATGAGTCCCGCGATGGGGGCGACGGCCAGTCCCGCCGGCAACGAACCCTGCTGCAGCGCGGCGGCGATTCCGACGATCGCACTCGATCCCAACGTGCCGACAACGGTTATCGCGATCTGCAGCGACGAGATCGGCTTGCGGGCGGAGCGGAGCAACTGCTCGTCGTCGGCGTCGAGCGGATGAGGTTTCGTGGGAGGCTCCGCCTGCTGAATGCGATCTTTCGCCGAGACCAGCTGGCTCAAAGTTGTCGGTTCGGGTTCGGCAGGCATATTGCCACGAGCTCCATCCGCTGGCTATCTTCGAAGAGACAGGATCAGATCCAAATGTAACCTCAACCAGCAGCCACCGCAAAGTCCTGGATGTTCACCGCTGATCAATACGAACTGCTTGACTTCGGCCGCGAGCGAAAGCTCGAACGATTCGGGCCATTCGTCGTCGAGCGACCGTCGCCGCCGGCCGGTCGCGACTCGCCCGTTTCCGCGAAGTGGCGCTGTGATGCGAAGTTTGACGACCGCGGCGAGGGCAGTTGGACCTCTCCCTCGCGGACGGACGATTGGACCGTGCGGCACGGCGACATGGTCTTGGGATTGCGGACGACACCGGCTGGACAAGTCGGAGTCTTTCCGGAGCAGGCCGCCAACTGGGACTGGATTGGAAAGCGAGTTCGCGCGGCCCAGCGGCCACTCAAAGTGCTCAACCTCTTCGCCTACACGGGCGGCTCCACGCTGGCCGCCGCGGCGGCGGGAGCCGAAGTGGTGCACGTCGACGCTGCTCGAAATGTCGTTCAGTGGGCGCGCGACAACGCTGATCTCTCCGGACTATCCGAGGCTCCGATTCGCTGGATCGATGAAGACGCCGGCAAGTTCGTGCGGCGCGAACTGCGGCGAGGTAACCGATACGATGCGGTCATCCTGGATCCGCCCAGTTACGGTCACGGCCCGAAGGGCGAACCGTGGAAGATCGTGCAGCACCTGCCCGGCTTGCTTGCCGATTGCGCCGATGTCACAAAGGGTCAACTGGCGTTCGTTGTTCTCAGCTGTCACTCGCCAGGCTTTGGTCCCGCGGAATTGGAAGCGCTGGTCCACGATGCGTTCTTTGGAGCTTGTCAGCAGGGGGCGGTGGGTCGCGACATGTGGTTGAGGTCAACGGACGGGCGTGGGCTGACCGCTGGTTCAGTCGCCCGCTGGCCGGAAATGAATCCAATCGATCGGAATGACTGAGCCGTAGCCTTCGCGGAACAAAGGTCGATGACAGAATTCTCGGTGTTGACGAGTTCGCAGAATCCTCGCCTCAAGGCTGCGCAGAAGCTGCGCGATCGCCGCTCGCGCGAGCGCCAACAACGAATCATCATCGACGGCCTCCGCGAGATCCGCGCTGCGCTGTCCGCGTCGGTGGAGATCGATGAGTTGTTCTGCAATGAAGAGTGGATCGAGCGAGAGGAAGTCGCCTCGGTCTGCGCCGCCGCCCAGCGGGCTGGCGGGTCGATATTCGCCTTGCCGGCTCACCTGTTCGAGAAAATCGAGTATGGAAGTCGTGGGCAGGGACTGGTCGCCACCGCCGCGACGCCCGAGCGCCCGTTGCACGCTTTCACACCGCGCGAGAGAAGTGGTGAGCATGATTTTTTTGCCGTCGTCGATCGCCTGGAGAAGCCCGGCAATCTCGGGGCTATCCTCCGCACGGCCGACGCTGCCGGTGCGGGAGGGTTGATCGCCACCGACGGAGCGACAGACCTATTCAATCCGAACGCCATCCGCTCCAGTCTGGGCTCCGTCTTCCAGTTGCCCGCCGCCGTCGCCGCCGCAGACGACGTCGTCGAGTGGCTGACGGCGCGGAACACGACGATCTTGGCCGCGCGTGTGGACGCCGCGACGCCGATTTCGGCAGTCGATTTGCGTCGTCCGGTCGCGATCGTTCTGGGCAGCGAATCGGCCGGTTTGGGCGACGCTTGGCGACGTAAGTGTGTCACACCCGTAACACTGCCGATGCGCGGATCTGTCGACAGCCTCAATGTTTCGGCGGCGGCCGCGGCGATGTTCTACGAAGTTGTTCGTCAGCGGTTGACATGAGGGCAAGACGCGGACCAGTCAGTTTTTTCCCAATCCGGCCGCCTTCCAGACGCTTGCCATTCTCCCTGACGACTGCCAGAATCTCCGTATTGCGGGAGCCGACAATGTAGCGGTTGGATGATGAGCGACACCTTTGTTGTGCTGCACCAAGTCGACAACGGCTGGACTCTTCATGGCCGCCCACCGTGCAGCGCTGAATGGATTCGCGGGTTTGAGTTGACAGAGGAGGATCGCACCGGCTTTTTGGAACGGGCCGGACAACACAACCACGGCGATCCATGGACAGAGGAGAGGTTTCAGCGGTAATGCCGCGGAGAGTGACAATGAGGACAATCAAAGAGGGCGGATTTGAGTTCCGACAAGAGGGCGACGAGATGACCGTCTTCGTGCGCCGTCGAAAAATTGGGGCAATCGTAACTATGGTCGAGGCGAACGGTCGATACTGTTTTCGCCTAGCCAGCGATCACCGCAAGGAGCCGCGTACTTACCGCGGTCGGCTTCGAGCGGCCCGGGCGCTGCAGATCATCGACAACCTCAAACGGAAAGCTGAAAAGCAAGATTGGTCGGCCGATGAATTGATCATCAATGCGTGGGATGACAAACCTCACACGGCGCCAAACTAGCAGTCGTCCGCCAACGAAACGAACTAGTCGTCGCGCGTCGCCCGTCCTGTCGAGTCGGGCGCGGTCGATTTGGCGTCCGCGCTCGAATCCTCAACCGCCACTCATTCTGAATCACCCGCTGAGGCGGTTTTCTCAGCCGTTTCGGAAGTCTCCGCAGGCGCTTTCTCCGCAGGCGCTTTCTCCGCAGGTTGTTTCTCCGCAGCAGACTCCGCCGTCGCTTTCGCTTCGCCACGCAATTCAAGCGCCGCGCTAACTCGTTTCCAGAAGTCTTTCGGGCGGCGGTGGTAGTTCTCGTCGGCGATGAGTTGATCGTCGACTTGGGCTCCGCCCTCCCGCAGCCGGCGAGCCGTGATTCGCGCGGCGCTGAGAATATCGCTGTGCTCGCCTTCGCCGCAGATCACGTGAATGGGAATCGCGGGCAAGCGGATGTCGTCGTCGTCTTCGTCGGCGAGCGCGACTTCCCACAAGGGTGAAAAGAGCACTGCCCCGGAGATTTCCGAGTCGCCGATTCCCCGGCGAATGACAAGTTCGGCGGCGGCCGCCGCGCCGGAACCGAATCCGACAACAAAGACCTGTTTTGGGGTGGCCGACATGTGGTTCGATCGAAAGGACGACATGGCGTCCTCCAGACGGCTCCAATTCTCGTAGTAGGGACCGTCGTTCCAATTGGAAACCCAATCGTGCGCGGGTCCGAGGTCGGCTGAGCCAGCGACGCTGAGCACGACGACTTGCGCTTCATCGGCCAGTTTCTGAACCTCCGGACCGACCAAATCTTCCGGCCGCTCCCCTCGTCCGTGCAAGGCGATGATCAGCGGCAGCGGCTTTGTTCCGTCGTAGCCCTGTGGTTTGACGACGACGTCCTCAGCTCGCAAATCCTGCGTCGACCGTTTCACATCCCAGTAAGCTTCGCAACTTGCGGCGAAAGACAGAAAGGTCGCCCACCGCGAGTCCAATCGCAGCAGACGCAAATCCGCGTCCGCCTGCATGTGCTCGACAGACACATCGACGCCTCGATAACTGGATCGCTGCAACCAGTAGAACGCGTGGTCGACGTCGCCTATCAACCCGTACAGACAGGCCATGTTGTACTCGCCGCGATCGCTGTGGTTGATCACCCAATACTGCAGCGGCAGCGCTTCCTGATATCGTTGCTCAGCGTGCAATCGCATTACCTCTTGCTCGACTTTCCCAACTTCAAAGTCGGGAGCCATTGTCGTGACGTCGGGAGCCGGCGGTTCGGGCAACACAAATGGCAGCGCCGGCAGGTTGGCGGGCGGCGATGTGACGAAGGGAGTCGGCATGACCGGTGCGGCGACGATTGTCTGCGATGATGACCCGCTCATGCCGAGGAAAATGAGCAGCCCGAATCCGACAAACCCAAACATGACGACGGCGAACGCGATGGCGATGCCCAGAAAGATGGCGACGCCGCTGGGGCCGCTCGGCTTATCCGCCACCTGCGCCATCACGGGTGTGTCGCCGCGAATCTTGACAACGTGACCGCAACGCGAGCAGAGCACATCGGCCCGCCCATCGTCGTACACAGTGAAACGGTGACTACAAGGGCACGTGACATCAACTTGCATTTCGAAACACCTGGGGTGTCGAGTTGTTCATGGGAGAGGTGCGATGCCTCGATTTTGGCGTGTCGGCCAGCGTTTCGCAATGATCGCTAAACGGCAACGGTCGTTCAGATCTCGCCGGCCGGGCGTTCAGTAGGCCGGATCCAGGAGCGCAGCGACGCCGCTCCGGCAAACGCCGACCGAGAATGGTTCAATCTGGTGATACTGACAGCACCTATCGCTTGCCGGAACGGCGCTGCGTTTGCCGGCCTACGAGGTCGCTGGAATCGATCGAGGGAAACTCCAAATCCTCAACAACTCCTATTCGAACCCCTCGGTCTCGTCATCGCTCGGCGCCGCGCTGCCGATGCGGGGATCGACGGCCAGTCCGCCGGAATACTGTGAAAGCCGAATCACCTTCGTGCGGAATCCGTAGCCGATGGCGACACTGCGCCAGTTTACTCGCAGCGGCTCCGAGCCATGTGCAAATTCGCGAATGTAGCGGCCGCGGGTCGTCGCCGGCGATTGTGGCGGCGGTGTGCGGATGGCGACGTCGATACGCTCTTCGTCAATCAGCCGGCACGTGAGACCCGCCGACTCGAGTTGCTTGTAGTAGCCGTCCTCTGACAACTCGTGATACCGGATGTCGATTTTCTTGCACTCCGACCACGTCGCCTCATCGCCGGCGCGATCCAACAGCCACTTCTTCGTGACCCAGTCAAGCGAGCCGATCAGCCGCTGGGGCGGTTCGCCCAGGTCGCGCAGTTGCTCGAGATCGTCCAAGGCGGCTTCCCAGCGATGGACCACTTCGAGCGCGGCGGCTGGCGGGTCGAATTGCTGGTCGACCATTCGCCGGCAAACGTCGCAATAGAAGCGTTGCAATTCCAGCGCGGTCCACTCGCGGCCCGCCGTGTCGGTTGCGCGGGCGGTGAGCGTTGAGTCACCGCACCAGGTGCGGAGCGCCGAAATCGGATTTGCGAACGTCGGTGACTCGACGATCTCGCCGTTTTCAATGGCGTCGAGCACGAGCATCGTCGTTCCGATACGTAAAAACTCGGCGACTTCCGCCATGTTCGAGTCGCCGATGCCGATCTGCAGTCGTTGCTTGGGCGCGAACAACTCAGAATAATCGCTGCACGATTCGGCGCGGAGTGTCTTGAGGAAGTGTCCCAGGATGAAGATCGGGCGCTCTTTGAAAAATCCGCCGATGCCGTTGGCGCAGTTGATCGCCGGAGCCTTGTCGCTAAGCCAAAACTTGCCGCTGGAGTCGATCGTGCCGGCGCCGCCAATCACACTGCGGCTGATCAAGAACGGTGTCAAGTGCCGACGCACTCGGCGGAACAAGACGAGCTTCGCCACTAACCACAATCCAACAGCCAACGGAGCCGTCATGACTCGCGACAGCGTGACGAATAGATGTTCAATCCAGACGGGCGTCGGGCTCCCCGTTTCGCGGCCTTCGACAACGTCGCGTCCGAAGAGATTGTACGCTAGCTGCTGCGGCGACCGCACGACGAATTGCAGCGGAACGAACAACAGCGCCGCGGCGAGTTGGTAGGCCAATAACGCCATAAACGAGAGACCGAATCCAAGCCACCAAAGCAAGATCGCTGGGATCAGCAACACCATTCCGGCTCGCCAGAGCGCCATTTGCCACCGCGAACCGATCACGCATTCATAGTTCTCTTGGGCTCCGTAGATGTTGTCTTCGCTGTCGCGGTCGTTCTTGATCAGAAAGAACGGATTGGGTGTGGCCGCGGCAGCCTCTCCGAGGAGTTGGTCTTGAGCGCGCTGATAGAGCAACAACGTGGCCGGATCGCGACATTCTGGAGTCGCCCCCTCGAGCACGCCGGCACCCGCCGCCGGTCGCTCGGCGTCAAACCAAATGGCTCCGCCGTTCGCCGTAAAGACACCTTCTTTGAAGTGCTGCGCTTCGACCGACAAAACTCGCAAACCAATGCGAGCGATCACCTTCTGGTAGAGCGTGAACCGGGAGAGTTCGTCCCGTCGCTTCGGTAGGCGCAGGGCGTACTCGGTCTCCAGGCCTGCTAAGCGTTGAAAGAGCACGGCCGTTTACTCGCCGCCGTGGGGTGTCACCGATTCGGTGAGGTAAGCCTGTGGATCGCGTTTGCTATCGTCGGCCACCGTCTGCGCGAGCGTTTCCAACGCGTGAGTTTTCGCGGGAACGGCAGTTGATTCGACGTCAACGGAGACGGGTTTGGTCATCGGTGTCTCCAGCGATGGAGGGGAACTTGGACTAATCCATCCATACTATCTACGGCAGTTGGTCTCCGCAAGCAAAACGCCAATGCGCCGCGCGGAGTGGCTATACGACCCCTGCACCGGAGGGGCGACTCCAGAGAAAGTGTTAGGCTTCAAGCTGTTACAGTGCGCCGATTCTGGCGACTAGATCAGCCGTTCGGCAGCTGTAGCCCCACTCGTTGTCGTACCAGCTGACGACTTTGACGAGCTTGCCGGAGCCGCCGAGCACTTGAGTGAAGTCGGCGGCGAAAATCGAACTGTGGGGATCGTCGATGATGTCCGACGAAACGATCGGGTCCTCGGTGTAGCAAAGAACGCCCTTCATCGGCCCGTCGGCGGCCGTCTTCATCGCCGCATTGATCGACTCAGCCGTCGCCTCGTTCGCCAGGTTGACGGTCAGATCGACAACACTTCCGGTGGCGACCGGCACCCGCATTGCGATGCCCGTTAGTTTGCCGTTCAGTTCAGGAATGACCAGACCGACCGCTTTGGCGGCTCCGGTCGACGTGGGGATGATGTTCTGCGCCGCGCCTCGCGCTCGATAGAGATCTTTATGCGGCATGTCCTGCACATTCTGATCGTTCGTGTACGCGTGTACGGTCGTCATCAATCCCGACTCGATCCCGAAACTGTCGTTCAACACTTTGGCGACAGGAGCCAGACAGTTGGTCGTGCAGCTGGCGTTCGACAGACACTTCATCTCAGGTGAGATGTTGTTTTCGTTGACGCCGAAGACGACGGTCATGTCCGCGCCGTCCTTGGCGGGCGCGCTGAGCACAACACGCTTTGCGCCGGCTTCCAAGTGCGAGTCGTAGCCGGGTTTGCCGCCGCCGGCGCGACCCGTGAATATTCCCGTACTCTCAATCACCACATCGACGCCCAGATCGCCCCAGGGCAACTCCGCCGGATTGCGTTCGGCAAGCGCCTTGACGGCGACTCCGTTGACGATCAGGTTCTGATCGTCATACGTGACTTCGCCCGGATAGCGACCGTGGATGCTGTCGTATTTGAGCAGCGTGGCCAGCGTTCTGTTGTCGGTAAGGTCATTAATAGCCACTACTTCGAATTCATCCGCGCGCTTCACCAGGTTGCGGAATGTGAGACGACCAATTCGACCAAAGCCGTTGATTGCAACGCGAATTGCCACGATTAATCTCCTCGGACGAGGTTCAAAGGTGAGTGGGGATCGCGGATTATAATGCCGCAAACATATACCGACAATGGGCCAGCCCTCCCGGCGGGTGGTGGCCAAACAACAGAGCGCTATCGGAATTCCACGACACCAAACCGCTCCTCCGCTTTGATCGGCCGCGCCGCGGCGCGACAACCTTGTTGATCGTTCCCATGGCCAAGCGAAACGCTCAATGGCAACTACCGGTCGGCGTCACGAGCCAATTGATGGACTATGCGCATTCGACCACCATCGCCACCGACTACGACGAGTACTTCGCCTTCAACCGGTTGTTCGAATTCGATGAGCAACTTGTTCTCGACGCGTTGCGGGCGAACGACAGTCGCGGTCTCATCGCCGACTTCGGTTGCGGCACGGGTCGAGCGCTGACCCGGCTTTGCAGCGCGGGTTTTCGCGGGCTGGCTATCGATCTGTCCGCCCACATGCTGGCGATTGTGCAAGAGAAGGCCGATGTCGATCAGTTGCCAATCGAATGCGTCCAGGCCAATCTGGTCGACCTCTCTTGCTTCGCCGACAACTGCGTCGATCACGGCGTCTGTCTGTTTAGTACGCTCGGAATGATTCGCGGCGCCGAGTTCCGCGCACTGGCGCTCGAACACTTTCGTCGGATGATCAAACCGGGTGGGCAGTTCGTCATCCACGTTCACAACTTCTGGTACAACCTTTACGATCCTGGCGGTCCTTGGTGGGTGCTGCGGAGCGTCTGGCGCGACTGGTGCGATGCGGGATTCGAGCGCGGCGACAAGTTCTTTCCATACCGCGGCTTGCCGAATATGTTCCTTCACGTCTTCACGAAGGCCGAGTTGCTCGGGGCGCTGCGGTTGGCCGGTTTTCATGTCGAACAATGCGTGTCACTCGATCCGCGCCGCCATCGGGCTCTCAAGACTCCTTGGCTGTTCGGCCGGTTGCGGGCTAACGGTTGGATCGTCGTCTGCAAGGCAAGTGAGTAGGACGGGTCTCCAGGCCCGTCGAATGGAACGAGCAATCGACGGGCAAGCCAGCAATCGACGATCCCGAGCCGAGCGAGATTCCAGACCCGGCGATTGAGTTTCCATTGGAGATAGTTCCGGAAGCTCCCGGGGTGGCTGTCGAATCGGGTTGGAGCCCCCGACGGAAGCGAAGACGAGGCGGCGCGGCTCGTGAGGGTGGAACGCGG
>JASMLW010000041.1 GCA_030748485.1 Pirellulaceae bacterium
AAGTCGGGGCGAAAGGATTTGAACCTTCGACCTCTGCGTCCCGAACGCAGCGCTCTACCAGGCTGAGCCACGCCCCGAGGGTCGTTTATCTTAGCTGCACGACTCAGCTCGGCAAAGGGGGATCGGGAAGCCCCGCGATTAAGGGCACGAAACGACAACCTGTGATGCTCCGCTCATGCCGCTTTCCGTCCCGCTTGTGCAGCGTCTTGAGTATCTGACCACTCGCCGGACCAAATGGACCCACCAAGATTCCACCCTCCGCTAACTGATCCCATAACGGCTCCGGACACTCGGCCGTCGCCGCGGCGATCAAGATGCGGTCGAATGGCGCTCGCTCCGGATCACCGCGCATTCCGTCGCCCGTCCCTATCGTGACATTCGCGCAGCCCAATTGGTTCAGCCGCTCCGCCGCTGATCTCGTCAATCGATCGTGCCTCTCGATCGCGATCACCTCGCCCGCCAATCGACTTAACACGGCCGTCTGGTAACCGCTCCCCGCGCCGATCTCCAACACACGCTCATCGCCACTCAACTCCAGCGCGGCCGACATCAGCGCGACGATGTACGGTTGGCTGATCGTCTGGTCGCAGTCGATCGGCAACGCCCCGTCGTCAAACGCTCGAGACTCGTCGCGCCGTTTGACGAACAACTCGCGAGGCACTTCACGCAACGCCCGCAATACGCGCGGATCGCAAACCCCGCGACGCTCAATCTGCTCGATCACCATCCGGTCGCGGCGTTCGCCGTCGGTCATTGCAGCCATCGTGAAACCTCAAAGAAAAACCGATGCTACCAGACCGCGCCGACTCGCCTCCTGGGTCGCACGTCAGGTCGGCGCCGGGGTGCTTTCTGATCGGACAGATCGGATAGACCGGACCGATCATGAATGAACCGACGCGCTAGCTGGGCGGAGCCGCTTTGCTCGCGCCGCCGGCGACCGTTTCAGCCGATTCCGCCGACTCGCCCGGCCGCCAGTCGACCAAGTGCATTTCCACGCTGCGAAAACCGCGGTACTCGTTGATCACCGGACGGTAAGCGATATCGATCGGACCTTCCAATTGAGCCAATTCGTCGGCCCAGTCACCATGTCCAAACGCCAGTGCGCGGAGCGCCTTGCCGTGCTGCTTGAGCCTGAGCGACAAGTGCCGATCACCGCCGCCCATCTTCTTCGGTTCACCGACGATCTCAACGCCCGTCGCACAGAGGACCGGCCGCGGATTCGCCTCGCCAAACGGAGCCAGCTGATCGATCAGCGACACGATGTGCACGTTCAGCTGACTGATCGGCGACTCGGCGTCGATCCGAATCTCCGGCACGCGAGCTTCGTCGGTGATCTCCGCCGCCGCCTGTTCATAGAAATCGTCGCGGAAGGCGTCGATCTTCGACTCCTCGATTTTCATTCCGGCCGCGGCCGCATGCCCGCCGAACCCGGCCAAATGATGCGAACACGCCTGCAGCCCTTCGTAGAGATTGAAACCACTCGCCGAACGAGCCGAACCGGTCCCCGGCTTCACGCCAGTCTGGTCGAGACCGATGACGATCACCGGGACATTGAACTTCTCAGCGAGGCGGCCCGCGACGATGCCGATCACGCCCGTGTGCCAACCGGCGCCGGCGAGCACCAAAGCCGGATCGTTCTCCGGCTCAAACCGCTCCTTCGCCTGCTTGAGCGCCTGCGTGTAGATGGAGCGCTCCAAACTATCGCGGCTCTTGTTCAACTCGTGGATGTATTCAGCTAACGCGGCCGCTCGCTCTCGCGACGGCGTCGTCAACAGTTCAACACCGAGTTGCGCTTGGCCGAGTCGCCCGGCCGCGTTCAGCCGCGGCGCGATCATGAAGGCGATGTCCTCACTCGCCAGTTGAGCCTTCTCGCTCAGCTTCGTAACTCGCAGCAACTCCTGCAGGCCGATGCCCGGCTTCTCGCGGAGACTGACAAGTCCATGTCGCACGAGCAAACGATTCTCGTCGATCAACGGCACGACGTCCGCGACCGTGCCGATCGCCGCGATACCCATCGCCGACACGAGGAAGTTGCGTAACCGGTCGGTCACCTTCTTCGCTTCACTGGCCCGCTGACAGAGAGCCCACGCCATCTTGAAGGCGACGCCCGCTCCGCACAAACCACCGAACGGGTACGCCGTTCCCGGCAGCCGGGGATGGGTGATGGCGGCCGCGGCGGGCAGTTCGTCCGCCAATTCGTGGTGGTCGGTGACGATCAACTCCAGCCCGATCTCTTTGGCGACCGCCGCTTCGTGGATGCTGCCGATGCCGCAGTCGACCGAGATCACCAGCTCGGCGCCCCGCTCGCGCAGCGTTCGCAGGGCGTCTTCGTTGAGACCGTAGCCTTCTTCGAGCCGGTTGGGAGTGTAGTAGCCGACATTGCCGCCGAGCACCTGAATACAAAGCACCAGGATGCTCGCGCCCGTCATGCCATCGGCGTCGTAGTCGCCGTAGATCATGATGCGGCGCTTGTCGCGAATCGCCGCGAAGACCCGATCGGCCGCGTCCGTCATTCCCGGCAACAGGTCCGGGTCGCGAAGACCATTGAGCCGCGCTTGGAGAAAGTCCTGCACGTCGGTTGGGTCGGTGACGCCGCGGGCCAAGAGAAGTTGAGCGACGACGGGAGAGACGCGCGCACTGCGCTCGAGCTGTTTGACGCGTTCGGCGTCATGAGGGTAAAGCCGCCAGCGTTTGCCCATACCACTCCCTGCGGGCGAAGCAGTCCGTTCGGCTTACTTCTTTTTCTCGACGTGCATGGTGTGTTTGCGGAGCCGCGGGCTGTACTTCATCAGCTTCAACTTCTCACCACCCGGCTTGCGGCGGAGGGTGTAGTTGTAGTCGCCCGTCTCTTCGCAGACGAGAAAAATCGATTCAGCTTTTTTCTTACTTTTGCCGCCTTTGGCCATGGCTCAAATCCAATTCAGAGTCGTCGTGGGTAGCGGATCGCCCCCACCAGCTACACCGGATCGCGGTGACAATAAAATGACCCATCGATGGCTATCGATGTCCGAAGTGGCATAGTTTATCGGCTTTGAACGTTGTTTGCTATGGACCTTCTCCGACCAATTGACGCGCGAGTCACCCTCCGGCCAGCCCCCGGGCGACCGGCCGGAAGACCGGATTTGGGCGACGGAAATGGGATTGTTCGGAATAATTGGACACTTGGGCGACGAAGGAGTGACGGAATTGCTGGCGGCCCTCAACTCCACCCCATCTGCTCAGATAACCGCCGAATTAGGGGTTCCTTGCTTTACAATGCGATTTAGGTACTCTTAACTCCTGGATATTTTTCGATATAGATTGACGTGGAGCCATTCGGGCCAGCACGCTCATCTCATCCACCCACGTCGATCAATCTCCTCATTTCTCATTGCTCCACGGAACTCGAAAATGGCAACCGAGCCAAGCGATCTCAAGAAACCCGCCAAGGCCTCATCCGCGGGCGATCAAGAGCCTCAACAGCAGTCGATGGCTGACAAGGCCAGTGACGCCGCTCTGGCCGAAGCCGATGAAGAGGAAGAGGAGTTCGAGGAGGAAGCGCCCGCTGGGAACCGCTTCTTGCTCATGATGGCGATGCCCAGTTGGTTGGTCAGTGTCATCGTGCACATGGTGGCGATTATCATCCTGGCGATCATCACCATCATTCCCGAAGCGAAGGAACGTCGCCGAGTTCTCACCGTCAACAAAAATGATGTCGAAGAGGTCGAGGAGATGGAGTTGCCGGAAGAGCAACTGGAGATCACCGAAATCGAGGTCTTTACGCCCGGTCCGGTCGCCGAGACCGAAGCGTCGGACGTACCTCAAGAGGTTACCGAAGTGGCGATCGCGGACGATGTCGACGCGGCGGCGATCAAGGTGCAGTTGTTTGACGTCGGCGCGGAAACGGCGCCAAAGAACGACCTGATGAAAGAAGTCGGCGCGTTCACGGGCAACGGCCTGGAGGGGCGCGGAGCCGGCAATCGCGGCAAGATGGTTGCCAAGCACGGCGGCACAAAGGGAAGTGAAGAAGCAGTCGCCTTGGCGCTTAAGTGGCTGGCCGCTCACCAACTGCCCGACGGCGGTTGGAGTTTCGATCACCGCATGCACCGCGGTTGCGGCGGAAAATGCTCGCACGCTGGAACACTCGCGGCGGCTCGCAACGGCGCGACGGCGATGGCCCTGCTGCCGTTTCTGGGAGCCGGCCAAACGCACATGGAAGGCGAGTACAAAGAGAACGTCCGCGCCGGACTCTACTTTTTGATGAGCCGCATGAAGTCGAACGGTTCGTTGCATGAAGGCGGCGGCAGCATGTATTCGCATGGCCTCTGCTCGATCACTCTCTGCGAAGCCTACGCGATGACTCAAGATCGCGCGCTGATGCAACCCGCCCAGATGTCGCTCAACTTCATCATCTACGCCCAGGACCCCGTCGGCGGCGGTTGGCGTTATAACCCGCGGCAAGCGGGCGACACGTCCGTGGTCGGCTGGCAGCTGATGGCCTTGAAGAGCGGCCACATGGCCTACCTGCAAGTCCCGCCGTCAACGATCATTGGAGCCAACAAGTTTCTCGACGCTGTCCAATCGGATAGCGGATCGAAGTACGGCTACGCGACGCCCGGAGCCGGCCAGGCGACAACCGCGGTCGGACTGCTCTGCCGCATGTACCTCGGCTGGAAGAAGGATCGCGGTGCGATGGAGCGAGGCGTCGAGTTCCTCAGTAACAGGGGCCCCTCAGCAGGCAACATGTACTACAACTACTACGCCACACAGGTGATGCGACACTATGAAGGCGACATGTGGAAGAAATGGAATACCAAACTCCGCGAGGATCTGGTGAATAGCCAAAGCAAGGAAGGCCACACACGCGGCAGCTGGCACATGAAAGGCGATCATGGAGCCGAACGCGGCGGCCGACTCTACTGCACCTCGTTGGCCACGATGATCTTGGAAGTCTACTACCGCCACATGCCGATCTACGGCAAAGCGGCCGCCGAAGAAGAGTTCCCGCTCTAGCTCTAACAACAAACTCTCGCAGCGCGACTAACCAAAAGCCGCTCGCCGATCAGGTGAGCGGCTTTTTTTTAGTTGTCGAATCCAGCAGTGCGCTGCGCTGTGTTAAGGCCGCCAGCCCGCTGGCCGTGCGGTGAGCTCGAGCATTAGACGAGACCTATACTTTCACGGCGAACTCTGCGCCACCCTCTTGCGCGCTCGTGGTGATTATGAATCCTCGTTATAACCCCGACAACCTGACCGCTCAGCCCATCGAACGCGATCGCGACGAGGAAGATCGCGACGAAGCTGAGTCGGCCGCTGCGCGATCGCCGGCGCTCGAGGAGGAACCCTCCAAACAAGAGCCGCCCCAGCAAGAGCCGCCCCGACAGGAGCCGCCCCGACAGGAAACAACGGAAGCTCCCCCGCAGCAAGACACACCGATCGACATGGCCGCTTGCGAGCTGATCGAAGACGCCGCGCGGCGCGATGCGCCAGTCACTTGGCGAGACTGGTGGATGCTGCCGCGCGTGTTGCACAGTTACTCGGGCGCGTTGGGAAGCCTTGTCGCGCACATGGGTCTGCTGTTGCTCTTGTCCTGGTGGGTGTTGTTTGACGAGCAGATGTCGCGAACGTTGCAGATCGTTTCGCCAGCGGATGATCCGCGAGAGCGGAGAGAATTGGTCGTCCAGGCGACGCCGCAAATCAAGGCGCCGGCGATCGCCGATCAGCAGTCGGTGCTCATGCAGCAACTCACCTCGCCCGACGCGCCCGACATCCCGGCCCTTCACTTGGGCGGCGGCGCGCCTCAACCGGCCGCGGCGCCGAGCCCCAAGCTGGAGAAGATGGATCCCAGCGATTGGATGTTGCCGGTGGTGTCCAGCGACGGAGGAGGTTTCCGAGGCAGGACGTCGGACATGCGAGCCAAGATGGTCGGGGAGCGGGGCGGCACGGCGGAGAGCGAACTGGCCGTCGAAATGGGACTCGCCTGGCTGGCCGCGCACCAACGTGAAGATGGATCGTGGCGATTCGATCATCGCGAAGGTCCCTGCCGGGGACAATGTCGCAATCGCGGTTCCAATCCCTCGACGACGGGCGCCACCGGCTTGGCGCTGCTGCCCTTCCTCGGGGCCGGTCACACCCACCGCGAAGGCAAATACAGCGAGGTCGTCCGCCGCGGACTCTACTACCTCAGCAGTCGCATGACGGTCAGTCCGCGCGGCGGCGACTTGCAAGAGGGAACGATGTACGCGCACGGCATCGCAGCGATCGCTATCTGCGAGGCGTTCGCCATGTCGCAGGACGAGGACCTGCGACCGGACGGACAGCTGGCCATCAACTTCATCTGCACCGCTCAGCACTCGGCCGGCGGCTGGCGATACTTCCCCGAACAGCCGGGCGACACGACCGTGTTCGGCTGGCAGCTCATGGCGCTCAAGAGCGCACGCCTGGCGGGCCTGGAAGTGCCCTCGCCCGTGATCGAGAAAGCCAAACAGTATCTCGACAGCGTGCAGATCGCCGACGGAGCGCTCTACGGCTATCAAACGCCCGGCAAAGAAGCGACGCCGACCGCCGTGGGTCTGTTGTCGCGGATGTATCTCGGCTGGGAACGGTCGGACAACCGCTT
>JASMLW010000042.1 GCA_030748485.1 Pirellulaceae bacterium
CCACCCAGTTCGAAGAGTCGTTGGCGGACAATTCGCTCTGCCAGGTCTTCTGGGCGGCGGCCGCCGTCACGGCGGCTGGGCTGCAGTTCATGTTGCCCAATCAGCCGGTCGAGACATCGATGACACTGTTGTTGCCGCCGGGAGAGTATCCGGCCGTCTTCTGGTACTCGCTGCGCGGTTTGGATTTATTCGCGCTGGCCGGGTGGACGTTCATGGGAGTCTGGGCCTGGCGCCGCGGGCAGTCGCCGTGGTGGGCGGCGCCGATGATTGTCTTATTCTTGCTGGGGACCGAGACGATGGCGCGGTCGAGTTTGGTATACGGAATTGAAATCGGCATGCGGTTGGCGTTTGGCGAGGCCGCGTGACGTTGTGAGATGAGGGAGTAATCGATGCGAGCTTGGTTATGGTGCGTGCTGGCGATTGTCGTGATTGCCGCGGCCGTCGTCGGAGCAAACATCCAGCGCGATCCGGCCGCCTACGGCCTCGACTGGAAAATGCCGCAGCGCAAAAAGCCGCGGAAAGTACAACTGGTGAAGCCGGACCGCAGCACGGTCGTGCAGACGATCACCGCGCCCGGCGAGATCGAATTGGTCGAACAAGCCGACATCGCCTCGCAGATCGTCGGACAAGTCACAGCCGTTCATGTCAAGAAAGGCATGTCCGTCAAGAAGGACACCGTCCTCGTCGAACTCGACGACCAGGACGCGGCGGCGAGATTGGAGTCGATGGAGGCGCGGATTGAGGGAGTCCGGGCCGCCATCATCGCCGCCCAAGCCGACTTGGCGAAAGCGGAACGCGACGCCAAAGGACTCGAGAAACTAGCCGAGCGAGGATTCTCGACGCCGACCGAAATCGCCGACGCCCGCACCACCGTCGAAAAGATGCGCTCGTCGCTGGACCAAGGTCGCTTCCAATTGCGTGAGTACAACGCGACCAAGTTGTCGACCGAGAAAGACCTCGAACGAACTCGCATCACCGCGCCGATCGCCGGCGTCGTTATCGATCTGGATGTCGAGGTCGGGGAGATTGTGATCGCCGGCACGACCAACCTCCCCGGCACCGTGCTGATGACAATCGGCGACATCAATCACAAACAAGTTCGAGCCGAAGTCGACGAATCCGACGTGAGCCTCGTATCGCGCGGCCAACGCGCGCGAATCTTCCTGCAGTCCAACCCCGACGAACCGCTCTCAGGCAAAGTTGATCTCGTCGCTCCCACCGGAAAGAAGACCGGTGAAGTCGTATCCTTCGAGACGCTTGTCGCCATCGACGGCTTACAGCCGAGCCTGCGGCCGGGCATGACCAGCACACTCGAAATCGAAGTCAGACAGTCCACCGACACGCTGACCTTGCCCGTTCAAGCCGTCGTCAACCGACGTCTGAAGGAGCTGCCCGACACGCAGATCTTTCGCGACTGGGCCAAACAACAGAAACGAGCCCCCGGCGAATCGCAGCGCGACATCGAGTCGCGATACGTACCGATCATCTTCGTAAACGAAAACGGCGTCGCCCAAGCTCGACCTGTCGAAGTCGGCATTAGCGATCAGGATCAGGTCGAAATCGCCAAAGGGCTCCAACCCAATGAAGAAGTCGTCGCCGGACCCTTCCGCGCTCTCGATGAGTTGAAAGACGGCGACCCACTTGAGCGAGAAGAGGAAGACAAAGCAGAAGCTGACAAACCAGAAACTGACAAACCAGAAACTGACGAACCAGAAACTGAAGAAGCAGATACCAACAAAGCAGACAGCAAACCCGAGTCGGACAAGCGAGCCGACGGCGAGGCGAGCGACGAAGTGGGCGATGCGCGAGATTCCGAACCGGCCGAGAAGGCAACGTCGACGGCCGCCGACCCGGACCCGGGGGCGCAGCCGTGACCGAATCGAGCGAGCGCGAAGCGGTCATCCGTTTGTCCGGCATCACGAAGACCTACCCGATGGGGGCGGAGGAGGTCCGCGCGCTGCAAGGCGTCGACCTTTCCATTCACCCGAACGAGTTCGTGGCGGTGATGGGCAGTTCGGGGTCGGGCAAGTCGACGCTGCTCAACATCCTCGGACTACTCGACACGCCCAGCGCCGGTGAGTACTACCTGGAGGGGAGCAACGTCGCGGAGTTGTCGCCATCCGCTCAAGCTCGCGTTCGCGGGCGGAAGATCGGCTTCGTGTTTCAAACATTTGAGTTGCTGCCGCGGCAAACCGCGTTGCGCAATGTCGAACTGCCACTCGTCTATTCGCGAACTCGCAAGCGACGCCAGGTGGCGCGGCAAGCGTTGGAGCGGGTCGGCTTATCAGATCGGCTAACCCACCGCCCCAACCAGATGTCCGGCGGTCAGCGGCAACGCGTGGCGATCGCTCGCGCGCTGGCTCAGCAACCCTCCTTGCTGTTGGCTGACGAGCCGACGGGCAACCTCGATTCGCGAACGGGCGAAGACATCCTGCGGCTCTTCGCCGAGTTGCACAGCGAGGGCCAGACGATCGTGATCGTGACGCACGAACCCGACGTGGCAGCTCAGTGCCGGCGGGTCGTCCGGCTGCGCGACGGGCTGGTTGAGTCCGACGAACTCCGACCTCAGGCGGCGGAGACGGCTCAATGATCTTCGCCAACATCCGCAGCGCGCTCGAGCAACTGGTCGCCCACCGCATGCGCTCGTTGCTCACCGTGCTGGCGATTGTGATCGCAGTCACTTCGACGATCGTCGTGGTTAGCATCGTGCAGGGATTCACGACGTACGTGTCCGACATCATTGAAGGTCAGGGCACCAACGCCATGTTCATTTTTCCCGAGCGGCCGCCGGGAGACGCCGGCGCTCTGCTGGGCCGAGTCGAAATGGACGAGCGCGACTCGAACGCCATCGCCGCGGAGTGCCCGGCGCTGTTGCGCGTCTCGCCGTTGGTTCCGCAACAGGCGCCGCTGATGTTTGAAGGAACCGAGATCAGCGTCAGCATCGAGGGCTGCTCACCCGACTACCACGTGATTCGCAACTTTCCGATCGACGCCGGCCGCGAACTCGCCCACGTCGATGTGCGGCACGCGCACCAGGTTTGTATCGTGGGGCGAGAAGTTCTCCGCCTACTCGACATCGACGAGGACCTGATCGGCAAGTCGGTGTTCCTCGCCGGTCGTCGCTTTCGCGTGATCGGCGTGTTGCAAAGCAAGGGGAGCTTCTTCGGCCAGAGCCTCGACAACACGGTGCTCATTCCCTACACGTCGGCTCTTCGAATCAATCCTCAATTCCGCCGCCGTTTGATCGTGACCGCGCAAACGACCTCCGCCAAAGCTGTGCCGGAAGCGAAAGCGCAGGTGTCGAACCTATTGCGACGCCGGCACCGTTTGCGGCCGCTGCAGCCAAACGACTTCAACATCCAAACACAGGACGAGTTCCTGGAGATGTTCAACAATATGAGCCGTGTGGCGACGAGCGTGCTGACGGGGATCGTCGGCGTCTCGCTGTTGGTGGGAGGAATCGGAGTGATGAACGTGATGCTGGTCAGTGTCACCGAGCGGACGCGCGAGATCGGATTGCGGAAAGCCGTCGGAGCTCGCCGCCGGGATATCCTCATGCAATTCCTGACGGAGGCGACCGTACTGAGCATCGTCGGCGGCGGCGTGGGGATCGCGCTCGGATTCGGCCTCAGCTCGCTGGCCAGCTTGCATCCGCTGATGATCGACGTGATCGTGCCTTTTTGGGTCGTCGCACTGGGCGTCGGCATCAGCGCCGGGACGGGCGTGATTTTTGGCCTCTTGCCCGCGCTGAAAGCCGCGCTGCTCAACCCCATCGACGCGCTGCGACACGAGTAGACGGGTCCGTCGCGATTATTCACACGGCGCCTAACCGGGCGGCGCCTAACCGGGCGTCGTCTTACCTGGCGTCGACGGGTCGAGCTGGAATTCGTCGAGCGCGATGACGACGACTTCATCGCCCTCCACGAAGAGATGGGATTTGGGGTTGAGCTTGGTTTTTCCCGAGGCCGAGTAGACCCCGACGAGGATCGCATTGTAACGATCCTTGAGTTCGATCATGGCTTCCCGGAAGCTGTGGCCGATCCATTGGTCGGGAATCGCCAAGCGGTAGATCTCATTGCCGTGCTCGTAAGTCAGCAGCTCACTGTAGACTTCCATCAACCCGCGATTCATGGAAGCTTGCGCCAGCAGATACGCTCCGTACTCGCCGCTGACAACGAAGTCATTGACTCCGCCCATTTTCAGATGAGACCCGTACGAGGGGTTGAGCAACTCGGCGCACGTGTAGACGTCCTCGTTCAGTTTTTCCACGGTCAGCGCGGCCAGAATGGTGCGCGCGTCGGCGTCTTGCTCACTTCTCCCGCCCGCCGTATCCGCCAGCACGATACAGGTCGTCGCGCGATGAATCCCGGCTCGCTCCAGCGCGGCGATCTTGGTGAAGTCCTCGTTCAAGAAAGAGATTCCCCGTTCAATCGCCGCGGGCAGCTCAGGCCGTTCCTCAAACTCCGTGATCACGACGATCGGCGTGCTCTGATTGTTCGGCGAGGCGCGGTACTCGCGCACGATGATCATCGCTTTGCTGTTCCAGCCGCAGACGATGATGTGATCCTGCAGACTATCGAAGTCCACGTTGGTGTCCTCCATTCGAAGCCGTTCGACCATGAACGCCGACACAGTGCCGGTGAACATGGCGAAGATCGTGAGTCCCATGAACATGACGAAGACAGCAGTCACCTTGCCGCCGACGGTCGCCGGTGTGGTCGGTACGGGCTCGCCGGCGAACAGAGAGTAGAGGCTGAACCAGAACGAATTGGTCAGATTGAACGCTCCCCCTTCAGCCGCCAGCGTTCCCCGCTCAAAGTACATCATGGCGCCCGTACCGAAGAGGACCGTGACGGCGAGCAGTGCGCACGTCACCATGTACTCGATGGCGCCGCGCCGCAGCACGTACGGAAAGTGGCTCGCCAGCCGGGAGACGACGCCGAACAGCCGAAGAATGCGGAGCAGCCGGAGGAGTCGAAACGCCCGAAATGCGCGGAAGAAGGGCATGATGGCGAGCAGGTCGAGCCAGTACTCGCGGAAGAAACGTCTCGTCGATGTGCTGCAGATGAATCGCAGGTAGAGTTCGATCCCGAAGACAATGGTGATGCCGTCGGCGATGACTTCGACCTGCCGCAACAGCTGCGCATGCTCAGCTTCGCCAAGCGTGAACTCGAACAGCGTCAGTCCGACGGAGCAAACGACCAGCAGGCCGACGGACGCCTCGACCCACGCGGAGCGAAAGAAGTTGCTCAGCGCAATCTGCCAGGGGCGACGAGTGCGCTGCTCCGGTTTGGCCTCTTTGTCGTTCATTGTCGAACACGCGCCGTTGCCGGGAACCGCTCGGACACTGCCTGGCGTCAGGCGAGTTGTCGCAGGTGGAAGTGGTGTTTGCCGAGTTTGCCGCCGTAGTTACCCGCCGAGATCGCCACGACTCCGTCGCCGGCTCCGGCCCGCATCGCCTCGGCCATCGCGCCGCCGACCGCGGCCGCGCTGGCTCCGTCGATGACAACCTCGTAACAGCAATTGGCGTCGTCGTGCAGTTTGCTCGTCACTCGACCCCGCAGCGAAGGGCAGTAGGCGTCCGCAGTCGAGGCGGGTAACGCCTGGTAACGCGAACCGACTTTACTGCCGCTGCGCGCGACGCCGCCGGGGAACGGCGCGATCACATCAGCCGCTTCGAAAACCGCCTGAGCTGCGCGGCGAGCCGCGGCGAGCGCCGCAGCGTTGTCGCCGCCCTGCAAGATCAGGTTGCCCCCGCCGACTCCCGCCGACACGCCGACCGTGTCCGCAACCAGAAACTCGCCGTCCATCACGGGAATTCGCCAGAAACGCTCGTCGGCAATCTTCTTGCTCTTCTGATAACCGTCTCCGAAGTAGCGTATCGTCTTGCCCAACGGCATCGTCGCTTCCGCGTCGAGAAGACCGTTGAAGACAGCCGTCGTCGGGCAAGTCATGACGCACTGGCCAACGCGATTGGGTGTCGACTTGGCGAGCGTGTCGCGGGAGAATCCAAAAATGAGCACAGCCGCTCCGCGGCGGCCGTCCGGCGTCTCGGCCGGCGACAGCCAACGTTCCACGCCGCACTCGGCGTCGCAAGCGATCACCGACGCGCTGTAGCCGGTCAGTTCCCGTACGGCCGCGTCGAGCCAATGTTCGTCGGCGGCCGTTACGATCAGACGCGTATACTTCATGTCAAACGCTTCGGCGAACGTGTCGTCGATGTGCGTATTGCCGATATTCAACCTCATGCTCCTATAGAATGTTCCCCACATGATGGACCGTGCGAGTTGAAATGCCAACCGGACCCAATCCGAATTGTGGCGTTGAAGATGCGGGACTTTGCTCGTGCGATTCCAGCGACGAACGGGAGCGGACGAACGACCAACGAGCGGCGGCTCGCTCTGTGAGTGGCGTCGCCATTTGTCGAGCCTCCCGGCGCTCGACCGCCCGCGCGTGAAAAGACAAATGCGGACCCTCCCAAACAACGAATCAACGGACTATGGCTAACTTCCGTGTGCTGATCACCGATCACCCGTGGCCGGACCTCGACGTCGAACGGGATGGCCTGTCCGCCGTTGGAGCCGAGTTGCTGGACGCGCCGGCGCAGGACGAAGCAACGCTGGTCGAGCTAGCTCGTGGCGTCGACGCGATCATTACTACGTGGGCGTCGACCACGGCCGCCGTGATCAACGCCTCCGCTCGCCTGCAAGTCGTGTCGCGGATGGGAATCGGATTAGACAACATTGACGTGTCAGCCTGTTCGGCGCGGGGTGTTCCGGTCACCAACGTACCGAGCTACTGCGAATCCGAAGTGGCCGAGCACGCGCTGGCGCTGTTGTTCGCGCTCGGTCGCCAAGTGGCGTTCCATCATGCGTTGACGAAATCTGGAGAGTACGACCTGCAAGCGGGACCTCCGCTGAGCCGTCTGCAGGGTCAAACGGTCGGTGTCATCGGCTTGGGGAACATCGGCCGCCGACTGGCGGAGAAGTGTCTCGCGGTCGGTTTCCATGTGCTGGCGGTCAGGCGCGGCGATCTTCGCGCGCCGGGAATCGAGTACGCCGACTTCGATGAAGTAATGCGGCGCAGCGACTACATATCTCTGCACACTCCGCTGACCGCGGAGACCGAGGGGATGATCGGCCGACGGCAATTCGCGCAAATGAAGCCGACGGCTTTTCTGATCAACACCGCGCGCGGCGGACTAGTCGATCACGATGCGCTGGCGGCGGCGTTGGCGGACGGCGAACTGGCGGGAGCCGCCTTGGATGTGCAGACGCCTGAACCGCCCGACTTGTCGCGACCCCCGTACAACGACGCTCGAGTTATCGTGACTCCCCATATCGCCTTTGTCTCGCAACAATCGCTCCACGAGTTGCGCCGCCGGGCGGTCGAGAACGTCTGCATTGTCCTCCGCGGCAAACGACCCGCCGACGTCGTGAATCGAGAGATTTTCGCCGCTGACTGACGCTGAAGCCGCACAGCCGTCACAGACGTCGCCCCCCCACCCGCCATTCTTTGACCGACTAGCGCTTCTGACCTATACAAATGTAGGCAGGTAGCTTTTCGCGCTCCCCGTGCGCTCAACCTAAGAACCTCCATGACCCCGCCCGACGCACCCACATCCGATCCGCTGGCTGACGCCGGGCCCACGGCAGTTCGCCTAGCCGATCAGCGCTTGCACGTCGAAGCTCTCGAGGGTCAGTTGGACGACAAGCTGCTCCGCCTGGCCGAACAGCTTGAGCAAGAGATTGTCGAACTCGACGGCCGGGAAGCCGAGCTGCATCGACGGGAAGAGGATCTTGAGCGAGCGCTCAATGAAGTCCAACAGCGGCAATCGCAAACATCAGCCCATCGTCGCCGAATCGCCCGCGAACTCCGCGAGTGGCGAGCTGAAAAGAAAGAGCAGGGAGGCGAACAGACAAAGCGTGCTCAGCTGCTTCAACAGGCGATCGCCGAGCGCGACCAATTGCGGTCTGAGTTGGCGGCTCTATCGCACGACTCAGTTTCGGATCAGCTCCGCACGCAGGAGGAGATCACCGAGCGGGCGATGCAGGAGGCCGAAAGGCTGATGGTGGAAGTTGAACAGCTGCGGGACGAGGTCCGCGAAGCCGAGCTCCGCGCTGGTGAGCCGGCGGACGACGGCGCTCGCGAAGAAGTCGCGCAACTGCAGGATCGGGTGAAGGACCTGGAACACCAGTTGGACAACACCAGTTCGAGCGAGTCCGCCGACCTGCAAAGGAGACTGGAGCTGGCGGTTGAAGAAGTGCGAGAGCTCAAGACGGAGAACGCCACACTCGCCGACCGCGCGGAAGCATCCGAAGCGAAACTGGCCAACTCGGGCGACGGATTCGATTGGGAGACCCAGAAGAAACGGATGCTCTCCCAACTCGACGACTCCGATTGTTCAGATGACGACCGTCTGCGGATCGAGGATGTCATCCGCAAAACGGAAGATACGGTTAAGTCGCGTGATCGCGAAATCGAGACGTTGAGAGCTCAGTTGGCCGACGTGAACTCCGATGGCTCCGCGGCGATCGACGAAGTGCTCGACCAGGACGAGGTGGTGCGTGTCGAGCGTGAGAAACTGCGCGTGCTGCAGTCCGAGTGGGAGGAGAAGCTCCGCTCGAGCGAGATCGAGATTTCTGTCGAGCGGGCCAAGCTCGCCCGCGAACGGGTCGATATCGAGGAACAGCTGAATCAAATGCACGAGCGGATGGAGCAATTGGCCGCTGCGGGCGGGCCGCCGGCCGGCGGCGGTGAAAGCGCGCCGAGCAAGAGCCGCTGGCTGGCTCGTCTCGGCTTGGCGGACGACAGCGACTAGAGCGGCCCCGGCCCTACTCACGCGGTCCCAACCGTGGAGTCGGCGGCGTCAGCTTTCGATTTCGCGGAATTCGGCCCGATTTGCAACGAGCGAATTCGTCGGCAATCTTGAGCATCTCTCCCGCGGCGCTTCTCACCGCCTCCGTTTTCCATGTAAAATCGAGCGTTGCAAGCGTACGCCCAGGGCGTCGATCGGTCGGTCGATCGCCTCGCAAATAGAAGACCAAGAAGAGCAACGAAGCAGCGGAGGCCGCTCGATGTTGACGCTAACTGGTAAATCGCGCACCCACACCTGCGACGGCGTGACGCGCCGCGATTTCATGCAAGTGGGTTCGCTCGGCGCGCTCGGTTTGGGATTGCCTCAGTATCTGGCGGCGAAAGAGCGCGGCCAGGTGGATCCCAAGAACGAGAACAAGGCGTGCATCATGATTTTCAATCTGGGTGCGCCGAGCCACTTGGACACGTTCGACATGAAGCCGGACGCCCCGGCGGAAATCCGCGGGCCGTTCAAGCCGATCAGCACCGCGTCGCCGGACATTCAAATCTCGGAGCTGTTTCCCAAGCACGCCAAGATTGCCGACAAGATCTCGTTTGTCCGATCTTGCTACCACACCGGGGCCGCTGTGCACGACGCCGGCTGGCAGATGATGCAGACGGGCCGGCTGTTCAGCGGTGGGATCAACTCGCCGCATATTGGCGCCGCGATGTCCTACTTGCGCGGGCGAAAAACAGACTTGCCGCCGTTCGTGGTGCTGCCGGAAACGATGGGCCGCGGAGGCGGCAACCTGCCGAACGGGCAAGCGGGCGGATTTCTCGGCAAAGCGCACGACCCATTCGCGCTGATGGCCGATCCGTCGAAGGCCAATTTCAAGGTGCCCGATCTACTTCCGCCGCCGGAGATTGGTGAGGCGCGGTTGACGCGACGCCGACGAATGCGCGACATCGTCGATCAAACAGTGCGGAGTTTCGAGGCGACGGAAAACGCCCGACTGCTCGATAGTAACTTCCAAGCCGCTTTTCGTTTGATGACCAGCGATCAGGCGCGGTCGGCGTTCGATTTGGCGAAGGAGCCCAAAAAGGTCCGCGATCGATACGGGATGAATCGTTTTGGTCAATGCTGTTTGCTCGCCCGCAGGCTCGTCGAATCGGGCGTGCGGTTCGTGACGATCAATACGTTTCTCACCGTCTTCGACGAAATCACTTGGGACATTCACGGTTCCAAGCCGTTCACGTCAATCGAAGGCATGAAGGAGATCGTGGCTCCGATGTACGACCGCGCCTACAGCGCGTTGGTGTCCGACCTATCCGAACGCGGAATGCTGGACGATACGCTCGTCTGCAATCTCGCTGAGTTCGGCAGGACGCCGCGAGTAAATCCGGCTGGCGGGCGCGACCATTGGCCGCAGTGCTTCACCACTTATTTCGCGGGCGGGGGCGTCGTGGGCGGCCGAATCGCCGGCCGCAGCGATCCGATCGGCGGCGTGCCCGCCGAACGGCCGACCGATCCCGGAGATCTTGCCGCCACCGTTTTCCACAGCCTCGGTTTCAATCTGCAAACGCACTTGCCGGGCCCCGCCGGCCGTCCATTCCCGCTGGTCGATTCGGGCAAGACCGAAGTCAAAGAGTTGTTCTAGCCCGCGGCAGTCCGTCGACGCTCTTGTGGCGTCACGATGTAACCCCCGCCCCGTTATTCGCGAGATGTTGATTATGGACCTTGCGCTTCGCCGCGCCGTCTTGGCCCTGCTGATCGTCGGAAACCTCCTTCCTGTCGTCGCCAACGCCAATGATGAGATTGCCCTGTTGCCCGCGAAGATCGCGTTGCGCGGTCGCGAGTCGCGGCAGTCGCTCATCGTGCAGACGCGCCGCGGAAGCGAATACCGCGGTCCGGTCGCCGCCGAGTTGACGTTCAGCTCGTCCGATCCGAACATCGCCCGGGTTGAGGGCGGAGTCGTCACCCCGGTAGCCGACGGGCAGGCGACCATCACCGTCAAAGCGGGTGAGCAAACGGCAACGGCGACAGTGAGCGTTGACGGATTCGACGAGCCGTGGAGTTGGAGTTTTCGCAACCACGTGCAACCGATACTCGCCAAAATGGGGTGCAGCTCGGGGGCTTGTCACGGAGCGCTCGCCGGCAAAGGCGGGTTCAAGCTGTCGTTGAGAGGTTACGACACGGTCCGCGATCATTACACGATCACCCGTGAGGCTCGTGGGCGAAGAATCGAGTTGGCCGCGCCCGGCCGCAGTCTGATACTCACCAAGCCGACCGCGGCGCTGGCTCACAAAGGGGGGATGAGATTCGACGTGAAGTCGGATTATTATCGAGTTCTGTCGGAATGGATTTCGGCGGGAGCCGGCGGTCCCCGCGACGACGACGCCCGACTTGTCAAGATCGAAGTCATCCCTCCACTCAGCGTGCTGGAGAAAGGCGACCACCAACAACTGCTCGTCCGCGTCCACTACAACGACGGCGCGATCGAAGATGTGACCCGACTGGCCAAGTTCACGTCGTCCAATGAAGCCGTCGCGCGAGTTGACCGGGATGGCCGGGTCGACGTGGTTGGCAGCGGCGAAGGAGCCGTCACCGCTTGGTTCTCCAGCAAGATCGTCATCGCCCGCGTGACGTCGCCGTTCCCGAATCAGTTGGCGGCTGGCGCGTTCGCCAACGCTCCGAGACGCAACTTCATCGATGAACTCGGCGTAAAGCAGCTGCAGCGGATGAACCTGGAGCCGTCGCCGCGGTCGAGCGACGCCGAGTTTTTGCGGCGCGTCTTCATCGACACGATCGGCGTCTTGCCAACCGTCGAAGAGGCTCGTCAGTTTCTCGCCGACAACGACCCGCACAAGCGCGATAAGCTGATCGAGAAACTGCTCGGGCGCGAGGAGTTCGTGGACTACTGGACGTACAAGTGGTCCGACATCTTGATGATCAACGGCACTCTGTTGCGTCCCGAAGCTGTCAAGTCGTACTACAATTTTGTTCGCACCAACGTCAAAGAGAACACGCCTTGGGATGAGTTTGTGCGGCGGATCCTCACCGCTCAGGGCGATACGATCAGCAACGGGGCGACGAATTTCTATTCGCTTCACCAGGACCCCGAAAGCATGACGGAGAACGCTTGCCAAGCGTTTTTGGGATTGTCGATCGGCTGCGCGAAGTGCCACAACCATCCGCTGGAAAAGTGGACGAATAACCAATACTACGCGATGGCGAATCTGTTCGCTCGCGTCCGCGCGAAGGGCTGGGGAGGCGATCCGCGCAGCGGCGACGGCCGGCGGACGGTGTTTGTCGCTTCCCGCGGCGACCTCGTCCAACCGCTTACCGGTAAAGCTCAACCGCCCACTCCGCTCGACGGCGAACCGATCCCGTTCGACGCCACCGATGACCGGCGCGTCCATTTGGCCAACTGGTTGACCTCCTCCCAAAACCCTTACTTCGCCCGTTCGATTTCCAACCGTGTCTGGACTAACTTCCTCGGAGTCGGACTGGTCGATGCGGTCGACGATATGCGGATGTCCAACCCGGCGAGCAACGAGGAGTTATTGAGCGCTTTGGCCGCCCACCTGGTGGAGAAGAAGTTTGACCTGAAGGCGTTAATGCGCGAGATCCTGCAGTCGGAAACATACCAGCGGTCAAGCCAACCACTGGCGTCGAATCGCGACGACACGCGGTTTTATTCGCGCTACTACCCGCGCCGGCTCATGGCCGAAGTGTTGCTCGACGCCATTTCCCAAGTGACGGCCTCACCATCGGTCTTCGATGAAGTCGAATTCCCGGGAGCCGATCGCCGCAAGACGGACTTCTACCCCGCGGGAACTCGAGCTATTCAACTCTACGATTCGGCTGTCCGCTCCTATTTTCTAAAGACGTTCGGCCGAAATCAGCGACGGATCACCTGTGAATGCGAACGATCCGATGAACCGAGCATGGTGCAGGTGCTCCACTTGTCCAACGGCGACACGATTAACAAGAAACTGACCAGCGACAAGGGGCGAGTTCAGCAGCTCATCGCCGACAAAGTCGCCAACGAAAAACTGATTGAAGAAGCCTATCTGGCCGCCTTGAGCCGCTTTCCAACGGAACGGGAAAAACGCGACTTGGCGGCCGTGCTGGCCGAGGCCAAGCCGGAAGAACGGCGCGTCTACGTCGAAGACTTGTTCTGGGGTGTGTTGAGCGCCCGCGAGTTCGTCTTTAACCATTAGCGACAACTGACTGGCGGATGATCACCATGCATCACCGATCGATCCTTTCGGCAATCCTCGTTTCGCTCTGCGTCAGTATCGCGGCGGCCGCCGAACCGGCCACGCCCGACTACGTACGCGACGTCGCGCCGCTGCTGAAAAAGTACTGTGCCGGTTGCCACAATGAAGACGACCGAGAGGGAGAATTGGCGCTTGACAGCTTCGCCCAACTTCAACGCGGCGGGGAGCGTGGACCGGTTGCCCTCGCCGGCGACAGTAAGGCGAGTCGCCTGTTGTTGATGCTGACGGGCGAGGCCGAACCGCGGATGCCGCCGGAAGACAGTGAGACGCCTTCCGCCGACGAGATCGATGTACTGAGGCGGTGGGTCGACGGCGGAGCCAAAGGGCCGGCCGGAGAGGAGCCTCCCCGCCAATTGATCACCCCGCAGTTGAAGCCGTTTCCCGGAGTCGGAGCCGTCACGGCCGCCGACTGGTCGCCCGACGGCAAGTGGATCGCCGTCGCCCGGTTCGGTAAGGTCCAGCTGATGGATTCGGAAACCGGCAAAGTCGTTCGACCCATCGGCAAGCACCCCGGCAAAGTGAACTCGGTCCGTTTCTCCTCGCTCGGGGATCGACTCGTGACGGCCTCGGGCGTAACCGGATTACAAGGCGTGGCGACGATTTGGGAAGTCGCCTCGGGCAAGCAGCTCCACCAATTCAAAGGCCACCGCGACGCGATCTACTCAGCTGCTTTATCGCCGTCAGGCGACGTGTTGGCCACGTCCAGCTACGACGGCAAGATTCGCCTCTGGACCGTCGCCTCGGGCGAAAACCACCTGACCTTGGGCGGCCACAACGGCGCGGTCTACGATCTGGCGTTCAGTCCGGATGGGCGGCACTTGGCGAGCGCCAGCGCCGACGAGACAGTCAAGATCTGGGAAGTCAAGACGGGGCGACGCATGGATACGCTCGGCCAACCGTTGGACGAGCAGTTCGTTGTGCGGTTCAGTCCAGACGGACGATTCATCGCGGCCGGTGGAGCCGACAATCGGATCCGTGTGTGGAAGTTCGTGTCGCGAGAGAAACAACAGATCAACCCGCTGTTGTTCGCGCGGTTCGCCCACGATGGAGCTGTGCTGGCTCTCGCCTACACGCCCGATGGAAAACGTTTGCTCTCCTTGTCGGATGACAGGTCGGCGAAGCTCTGGGAGACCGATCGCTACACGACCCTGATGACGCTGGAAGAGCAACCCGATGTCGCCGTCGCGCTGGCGGTGGCGCCGGATAGCAAATCGTTTCTCGTCGGTCGCATGGACGGAGCTGTGCAGGTCTACGCGACTCCGCAAGTGGCCGTCGCGAATCGAGGAGCTAACAATCTGAAGACAGTCATTGTCGCGACCGACGAAATGTCGCAGATCGATGAGCGGGAGCCCAACGACGCCGCCGAGCAGGCGCAAGCGGTCAGCATTCCGGCCACCATCAAGGGACATGTTCGCTCCACCGCCGCCGCCCA
>JASMLW010000043.1 GCA_030748485.1 Pirellulaceae bacterium
TCATCAAGTGGCAGTGCCACTCACAGAGCGAGCTGCCGCTCGGTAGTCATTCGCCCGCTCCCGTTGGTCGCTGGAATCCTTCGAGGGAAGCCCCAGATCTTCAACGCCACTAGTCGTCTAGTTCATCGACCGGCTGTTGGGTCAGTCGCCTCGGCGGCGGCTTGTTTTCCCGCCAGACGACCACTCGTCAGCGCCCACGCGATGTGCAAGCCGTGTCCAAACAATACCATGCCGCCCGAGCCGGTTTGCCCCGCTGCGTAAAGTCCACGAATCGGCTCACCGCAATCGTCGAGCACCTGGAGACGCCGGTTCACGGCTGCGCCTCCTTCAGTTGTTGTAAAGTACGCCTTGACCGGTCCCAACAACATGCCGTCATTCGCATCGAACTCAGCTCCTCCTCGCTGAGACTGGATCGTCTTTTTCAGTTCATCGATCGGCAACTCGCGGGCGGCGGCTAGTTTCGCCAGGTCGCCGCGGACAGCGACGTCCGGACGCAATCGCAGATAGTCGCGGGCGTAGGCGTAGGCGATATCGGGAGCGGTGGAAATGAAATGCGGCCACTGCGAGTAGCGTTCGACCAGGGCTTTGTCGAGATAGATGAAGCCGGTCTTGTCTTCTTGCTCGGCCGTTGCGATCTCGCGATCGGGCCACTTCGTCTCGTCGACAAACCGTCGCGCTCGCTTGTTCAGCAGGATCGCCCCATCGTCAAACAGGGCGTCCTCCGGATGTTGCCACGTTACCAACAACCGTTTGATCATCTTCTTTACGAGCCATCGGGGCGCGCGTTGGGCCAGAAACCCGACGAGCCGAGCGCCGCGGCCCGTGGCGGGCAGCCACTGCTGGAACGGTTTCGAAGCGCCCGCCACAAACCTCAGTTCGGGTCCGTAGGTGATGTCCATGTTGAGCAGTTTGGCGCCGACCTGTTCGGCTAAGTCGTGGCTGCTCCCGTCCGCGAACGGATTGATTCCTTCGATCTCGCGGTATTGGTCTCCCTTGTAGCGCGCGATCAACTCGGGGTTGCTCGAGTAGTCGCCGCCGGCCAGGACGACGGTGTGACTCGAGACGCGCGTCTCAACAGTCCCGTTCCAATAGCAGACGCCGGCGACACGACCCGCATCGCGAATCAACTCGCGAACTCGCGCGGCGCAGATGATGTCGCCGCCATGACGCTGAACTTCCAATTGCATCGCGGCGATATAGGCCTTCGCGCCCGCGGTTGCGTTATGCATTCGTGGTTGGCGATTAGGAGGCTCGGGATGCGGGCCGACAAACTGAACTCCCAGCGACTCCATCCAGGTGAGCGTGTCGGCCGAGTTTTCGAGGAAGAACGCGCGGAGCTCGTCGTTGTTGCGAGCTTCGATCTCGGGCGGCGCGAATTTACCGGCGTCCTCGATGTGATCACGAACGGAGTCGCTGACGCCGGCGCTCCGCTGAAACCTTGTTTCCGCGGTGGTGAATGAGCCGATCGCGATACCGGTTGTGCCGCCGAGCTGCTCGTTTTTCTCGAGCACCAGGACGCGAGCGCCCTCCTGCAAGGCCGACACGGCGGTTGCCAGCCCGCTCCCCCCGCCACCGACAACAATCACATCGTATTGCACGCTAGGAGCTCAAAAACAGGCGGTCGAAAAGTCGGCGATTACGGTCGCGAGTCGATTCGCAGCGGCGACGCAGTTCATCAGCACCCTGGTGTCCCAGCAGAAACGCCAATCTCGCTAGCTCGTGGTCGTCGTCCGGCAAATCGTGTCGCGCCGTCGTATTCATCAATCTCAACCCCGACTCAATGCTCCGCAGGAATCGGTACGACTCGGTAAGCGCAGCGGCGTCGTCGTCGCTGACCAGTCCTTCGTGCTGCAGCGCGGCGACCGCGTCCAGTGTGCCGCACGTCAAAACGCTGGGGTGTTTTGCCGCATGCCGCAACTGCAGCATTTGAACGGTGAATTCGACGTCCACTGTACCGCCGACACCGCGCTTCAGGTTGCGCCGCGATGCGCTCTCTTCCAACCGGATGCGCGTGTCGCGAATCTGCGCGGCGAATTCCGGCCGCCAGGGTTCCTGTAACACAATGCCGCGGACTGCCTCCATCGTGGCGGCTCGAGCAGCCGGCGATCCGAATACGGGCCTCGCTTTACACAGCGCTTGCCGCTCCCACAGCTGCCCTTGGCCCGAATGAAAATACCGCTGAAACTCATCGAGCGAACAGGCGAGCGACCCGCTCTTACCAGTCGGCCGCAGCCGCGCGTCGATGTCGTACAGGTTTCCCAAGGGGCCGGAACCGGCGAACACTTTGATGATTCGCTGGCCCAATTGAGCGAAGAAATGCTGGTTGCTGGTCGACTCGCCCCGCGGACTCGACGGCTTTGTCACCCCCTCCGATTGGTAGAGCAGAATCACATCCAAGTCGCTGTGGTAGTTGGGTTCGCGTCCGCCCAGTTTGCCGAGCGCCAGAATGATCAACTCGGCAGGCTCTCCCGCGTTTGCGCCGGCTCCGATTTGAGGTTCGCCGAAACGGGCGCACAGCTGTTTAAACTCGCGCGTGGCGACATGCTTGAGGCAGACTTCGGCGATGTCGGAAAGCACGCGGTGTGTATGGCGGATGTCCTCTTTGTCCAGAATGTCGCGGACGCCGACGCGGAGATGCTGCGAGTCCTTGAAGCTGTGAAGTATCGGATCGATGTCCTCGGCTCCGCGGCACAGCTCCTCCAACGTTTCATCCAACTGCTCCAACGTCGGCAGCCGATCGAGCATCAGTGAGTCCAGCAACTCGTCGATCATGCCCGGGTTGTTGATCAGTATGCTCGACAAATACGGACTCGACGCGCAGAGCCTGACGTACAACTCCAGCGACGCCGGATGCGTGCTCATCAACTCCCACAACACACCCTTGCCGCCCAACGAGTCGCTAACGTTACTGAGATTGACGAGCGTCGCGTCCGGGTCGGGCGTGAGTGAAATGCGGGCCAGCAGATCGGGGGCGATCGACGCCAGAAAATGGCGGCAACGGCGAGTCGACAGGAACGACACGCGTTCAGTCGAGAGCGCCAT
>JASMLW010000044.1 GCA_030748485.1 Pirellulaceae bacterium
CGACGCCGTCGACACGGTCTTCATCGAAGATCTCACTTGGATGGAAGTTCGCGATGCGATGCGGGCCGGCAAAGACACGGTGATCGTGGCGACGGGCGGCGTTGAGCAAAACGGCCCGTACCTGGTTACCGGCAAACACAACGTCGTGCTGCGGGGCGCCACGGAGCGAATCGCCCGCAAGCTGGGAAACACCCTCGTCGCGCCGATCGTTCCGTTTGTGCCCGAGGGCGATATCGACCCGCCGTCGCTGCACGCGCTCCGGCAAGTGAGCCAACTAAGCGTGGCTCCAACCCAGCGCGATTTGCGCGCCCCACCGGGGTCCATTCCCCGCCCTCTACTTCCGCGATTCCCCGGCGATACGCCAGTCGGGTGGGACGCCGGCTGCAAACAGAATCAGTCAACTCTCAGAATGGAAGGAGGCGCGTGATGGGTCTGCTCCGCACCATGTTTCTCGGCGACTTTGGAAACTGGCTCGACACTCAAGACAACACGCGGCGGATCGCCCAACTGCGACGGCGGGTCGGGCGCGGCAACGCTCGCGTGGACGACGCGCAAAACGCTCGCTTGGACGCGCTGGAGTGCGAGAACGAACAGCTCCGCGTCTGCCTCGCGTCGATCTCCCATTTATTGATCGGCAAGAACGTCGTGACGCGCGACGAGATCGCCAGCATCATCGACGCGATCGAGCGGCCGATTGGCGACGGGCCCGACGAGGGCGAACAGGACAATTTCTCGATCCGCACAGACTGATCTCGTCGAAGCGTTTCCGTTCGCTCCCGCAAGATGGGGTAAGGATGGCCGGCGTTCTGCTAGAATGCGGCGAGTCATTCGTCGAGCCGGCAACAAGGAAACTGCGATGAGAACGTCTTCAATCGTCCTGGCTTTGATTGTTTGTCTTTCTGTTGCCGCGAGCGGGCGGCCGGCGAACGGGGAGGAAAAGGAGGCGGATTTCTCGGGCAAGTGGCGGACAAGTTTCGGCGTGATGACGCTGGAACAAGAGGGCGATCGCGTCGACGGCTACTACGTAATGCAGGGAGTTCGCTGCCTGATCAACGGAAAAGTCGCCGGCCGCACGCTGACGTTTAAATATCGCGAGCCGATGACGGCCGGTGAAGGGACGTTCAAGCTATCCGACGACGGCAAGTCGTTCGCCGGCCGCTGGCGTCAGGACGGGTCGCCGAGTTTTGCGGACTGGGTCGGAACGCGCCCCGAGGAAAGACCGCCCACGTTCGCCGGCCTGTGGAACTCAACCTACGGTCTAATGCGACTCCACGTTAAGGGGCGGCGCGTCCAGGGCGTCTACAGTTACGGCGGCGGCGGCACGGTGAACGGCGAGTTGAGTGAAGACGGCAAGACGCTCAAATTTCGCTACCGAGACGAAGTGTCGGGGTCAGGCGCCTTCAAGTTGAGCGACGACGGCGCGCGGCTCGACGGCAAGTGGGCTCCCGACGGAGCGACAAGCCAGTCCGACTGGCGAGCGCGAAAAGTCGAGCCGGTGGAGGGCCGCCGCTGGTTGGTCGTGTTGGAGGCGAGATGGGAAGCCAATCTGACCGAGCGGGAGTATTCGTTTGGTGAGATGTTGCGGGCCTTCTTCGATCGCGCCGCCCACATCCAAACTCGACATCGTTTCTTCAGCAACGCGGAGAGCCTGCAGCGACGTTGCCAGGAGTTGGCCTTCCTGCCCGAACCGGCCGTCCTGGTCATCGCCTCGCACGGCGATACAAAAGGGTTGCTCGTCGACGGCAAGTTGATTCCCTATTCGGCTCTCATCGAAGGACTCCAGCACGCCGGTGACTTGGACCTGATCCATTTCTCGTCCTGTCAGATCATGAAGGGCGCCGGCGCCGAGCAGTTTCAAGAGAAGCTGGCCCGCCCCGCGCCGATCTCCGGTTACCAGACCAGTGTCGATTGGGCGCTGAGCGCCGTGCTTGAATTCACCTACCTCGACATGATCATGGTTCGCGGACTCACACCGCCCCAAGCAGCGGCTCAACTGCTCAAGAACGTTCCCATCGCCGGCAGTCGTCCGATTCCCGGCGGTGTCTTGCCGCCCGCCGCATTCCGGCTGCGGATGCCACCCGCCGCCGAGAAGGACGAACCGCAGGCTGATGAGAAAAAGGACAAGAAGAAAGACGACAAGAAGCCGGAGAAGTCGAAACCGGCGGCCGGCTGAACGCTGACATGCTCGGCTCGCGTAGCCACAACAGCTAAGTAGCTATAGCTACCGTCGGACGGTGGAGAATCGCGGTCGACTTTGCGAACTGGAGAATCGATTCCACGCTCTGGCGAGCGTAGCCACAAAAGTGCGTAGCCACAGAAGCCGTAGCCACAGAAGGTAGCTATCGTCGCCAGACGGTGGAGAATCGCGGTCGACTTTGCGAACTGGAGAATCGATTCCACGCTCTGGCGAGCGTAGCCACAGAAGCTTGGCTGGCCCGTTCAACAGCGTGTATACTCAAAACCTCCCACCAGCCACCCCACCCGCCCCATCCCGCTATGCGACTTTCCCTCTTCCATTTCGTGCTTGCCGGCGGAATCGCCACCTGCGCCACAACTGCCTTCAGCGACGATCCTCCTTCCGATCCCCAGTTGAGCCGGGGACGAGTGATCTACCAAAAACAATGTTCGATGTGCCATGGCGATGCAGGCCAGGGCGTTGTCGACAAGCACGACGACCCGTTGATCGGTGACGCGTCCATCGGGGAACTCGCCAAATTGATCACGGAAACGATGCCGGACGATGCGGCGAAGAAATGCACCGGCAAGGATGCACAAGCGGTAGCGGCCTACATCCACCACGCGTTCTACAGCCAAGCGGCGAGATTGCGAAATCGTCCTCCGCGGATCGGACTGGCGCGAGTCACCGGCGATCAGCTCCGGCAGAGCTTGGCCGATCTGTACGCTCACTTTGCCGGAATCATCTGGACGGTCGAAGAACGAGGACTAAAGGCGCAGTACTTTGACGGCGCTCGCCCGCGGCGCGACAAGATGAAGATCGAGCGTCTCGATCCGCTTCTCGATTTCGACTTCGGCGACACAGGGCCCGGCGAAGGAATCAACGCGAAAGACTTTTTCATCCGCTGGCGCGGCGGGCTCAAGGTCGACGAAACTGGCGAGTACGAGATCGCGATCCGGTCCAGCTGCGCTTTCATCTGCTTCTTTGGCGGAAATGATCGCGAGTTCATTAACAACCGCGTTCAATCGGGAGACAAGACCGAGTTTCGGCGAACCATGATGTTGACCGCGGGCCGCGTCTACCCAATCCAAGTCGACTTCTACCAGCGGAAGCGCAAGACCGAGCAACCACCGGCGCGGATCACTCTGCTGTGGACGCCTCCGCGGGGTGTCGAACAAGCGATTCCCACGCAACACCTGATCGCCGTGTCCGCGCCGCCAACATTCGCCTTGCAAGCCATCCTGCCTCCCGACGACCGCACCTACGGGTATGAGCGCGGGATCGCAGTCGATCGACAGTGGGACAATTCGACAACCATGGCCGCCATCGAATTCGCCGACGCCGCGGCTAACGAGTTGTGGCCTCAGTTTCAAAGAAACCGACGCGGCGCGTCCAACGAACGCCGCGCCCAACTGCGGGCGTTCCTGGTCAACCTGGTAAGCGCCGCATTCCGCGGGCCGCTCGATGACGCCACTCGCAAGCGATACGTCGACAATCAGGTCGACGCGGAGGAGGACGACGCCCAGGCGATCAAACGCTCCGTCCTGATCTCCCTGAAATCGCCGCGATTCCTCTACCCGCTTTTGGACGGCAACCGTCCCGCTTCTCAGCGCGCGGCCAATCGACTGACGCTGACCCTGTACGATTCGCTGCCCAGTGACAAATGGCTGCTCGAGCGGATCGATCGGGGCGAGCTCGAAACGTCGGCGCAGATTCGCGCAGCCGCCGAGCGAATGGTGAAAGACTATCGAACGCGGGGAAAGACGCGGTCCCTGGTATACGAGTGGTTGAACCTCAGCAAGCTGAATGACGGCGCCAAGGACGAGCAGGTCTTTCCCAACTTCGATCGAGAATTGGTCAACGATTTGCAGCGGTCATTCAACGCCTTTGTCGACAACGTCGTGTGGAGTGAGACGAGCGACTACCGGCAACTGCTTTTGGCCGACTGGTCCTTCACGACTCAGCGGATGTCCGAATACTACGGTCCGGACTGGTCGGCGGCCGAAACGGGCGCTGATGAGCAAGACAGCGCGGGGCTCCAACGGACAGCCGCGGCGCCGCAAAGACGAGCTGGCGTATTGGCCCATCCCTATTTGATGAGCGGATTGGCGTATCGCGATTCGACCTCACCGATTCATCGCGGAGTCTTTCTGTTGCGGCACGTGCTGGGGCGCACGCAACGTCCGCCGCAGGAAGCGTTTACTCCGCTCAACCCGAAGCTGCATCCCGACCTGACAACGCGGCAGCGCGTTGAATTGCAAACCAGCCCGAAAACCTGCCGGGCGTGTCACTTGAAAATCAACAACCTGGGTTTCGCGCTGGAGCACTTCGACGGCGTGGGGCGATTTCGCGAACGAGAGCGCAACCACCCGATCCTGGCGACAGGTCGGTATACTAGCCGCACGGATGAGACGGTAGAATTTACGGGCGTCCGCGAGTTGGCGACCTACCTGGCTCGCAGCGAGGATGGACACCGCGCCTTTGTCGGCCGCGCTTTCCAGCACTTCGTCAAGCAACCGCCCGCCGCCTACGGCCCCAATACACTCGACAACTTGACCAACGGTTTCAAACAGAACCAGTTCAACATCCGCACGCTCTTGGTGGAGATCGCACTCGTGGCGGCTCAACCACCGAAATGACCGAGGAACGTCTGATGACTTCGACGCGACGAGAGTTTTTGCTGCGAGCCGGCGTCAGTGCGGCGGCGGCCAACTTCGCACTGAATCTTCCCAGCCTCGCCCGCGGCGACTCGGCGAAAGCTCGCAAACAAAGGCTCGTCTTTGTATTCAGTCCCAATGGAGTGATCCCGAAACACTTCTGGCCGGACAGGATCGGCGAGGACTACGACCTCAAACGCATCTTGCAGCCTCTGGCGCCGTTCAAAGATCGCCTGATGACGCTGCACGGCGTCTGTAACCGGATCCGCGGCGATGGCGATGGCCACATGCGCGGCATCGGTTGTTTGCTGACGGGCATCGAGTTGTTTCCCGGCGACATCCAAGGCGGCTCGGACACGCCCGCCGGCTGGTCACAAGGCGTGTCGGTCGACCAGTACCTCAAGCAGAAGTTGCAGGCGGACCCTCAAACCCAAACGCGGTTCGGCTCACTCGAATTCGGCGTGATGGTGCCCGATCGCGCCGACACCTGGACGCGGATGTGCTACGCGGGGCCCAACCAACCGGTGGCTCCGATCGACAACCCGTACCAGATGTTTGATCGTCTCTACGGCCAAGCCAAGAACCGCCGCCTGTTGGCCAGCGTGCTGGACGATTTGGCCGACGACTTCCGCAAGGTCGAGAAACTGGTCAGCCAAGAGGATC
>JASMLW010000045.1 GCA_030748485.1 Pirellulaceae bacterium
ATGATGAACGCGAGTCTCGGGCGTCTGGTGCCGATAGCCATGTTGTTGTTCGCCCAGCCGGCGGCGGGGAATGACGAAATTCTACTATCGTCCGTGCTCATCACGCTGACGGCCGAGGCGGAGATTCCGGCTCGCGCCGACGGCCCCTTGGAGAAGCTTTCGATTCACGAAGGGAAAGTCGTCGAGGCCGGCGATATGGTCGGACGAGTTCGCGACGCCGATGTGAAGTACTTGAAGAACAAGGCCGTGTTGGATTTGCAGAACGCCCGGCGGGAGAGTGAAAACCAAATCCCGATTCTTGTCGCCCAAAAAGAGCATGCCTTGCGGGAGGGCGAACTGCAGCGCGTGTTGGCGTCATTGGAACGGTACAAACAGGCGGTCTCGAAGTCGGAAGTGCAGCGACTGAAAGTCGCCGCGGAGAAGGCGGCTCTCGAACTCGACCAGGCCAAGTACGATCGCCAGACGGCCCTGTTGGCGGTCAAGGCCTTTGAAAACGAAGTCAGCATCGCCGAAGACAAGGTCGAGCTGCGGCGAGTTGTCGCGCCGATCACCGGTCGCATTGTCGAAGTCAACCGGCGGCAAGGCGAGTGGGTCAAGGCGGGCGAGCCGGTGGCGCGCATCGTACGCGTCGATCGGCTGCGTGTCGAAGGATTCCTCACCACCGAGGCGCTGGCTGAGAAACTGATGGGGCGAGACGTCATTGTGGAAGTTGACTTGCCCCGTCTCGGTGTGAAGCAATTCTCCGGTCAGGTTGTCTTCGTCAGCCCGTTGCTCAACGATGTCAACAATCAAATCCGCGTCTGGGCGGAGATCGAAAACAAAGACGAACTGCTGCGACCGGGGCTCAAAGGGTCAATGAGGATCCTGCCGGCGAGTGACAGCCCGACTGCGGAGACAACAACCCCAGCTTCTCAATAGCGACCCACCGCGCTGGGGACGACTCGACTCACGATGAACGACTCCACCGAACGAACACTGCATCTTCGCGCTCGACCGGATTTGCTGGCCGAACGCCGCCAGTTGCGCGGGCACACCGTGTGGAGCATCAAGGACCCGATCGCCCTGCGGTACTACCAACTCCGCGAAGAAGAGTACTACCTGCTGCAGCAATTGGAAACGCCGCACAGTCTGGCCGAGCTTCAGCGGCGCTTCGAATCGCGTTTCGCGCCGCGGAAAGTGACGCTCCGCGAACTCGAGTCGTTTTTGGCGACACTGCATCGCGAAGGGCTGTTGCTGGCCGATGCGCCCGGGCAGGGCGAGACGTTGCTGAAGCGGCGAGACGACATCCATCGGCGGTTGAGCCTGGGCCGCTGGCTCAACGTGCTGGCGCTGCGGTGGCGGGGGATCGACCCCGAACCGCTGCTCGACCGGCTCTATCCGTCCCTCCGCTGGGTCTTCTCCTGGCCCGTCATGTGCGCGGCGCTCGCGATCGTGCTGGCGGCCTTCGTTTCCGTCGTCACCGACTGGCGGAGCGTCGTGGAAAACGCCCCCGAGTTTCAATCGCTGCTCAACGTGAGGACGATCGTCTACCTGGGATTCGCGCTGGGGATCGTCAAAGTGATCCACGAGCTGGGCCACGCCCTGACTTGCCGTCGAGTCGGCGGCGAATGCCACGAGCTGGGATTCATGCTGCTGGTCTTCGCGCCGTGCCTGTACGTCAATGTGACCGACACGTGGATGGCCACCAGCAAATGGAAGCGAGCCGCGGTCGCCTCGGCCGGCATCGTCGTCGAGGTCGTGATGGCGGCCGCCGCCTATTTTGTTTGGAGGTTCAGCGAGCCGGGTTTCCTCAACTCGCTGAGCTTCAGCATCATGGCCGTCTGCTCCGTCGGCACGATCGTGTTCAACGGCAATCCACTGCTGCGCTTCGATGGCTACTACGTCTTTTCGGATCTGCTGGAAACTCCGAATCTTGGCGAGCAGTCGTCGTCCTGGTTGTGGCGGGGCGTGGTCAGGACCCTGTTCGGAGTCGATACGCCGAAGCGGGATTTCGGCCCGCCGCCGCGGACCTGGCTGCTGGCGTCGTATTCCATCGCCGCGCTCGCCTACCGCGCCGTGGTCCTGGCGGTCATTCTGTGGGGCGTGCACCAGACGTTGTCTCCGCTCGGACTGGAGACGCTCGCCTTTGCGCTCGGCGCGCTGGTGATCATCGGCATGTTGTTGCGGCCCGCCACGCGAGTTTATCGGTTCGTGACTTCTCCAGGAGTGAGAACAGTGAAGAGGTTGAACTTGGCTGTGACCGGCGCGATCGCGGTGACGCTGCTGGCGTTGGCGCTGTGGGCGCCGCTGCCCCACCGAATACGGGGATCGGCAATCGCTCGTCCCAAGGACGCGTCGCGCGTGTTCGTAACTCACGCCGGGCGACTTCTCGAGTCGGTCGCGATCGGGCAGCGAGTTGACGCCGGCGAACCACTGGCCAAGTTGGAGAACATGGAACTGGCCGCCGAGATCCTGGAACTCCGCGGACGCCGCGACGAACAGGCGTTGCAAGTCGACCAGCTGATCCACCAACAGATTGTCGACCCTCGCGCTGAGGACCAGCTGCCCTCTGCGCGACAGGCGCTCGAAGATCTGAACCGGCAACTCGAGAAGAAACTGGCCGACAGCGCCGGGTTGCAAATCAAAGCGCCGACGGCGGGCGTCGTCTTGCCCGCTCCGCTCGTCCGCCGGGAGCCGGCGCAGAATCAACTCACCTCTTGGTCGGGCAGTCCCTTGCACGCCGAAAACCGCGGTTGTTTCCTCGACCGCGGCGAGCTGCTCTGCTTCGTCGGATCCGCCAGCGAACTCGAAGTCTTGTTGGTCGTCGATCAGGCGGCGATCCAGTTCGTGAAGCCCGATCAACACGTGCAATTGCAATTCGATCAATTGGCGGGGGGCCTGATCGCAGGCAAGGTCATCGAGACGGCTCAGGTCGACGTCCAGTTCCTGCCGGACGGACTGGTTCGGTCGGGTGAACTGGCGGCCGAGCGGGATCCGACAGGCGCCGCGATACCCGCCTCGACGTCCTACCACGTGCGGGTCGAATTGATCGACGGCGATCAGCAGTTGTTGATCGGGGCGACCGGGCAAGCGCGGATCAGCGCCGAATCCCGCTCATTGGCTCAACGTCTCCGCCGCTACTTCAACCACACGTTCGGCGTCGAGCTGTTCGCGGATTCCTAATCGCCGTTCGCCGGCTCCGCGGCGGCGAAAAAATCTCTCGACATTTGCTTGACATTAAGTACATGCGTACTTATAACCTGTGTACATGTGTACTTAATCGAGTTGGGAGAGCGCGATGCCGCCGAGACCGGCCCTATCGAAGAGTGAGTTGGAGGTCGCCAAGGCGATTTGGCGTTTGGGGAGCGCCTCGGTGGGGCAGATCTTCGAGGCCCTCTCGGCGGAGCGGGAAATCGACTACACGACCGTCCAGACTTACATTCGCCGCCTGGAGAGCAAGGGGTATTTGAAGGTGAAGCGGATCGGCCGCAACAAGATCTACAGTCCCAAGGTTCGGCCGGGGCAGGTGATCAAGGAGACGGTGGATGACTTGGTGGATCGGGTGTTTGACGGCGAGGTGATTCCGCTGGTCCGCCACCTGATTCAGGATCGGACAGTGAACGCCGAGCAACTGGGCGAGTTGCGGCGGCTGATTCAAGACTTGGAGGCGGAGTCTGATGACGCAAGTGCTGAATGACGTGGGTCAACTGTTGTGGGTTCAGTGTTGGCAGCTCAGTTTGCTGATTGCCGCGGTGGCCCCGTTGAACCGAATCTTCTTGCGGCGGCGTCCGCACCTGGCTCATCTATTGTGGGTGTTGGTCTTCATCAAAGCGTTGACTCCGCCGATCTGGAGCAGTCCGACGAGTCCTTTCAGTTGGATGCGGACGGGCGCGTCACAGCAAGCGGAATACGGACAGATCGTACCGGCGCCATCACCGCTCAACGGCGGATTTATGGCGACGAATTCGCCTTCATTGGCCAGTACGGCGGGTGAGCGAGACGGCGCGGTGGCAACCGGCCGAACGACCTCGATCATGATCGTCGGGCTGATGCTCTGGGCGGTTGGCGCCGGGTTTCTGTTCTGCGTGTCGATGCGGCGGTATTTTGTCGTCGGTCGCTTGTTGCGCTCGGAGACAGCCGAGCCGACGAAGGATTTACGGATTTACATGGAGGGATTGCGGCGGCGACTGGGCGTGCGGCGGCCGGTTCAGTTGGTCGTATCGCAAGTCAATCTCGGACCGCTGGTGTACGGCGTCTATCGCCCGGTGCTCGTCCTTCCCAAGGCGATGACCGAGTCGTTGTCGTTAGAGCAATTGAAGCCGATCGTCTGTCACGAGTTGTTGCACGTCCGCCGGGGCGACACGACATTCGCGGCCGTGCAGTTCATCGCTCAGGTGGTCTGGTGGTTTCATCCCTTGATGTGGTTGGCCAGTCGCGAATCGAATCGAGTTTGCGAACAGTGCTGCGACGAAGAGGTGATCGCCAACATCGAATGCCGGCCGGCGTTCTACGCGCGTTGCTTGCTTGACACGCTGGAGCTGACCGAGTCGTTGCCGCCGGCGCCCGCATTCCCGGCGATCCGGTCAGCAGATATCACGACCCATCGCATGGAGAACATCATGAAGAGCGCATGTCGTTGTCGCCGGGGCGCGTCCGTCCTGCATTGGGCCGCGGCCGTCGTTCTCGCCTTCATCTTATTGCCGGGCGGCGCTCTACTGATGCCGTATTGGGGCGACTCAGCGGCGACGGCGGCTCCGCTCGACGACTTGGCCGTTCTGGGGCGGGAGGCGACCCAGGCGGTGGCGGCGAAGAAATGGGCGCTGGCGGCGGAGAAGTTTCGCGAGATTACGAAGCTGAACGAGCAGGACGGCCGGGCCTGGTTCATGCTGGGATATTGCTTGCACGCGGAGGGCCGCCTGGACGAGGCCATCGTCATCCACCGCCGCGCGACGAAGTTTGTCGCGGTGAAAGCGACCGCGCTTTACAACCTGGCCTGCGCGTACGCGCTGCAAGGGAAAGAACAGCAAGCTCTGGATGCTTTGGCTGAGGCGATCGACAGCGGCTTCATCGCGGAAAAGAGCATCGCGCTCGACGCCGACTTCAAGTCGCTCCGCGGCGATAAGAAATTCCAGGCGCTGGTCGATCAGGCCAAGCGGGCGCAGTCCCATTTTGCGCACCGTGCTAGCATTGAATATTCTAGTGTTTTGAGGGCCCAAACGACTACTATGGTACGCCGAGTCGGCTGGCTTCAAACTCTGCACCTG
>JASMLW010000046.1 GCA_030748485.1 Pirellulaceae bacterium
TCATGGGCTTGAGGGTCCGGCGAAGGTCCTCAGCCTGCGCTCGATGATTCCCCAACTCGACGACGAAGTGCTCGAGGCGTACGACATCGATACGCGAAGCCTGCCTCTGTTGGCGAACAGCCGGCCCGCGGGACGAACTCCGAACGGCGGTTACCGGGACGAATGGGGTGTTGTTAGGGAACAGCCTGATCCGCAGGGGCACTTCATGGACACGGTCAATCCGCTCGACGGCGATCGGACGTTGGCCGACTTGGAGGACTATCCTTGGCCAGATCCCGATGATCCAGGTTACACACAAGGTTTGAGCATGACCGCTGCCCGGCTGCGCCGCGAAACGGATTGCGCTTTGGTCTTGAACCTGCCCGTTGGACCGCTGCACCAGGCCCAATGGATGCGCGGCTACGAGAGTTGGATGTTGGATCTGGCGGGCAACCTCGAGTTTTACGAAGCCCTGATGGACAAGATCACAGGGTTGTGGCTGAAAATCTCGAAGCGGATGCTCGATGCCGTGGGCGACAACGTTGACATCATCCTGTATGGCGACGATGTCGCTTACCAAAACGGCCCGATGGTGCGTCGTGAGACGTATGAAAAGCAGATTATTCCATACCAGCGACGTATCTTTGATTTGTTGAAGCAGGCGCGTTCCGCCAAGATCCTTTACCACAGTTGCGGTTCCGTCGTTTCGATGATTGAGGACTTCATCGATTTGGGCGTTGACGCCTTGAACCCAGTCCAGGTGAACGCGGCTGGCATGGATCCAGTAAAGCTCAAGCGGGACTTTGGCGACCGCATCGCCTTCTGGGGCGGTGTCGACACGCAGCAGGTGATGTGTCGCGGTTCGGTCGACGACGTGCGTCGCGAAGTGCGCGAGCTGATTCGCGTACTATCGCCGGGCGGCGGTTACGTGCTCTGCGCGGTGCACAATATCCAGCGCGAAGTTCCACCGGAGAACGTTCACGCCATGTACGACGAGGCGATCAGAGTAGGAACCTACCCAATTGGAAGTGCATAGCGATAACGAGTATCGTTGAGTGTCGACGGAAAGCCGGCATCACTTAAGATTATTCACGAAGCCAGGATTCACGAAGCCAGGATTCAACGATCAAAGACAGGAGCCACCATGTCTGATGCCACACCTGACGTCGCGAAACTCCACGACGCCGTCCTCACCGGGGACGCCGCAACGGCGATTGAAGTAACGCAAGGGGCGCTCGCCGCCGGAGTCGATCCACAGGAGTTGGTCACTCGCCAGATGATACCGGCGATGGATGAGGTCGGGCGTCGATTTGAGAACAGCGAGTACTTCGTTCCCGAACTGTTGATCGCGGCGCGCGCTATGAAAGGCTCCCTGGACCTTTTGCGTCCTCTGCTTGCGGAAAAGGGCGTCGAGCCGGTTGGACGCGTGGTCATTGGCACGGTCAAGGGAGACTTGCACGACATCGGCAAAGGTCTAGTTGCCTCGATGCTTGAAGGCGGCGGATTCGAAGTGGTCGACTTGGGAGTCGACGTTCCGCCGGAGAAGTTTGTATCGCAAGCCAAGGAGAGCGGTGCCGGTATCATCGCGGTGTCCGCCTTGTTGACGACGACTATGACCGGAATGAAAGCGGTCGTGGATGCGGTCCGCGAAGCCGGTTTGGCGGAGCAGTGCAAAGTGATGATCGGCGGCGCGCCGGTAACACAGCAATACGCTGATTCGATCGGCGCCGCAGGCTATAGCAGCAACGCCAGCGCCGCTGTCGCCCTGGCCCGTGGACTCTGCACCTAGGCGCGGAGCGCCGCTGGCTTGGCGCCGCCAGACACTTCGCGCGAGACCAAACCGTCAGTCCTCAGCGAATCTGCCCGCTGAGCGCCGTCACGAATTCCGGGCTGGTCCCGCAGCATCCTCCTAGAAAACTCGCGCCCGCTTCGAACAAGCGTGAAGCATGCTTGGCGAACTCCTCGGCCGTGGCGCCATAGATCGTCTCGTCGCCCTCGATCCGCGGGACGCCTGCGTTGGGTTTAATCCAGATCGGAAGGCTCGTCGCGGCGTTGAGTTGGCGGCAAAGGTCGACATACGAGTCGATGCTTTGCCCGCAATTGGCGCCGATCCCATCGGCGCCGGCGTCTGTTAGCTGTTCGGCCGCTTGCTTCGCGGTGACGCCCATCATGGTCCGGTCCAACTCTCGACCGCTATCGAACACCATGCAAACGATCACAGGAAGTCCTGTGCGTTTTGCCGCAACCAGTGCAACCTTGGCTTCGGCCAAATCAGACATCGTCTCGACCACGAGCGCCGCGACACCGGCGTCGGCCAGCGCCTCGATCTGTTCAGTCATCGCGTTTTGCAGATCAACCTCGCTCACTTCACCAGCGAACAACATCTTTCCACTAGGTCCAATCGAGCCGAAAACGCTGGCTCGTCCATCCGCGGCCCGTCGTGAAATCTCGACGCCAGCCTTGTTGATCGCCGCGACTTCCTCAACCAAATCGCTGTGGGCAAGGGCAAGTCGGTTCGCCCGGAAGGTGTTGGTCAGTATGATTTGGCTGCCTTCTTCGACGTACGCCCTGGCAACCTCTTCAACGCGTTCAGGATGCGATCGATTCCACTCGTCCGGGCAATGACCGCTTGGCAGCCCGCGCAACTGCAACTGAGTTCCCCAGGCTCCGTCAGTGATCACAGGACCGTCGGCCAACAGTTGTTCCAGGAACTCATTCATTCTTCTCGACCCATTCAAAGCGAGCGACCGTCATGCGGTCATAGTGTACACATAATGTACAACAGCCCCGGGGGGGCGGCGACGGCGGCGACCTCGGCCGACACGATGGGGACGCGGTCAGTTGAAGCGGGTAGAAAAGGAACGCGTACGGCGAAGCGATTGAGCTGCGCGGCACAAAAGAGTACAATCACAGTCTACTTTAACGTTATTTCCACGCCGCAGTCCGCTTCCGCCGCACCGCCCCCAACACGATGGCCTTCCTTGCGACGGTTCGCAAGATCATTCCAGCCTGGTCGCTGTGTAGAATCGAGCTGCGTCTGATGAACGTCCCGTTTAAAAAACGACGGGCGATGTCCGCGACCCCGGCGTTGGCCCCTTGGGCTGTGCAATCGAGCCTCGGCCCAACCAGTACTTGGGGGTTTTCAGGATGAGGAACACGATCTTTGCGCGTGGACGACGGTTTGTCGTCTTGGGCGTTATGACGGTCGTTCTTACCAGTCCGCTGGTCGCCGAAGAGCGGCAAAGGGAGCGGCGCCTCTCGGACGCTCGGCGCCCTAACACGGCGGCGCTTCGGCGGGCCATCGAAGACCTGATTGCGACGTACGGAGAACAACAGTACCCGAGGGGCCGGGAGTTCCTCGCGCGTCTCGCCAAGATTGAGTCGCTGAAGGTCCAAGGTGGAGGATCCACAGAACGGCTGCGATCGCTGCACCGACAGGCGCTGACGGCGAATCCGCTGCTGAAATTTGAACGTCTGCTATTGGTGAAACGCGATAGCAGTTCGCCGAAACTCGGGTTGCCGATGAACTGGCAGGGAAACAGCAGCCTTCCGCGCACCGGCTTTCATGATGAAATCGCGGTGTTGTCGCCAGTGCGATCCGATGGGCGATTGACCACGCTGTACGAGCCGAAGCCGGGCCGCTTCGTTGGCGATGTGGCTCTGCACTATGGCGCGGATCGGCTGCTCTTTTCTTCGATGGACGACAGGGGGCGGTGGCAGGTCTTCGAGATGACGCTTGGGGACGGCGCTCTTCGTCAGTTAACGCGCGGCCAAGAGAACGATGTCGACAACTATGACGCTTGCTACTTGCCTGGCGGCGGGATCATCTTCAGCTCAACCGCTTGCTTTCAAGGCGTGCCGTGCGTCAAGGGATCGGATCACGTCGCCAACCTCTACACCATGGACGAGAAAGGCGAGGCTGTGCGGCGCCTGACCTTCGACCAAGACCACGATTGGTGTCCAACGGTGCTCGAAAACGGCCGCATTCTCTATCAACGGTGGGAATACTCGGACATACCGCACTTCGCCTCGCGACTTCTATTCCAAATGAATCCCGACGGCACGGAGCAGAGAGCATTCTACGGGAGTAACTCTTATTGGCCCAACTCGATGTTCTATGCTCGGCCCATCCCGGGCCGCTCTTCGAAGTTTGTCGCGGTCGTGAGCGGCCATCACGATGTGCCGCGGATGGGGGAACTCGTGCTGTTCGACGCGGCGCAGGGGCGCCACGAAACAGACGGCGCGCTGCAGAGGATTCCCGGCCACGGAAAAAAAGTGGACGCGATTCTTCGCGATGACTTGGTGAAGGCGAGTTGGCCGAAGTTTCTTCATCCTTGGCCGCTGAGCGACAAGTACTTCATTGTCTCGGCGAAACCGACAGCGACGGCGAACTGGGGAGTCTACCTCGTCGATGTCTTCGACAATATGCTGTTGTTGAAGGAATCACCGGGCCATGCGCTTTTCGAGCCGATTCCGCTCCGGAAGAAAAAACAACCACCGACAATTCCCAGCCGAATCCGCTCCGAGCGGACGGACGCCACGGTCTACATGGAAGATGTCTACGCTGGGCCCGGTTTGGCGGGAGTGCCGCGCGGTACGGTGAAGAAGCTCCGGCTTTTCACCTACCACTTCGCCTACCATGGCATGGGCGGACAGGTCAACCGGGTTGGCTTGGATGGGCCCTGGGACGTCAAACGAGTCTTGGGAACGGTGCCAGTCGAGGAGGACGGGTCATCGGCTTTTCACATTCCCGCCAACACGCCGATCTCGGTTCAACCGCTTGATGCGGAAGGCAAGGCCCTGCAACTGATGCGGAGCTGGTTTGTTGGAATGCCAGGCGAACGCGTTTCCTGTGTCGGCTGCCACGAAGGGCCCCGCCGCAGCCCGACGAACAAGAAGACGATCGCCTTGGACAAGGCGCCAGCGGCTATCACGTCCTGGTACGGCCCCACGCGCGGCTTCTCTTTCAAACGCGAAGTGCAACCGGTTCTGGACCGGCACTGTATCCGTTGTCACAACGACAAGTCGCAGCTTGAAAAGGCGATTGTGGACCTGCGCCGACAACCTGATGTTCACCCGGTGGCGGCTGGGAACAACTACAACCGAGGAACCAAATTCAGTCCATCCTATCTTGCCCTCCGCTGCTTCGTCCGCTCGCCAACGATCGAAAGCGATATGCACTTGTTAACGCCGATGGACTTTCACGCCGACACAACGCGACTCGTGAAGATGTTGCTAGAGGGACATTATGGTGTCGTGCTTGACGCGGAAGCATGGGATCGGCTGGTCACCTGGATCGACCTTGGTGCGCCGGCTCACGGGACATGGCGCGAAATCGTCGGTGATGAATTGGTCGCTCCCCAACGCAAACGACGCCTTGAGATGCAGAAACGCTACGCTGGCCGCGACGAGGATCCGGAAGCATTCCCACAGCCACGGCTTTACGATCCGGTTTTGACCGGAGCCGACACGAAGAGTTCAAGTGGGGAAGCGGCTGCAGGAACGGGCCCTCCTGCGGAATCTCGACGCCCGCCGCCGCCTCGCGACGACGGGCGCAGGATTCGACCCGCGGTATCGAAGCAAACAACGCAATCGGCGCCCGCGGTCCGGAGAATCGATCTTGGCGGAGGTGTGGAACTGGAATTGGTGCTGGTTCCCGCCGGGAAGTTCTCGTCAGACGGTGCGACCAACAACGATGTCGAGAGCCCAGTGCAGCGAGTCTCCGTCATGCGACCCTTTTGGATGGGGCGTTTCGAAATCACCAACCGACAGTTTCGACGTTTTGACGCGTCGCACGACAGCAGACTGGAGCACGGCGACTTCCTGCAGTTCAGTCACGAGGAGCGAGGTTATCCGCTGAACCGACCGCGGCAGCCGGTTTGCCGCGTATCGTGGCGTCAGGGCATGGCGTTTTGCGACTGGCTTTCCCAAAAGACGTCCCAGAACTTCACTTTGCCAAGTGAACTTCAGTGGGAATACGCATGCCGAGCGGGAAGCCAGAGCCCACTGTCTTACGGCGAAATCAGCGACGACTTCTCGGCCTACGCTAATCTGGGAGACGCGAGCCTGAAGCGAGTCGACAGTTTCCAGCCGTGGAAACTGCCCGTTGGCGCGATCCCTCGATGGCGTCCAGCCGAGGAACGGTTTGACGATGGTTACCGCGTAAGCGCGGCGGTTGGATCCTATCAACCAAATGCATGGGGCCTCTACGACATGCACGGCAATGTCGCTGAATGGACTCGCGATGTGTTCAACACCAGCGCTCTCTCAGTCAACCGCAACAGACTCGCGCAGAACGACCGGCGAGTCGTCCGAGGTGGATCCTGGTACGACCGGCCGCTCCACGCGCGATCCGCTTATCGCTCCAGCTACTGGCCCTATCAGCGAGTCTTTGACGTTGGGTTCCGAGTCGTGTGTGAAGTCAAAGTTAAGCAGGCAAAGTGATCGCACCCAATGCGCTGGCGACGGCAATCGACATAGGTCAGCGTAAGGCGAATGTAGCCTCTCCTTAACCTGACTCACCGTCAAGAATCAAGACGCGCCTTTGCAACGCTCACCTTTCAATGGCCCGCAAAGGGGTCAATCAAGGGTCACCGATCGGGTCATCGGAGATGAACCCGTTCACCGCTTGCCAGAGCCAAGCTATGACCCCTCTATGAGGGCACCTCGTCGACGGGCTTCGCCCGCGACTCGGCGCCGTGCGCCTCTCGCCATGCCGGAGGCAGCACCTCCACTCCGCCTAGCGGCTGCGTGGTCGCCTTCACCTCTCCCCACTCACTTGCCCACTTGGTCGCTCCCTTGCGACTATTTGGTTGACCTGCACGCAGTGTTTTTTTGGATCCCACCTCAGGCCCAGAAGCCACTTCCTTGTGGCTTGATTTGCTTGCCCAGATTCCATGTTCCGAGGTACAATGGATGCATGAATCCGAAACTTTCACCAGAACTCTCGGCTGCACTCCACCAAGCTCCAACTGATTCGTTGGAGGTGGTGGATCCCGACACAAATCGTGTCTATCTTCTCTGTGACCCTGCCTTGCAACAACGAGCGAAAGAACTTCTCGATACGCAGGCGATTGCCGAGGGGTACGCTGATGTGCAAGCCGGCAGAACTCAGCCAGTCGATGAAGCCTTTGCAGACATTCGACGTAATCTTGGCTTCTCTTCTCACTAATGCAGTATCGCGTAGAGATCGCTCAACGAGCGAGAGACGACATACAGCGTAATGCTGAATGGTGGAGAAAGAACCATTCACCCAGCCAGGCTGAGCATTGGGCGACGACTGTCCAAGAGCAAATCAAAGCATTAGACGCCATGCCTCTACGGCATGGATTCTCAGCAGAGAACGAGAATCTCCCCTTGAGATTCACGACATGCTTGTTGAGTTGGGTAGTCCACCAACGTACCGAGCTGTGTTCACAATTATCGATGACGTCGTTCATGTGCTTACTGTAAGGCGTGGATCAGAAGGGCCAATCCACGAGTTGGATTTTCCCGAGACATCGTAAGGCTATCTGATTGCTGCCCATTGTTCCGAGCTGATGTCTTCCGGACCTCCATGCCGTCAAACACGCCGCCATGCATTGATCATTGATCTTGACCAAGCCAGGTGCACACTGAGACGTGAGCGTTGCATCCGTGGCGTGTTGACGCGTTTTCTATGCTGGTAGGTTTGACTGATGGATGTTCAGTTTTCCTGCGAGGTGATGGGATGCGTAAGCGAAACGCGGAGAAGGAGCGGCTGTGGCGTGAACACGGCGATCGAGCGCGTCGATCTGAGCTTCGCGGTTGAGCAGCAAGGCAACCGAAAAAGATACCTGCCAACCGGCGGAAGAATCGTTTTCCGCCAGTTGTCAGGTTTTGCCAGTCGGGGCGAGAGGATTTGAACCTCCGACCTTTTGACCCCCAGTCAAACGCGCTGTCCAGGCTGCGCTACGCCCCGAGTTGTGGTGGAGTTTGGGTGCCGTTGAGATGGCGTGGGGGGAAATCGCCGCTTGGCAACCAAGGTCGTAATTCTAGTTGTGCACAGGGATTCTGACAACCGTTCCAGATCGCCGCCGCCGCCAGCGGACCGTTTGCTTGAAGATCGAGCGAATCCTACCTAGGATGCTGTGTCGGCAGGTACTGCCCGAGCAGTAGAGCGGCTGCCGTTGCGGAAGTGCTCAACCAACCATTTGAGCGCCCTCAGTCATTCCATTCAATCCATGCTCAGGTGAACCATGAAGTCCATCGGGATCGGCGGCCGCATCGCGGCTTTGCTCATCAGTCTCGCCCTTCTCAACTCGGCGAATGCCGCCGACTACTCGCTCAAGTCACTCGGTGAGACTGAGAAGAAGGTCCGCGAGGTGGTGAAGAAGGTCTTGCCCGCCACCGTCGGTCTGCGCGGCGCCGGGCCTGCTGTCGGCACGGGCGTGGTCGTCAGCAAGGACGGTTTGATCCTCACCGCCGGGCATGTGGCGGCCGCGACGCGCGACGACATCACCGTCTCGTTTCCCGATGGCCGTAAGGTAAAAGCGAAAGCGCTCGGCGCCGACTACTCGCGCGATTCAGCCATGGTGCAGATCATCGAAGAGGGCGAATACCCGTTTGTCAAAGTCGGCAAGTCGGACCACTTAAAGGTCGACGACTGGTGTCTTGCGCTCGGACACGCCGGTGGTTTTCAGATCGACCGTTCGCCGCCCGTGCGGCTGGGACGCGTAGTCGATCGGGGCGGCAACTTGCTGTTGTCCACCGACTGCGCCCTGATCGGCGGAGATTCGGGCGGCCCGCTCATCGATCTCGAAGGCAACGTGATCGGCATCCATTCACGCATCGGTCAAACGCTTTCTCAGAATCACCACGTGCCGATCTCCGCATTTCACTACGCCTGGGATCGGCTGAAGAAGGGTGAGCGGTGGGGGACGCTGGATGGGGGAGGCCGTCGCCGCCGCGGCCCGCGGACGGGCATCCGCCCTGCCGGAGGCGACGACAAAGGCGTTCGCATCCGCGTTCAGGAGGATAGTCACGCCGCCAAAGCAGGTCTCGAAGACGACGACATCGTGACCAAAGTCGACGGCAAGGAAGTCCGCGGCTTCCGCCAGTTCTACGGCGCGCTGCGGGACGTTCACAAGGGTGTGAAGCTGACCATCCTGCGGGGCGACGAAGAGAAGACAATTGAACTGAAGATCGTCCAGACCGAAGAGGAGAAGAAGGCCGAAGAGAAACGGCGGCAAGTCCGCGAAGAAGTCGACAAGGAGTTCGACAAACTCGTCAAAGACGCGCTCGCCAACAAGTCGGCGCTCGAAATCCCACCGGCGCTCGTCGAAAAAGCCGGCGGCATGATGGGGTTGGCTCAGCGGATGCAGCGGCTCGGCAACGATGTCAAACCGAAAGAGCGCGCCATGTTGGCCGGGCTTCGCGAAGGACCCGACGTTTTCTTTGAGAGCATCATCAAGGTCTTCACAAAAACGCAAAAACAGGCCTCGCCCAGCGTCCACTCGGTCACCGTCGGCAGCAAGCAGATTGCCCTCGGCACGGCCGTCTCGGCCGACATGGTGCTGACCAAGGCGAGCGAAGTCGAGGGAAAGGAACTCCAAATCGTCGTGGAGAAGAAGGGACTGACGGCCAAAGTGCTGCAGATTTTTCCCGACTACGATCTGGCCGTGCTCAAAGTCGCTGACGCGGAACTCACGCCCATCCAGTGGAACGCCAAGGCGTCCAATCCCACCCTCGGCTCTTTCGTCAGCGCCGTGGGCGCCGATGCGAAGCCCGTCGCCATCGGCGTACTCAGCGTTCTCTCCCGCAATCTCTCCGGCAGCGACAAGCCCTACCTGGGCGTCGCTCTCGACAACCGCGACAACGGTTTGTTGATTACCAGCGTCCAAGAGAAGACCGCCGCCGAGAAGGCGGGGCTGGAGACGGGCGACATCATCCTCAACATGGATGGAAAGAAATACAAGTCGACGCGGGTCTTTATCGACGAACTGCTGACTCACAAACCGGGCGATAAAGTGAAACTGCGGATTTCCCGCGACGGCGACGAAAACGATTTCGAAGTCACGCTCGGCGATCGCCGCCTCATGCCTCAACGCCCCGACGGCACGGGACGCTACCCGACCGGCGGCGACTTGAGCAAGCACCGCCGCGGCTACGAACAAGCGCTGCAGACCGATCTGCCGTTCGCGCCCAATCAATGCGGCAGCCCGCTGGTCGACCTGCAAGGCCGCGCCATCGGATTGAACATCTCCCGCGCCGGACGGATCAAGTCGTACGCTCTGCCCGCCTCGATCCTCGTCAAACTCATCGCGCAAGTGGATGACGAAAAGACCAGCGACGACAAAGA
>JASMLW010000047.1 GCA_030748485.1 Pirellulaceae bacterium
CGCCGCGTTTTCCTCGATCTCTGTGGCGTATTGCCCACGCCCGCTGAAACGAAGGCGTTCTTGTCCGACGCCAGCCCGGACAGGCGCGGACGCTTGATCGATCAGCTTCTCGAGCGCCCGGAGTACGCGGATTTCTGGACGAAGAAGTGGATGGACGTGTTGCGCGTCAGTCGAGATTCGATTCAACTCGCCGGCGCCAAGGCGTACCAGGCCTGGCTACGCGAGCGGATCGCCAAAGACGTTCCGTTGACCGATGTTGTGCGCGAGTTGCTCGTGTCGGCGGGTGAGTCGTACAAGGATCCCGCCGTCAACTTCTATTGCGTCACCCCCACGCCGAAAGAGGTCACCGACCCCATTTATCTTCAAAAGGACTTGGCGGAAGCGACCGCACAGCTGTTTCTCGGCGTCCGACTGCAGTGCGCCCAATGCCACAATCATCCGTTCGAACGGTGGACTCAGCGAGACTATCTGGGTCTGGCGGCGGTTTTCACGCAGGTCAAGCGCAGCCATTTGGGCAAGGCTGGGCCGAGCGGGCGACCCGACCGTCGTCAAATGGCGATCGCTCTCGATGCGGCCGCGGCCGGGATCGAGAACGCATCGGGTGAGACGATTGAGCCGAGTTTCCTTGGCGTCGCTGCGAAGATCACCGACGCCAAACAGGACCGCCGATTGTTGTTCGCCAAATGGCTGACGAAGGAAGACAACCCGTTCTTCGCCAAGGCGGTGGCGAACCGAATCTGGTTCCATCTGCACGGTCGAGGGATTGTCGAGCCGGTGGACGACTTCCGCGACTCAAACCCGGCGGCCAACGATCCATTGCTCAACGCCCTCGCCGCCGACTTCGTCGCTCAGGGGTTTCGGCTCAAACCGCTCGTTCGGACGATCGTGAACTCGCGAACCTATCAGACGGCGAGCAAACCGAACGAGTTCAATAAGACCGACGTCCGTTATTTTTCTCACGCGCGGCCTCGCCCGCTGCCGGCCGAGGTTCTGCTGGACGCGGTCTGTGAAGTGACGGGCGTACCGGAGAGCTACGAGGTGACGGAGGACTACACCGTCGGGGTTCCCGCCGGGACTTTCAAGTTTCCGCCCGGCACGCGCGCGACTCAGCTGCCAGTGACCGACATCATGACTCTGATCAACACGTCGGGAAAGTATGTTCGCTACGAGTTGCACCCGTTTCTGAGGACGTTTGGACAACCGAATCGGACGCAGACGTGTGAATGTGATCGCGAACATTCATTCGGCCGCAAGCAAGCGCTTGAACTGATCGTCGGCGCGGTCGTTTCCAACAAGCTGGCGGCTGCCGACAACCGGCTTTCGCTACTGGTGGGAGAACGTCCGGACGCGGAAGTTCTCGATGAACTTTACGTCCGCGCCCTCTGTCGGCCACCGTCCGCCGACGCGGCCAAGGCTCTCTTGCAACACATCGCTCAAAGCACCGACAAGCGGCAAGCATGGGAGGATGTGCTGTGGACGATATTGAATTCACAAGAGTTCATCTATCAGCACTGATCGCGCCTGCGTGTTGGCGAGCTCGACGGGCAACAGAAAAGGCGTCCCAAAATATGGGACGCCTCTCTGTTCAAGCAATCGCCATCGCGGGGGAAGGCGAGACACTTGCTTGCTATCTCACGAATTCGGCCGGGCGAATGCGGGTGACGCGGCGGTTTGAAACTCCGCCGAGACCCTGCGGCGGTTCTGGCGTTGAGGATATGGGGCTTCTCTCGATCGATTCCAGCGACCAACGGGAGCGGACGAACGAGGATCGAGCGGCGGCTCGCTTTGTGTGTGGCACTGCCACTTCTGGCGTTGAGGATTTGGGAGTTCTCTCGATCGATTCCAGCGACCAACGGGAGCGGGCGAACGAGGATCGAGCGGCAGCTCGCTTCGTGTGTGGCACTGCCACTTCTGGCGCCGGTGTGATGAGAGTCGATGTCGAACGCAGCGGGTGAGGCCGGATTTCTGTCTGTCGTGGCGGTGGCGAGCGGAACCGCGCGTCGACGACAGGAGGTTGAGGAACGGGAGCTTCTTGGGGTTTTACGTTTCCGCCTTTGTCACTCTTGCCGCCCTTGTTGGGATCCCAAGTGTATTTGCAGGCCGAGCATTCGTACTCGTGCTTGACCAGCACGTTGACGTATTTGATTCGCCCGCAATCCGCCGGCTCGGCGCAGTTCTTGCCGCTGTCGCCGCGGAGACCTTTGCCTTTGCCACCGCAACCGCAATCTCTTCCCTTACCGTGGCCGCCGTGTCCTTTACCGCCAGCCTTATGCGAGCCGTCGCCGCCCTTGCCCGCGGTTTGCCACGGAAACGTGATGCGGGGGATGCAAATCGCTTTGCTCTCGACGCGAAAGCAATAGCGAGTCTCGGTTCCCTTACTGACCGTCGGATAGCAGGGTTCAGTGCAGCGCGGGCAGTGTCGCAGGCCGCCGCTTTTGCAGTGGTCTCCTTTGACGGCGCAGCCACAGCGATCGCCGGCGCCGGCGATCGCGGGAGCTGCGGATGCGGCGGCCATCGCCAAGGCCAGACCAAAAACTAAGGAACGCATATTTGATTCTCCAAGTTGAAGCTGAAGTTCTTAGAACACCAGTTACTTAGAAGTCGACTGCAAATCGGCTTCCGATGATCTGGTAGTTGGCGGCGTTTGGCGGCATCGTCGGATCGCGGTCGTCGATGTCGCCGATGATGTAGTTGAATTGCATTCGGCTGTAGGCCGTCCACCACCAGTTGAGACCGAAGGTGAAGGATTGGCCGACGCCGCCGTAGACGTTGTCGTCCGTGAAGTCGCCGTACGAGTAGCGGGCGGCGATTTGCCAGGCTCCCAAGCCGTGGCCGCGAGCGCCGTCGCAATCGTCGACAAGGAAGAAATTCTCGAACGGTTTTGTGCGGCCGATCGTGCCCGACTTCCGGGACCACGGGATGTGCTCGCCGGTAAGGAAGTACGACGCGAACAGGTAGCCGCCGCCAAATTCGAGATCGCTCATTCCCATCCGGCGAACCCAGACTCGTTGGTATTCGCCGACGATCTGCAGGGCGCCGACGTTGATGACGCCTTCGAACCCGAGCAGCCCGTAATCGTCGGCGTTCATGATCGCGCCGGTATCGATCCACCGCATGGTCGTGCGGGCTTCGGGGCGAGTCTTGAAGACAGCCGTGTTGTTGGTGGCCGTGTAGTCGTTGAACGCCCACGCGCCGGACACGCCCCAATGAGCGTAGCCGCGGCCGCCCGAAGTCTCGTCGTACCAGATCGTGTTGGCCAGCCGGCCGGCGATCTCGGGCTGGTAGTGGTGCATGCCCGGAGACGTTGCCAGATAGATGCCCGTTCGCTGAACATCGGTCGATAGGAAGGCGCCGTAGCGCCAGTTGAACCGCTGATCCTGCGACACGCCGTACGATTGGACGCCGACGCGTCGAGCGCCCTGGTTAAACGCCTCCACCGCGAATGGGCGTTCCATGAAGACGTTGTAGCGGCTGCTGTTCAACGTATCCAAGCCGTACGGCCGTTTCTGGTTTCCGAGCAACACGGTTTGCAGGTAGGGCAGCTCTCGCCAACCAAAGTGAGCGTCCTTAATGGCAGGCGACTGTGGAGTGGCGAAGTCCAACTCCAACTTGTAGAGCATCGTGTAACCGATGTCGCCGCGGACGCCGATTCGAGTTCGGCGAAACAGTACGCGGTCAGAGATGTCTTCCGCCGGGTTGTTCGTTTCGAAGAAGTTGGTGCCGTCATCGTTGCCGGGGAACGCCCAATGATCGAGATGAATTCGGCCGAACCACTTTTGCGTTGGCTTGCCCGAGTCGGCTTCGCCTTTGCCCAGGCCCTTGTCGCCGATCATGCTTTCCAACTCGGCCACCCGGCGTTCGAGCGCGGTCGTGTTGGCGTAGTTCGAGAATTGCACGTTGCCATTCACGGGGGGAAGTCGAGCCGCCTCCAATTGCCGCAGTCGCGCGTCTTGGGCGGCGATCCGCTGCCGCAGGGCCTGGAATTCGTCAGGTCTGGGCTGCTGTCCAAGCGCCTGCGCGGAGCCCAGCATCAAGCAGCAGATGGTGAGGACTCGCGCCCAGTGGCACAATTTCATCGATGTTCTCCGAACTCGAACTGCGGCGTGACCCAGCTGGAGCGGCCGCCTAGAGAAGTGGCTGGGACACAACAGTGATCGGAAAACGGGTTCGACCGATTTTGGGAATAATTCCGGATGCGCGGGTTTTTTGCAAGCTACGGCGAGCAGAACCTGAAAGACACGAGCAGACGGAATAATCGGCAAACTCGCCGCGACTGGCGAAACCGGCTCGCTGCGCGGAAGCTGTAAGGGCCGTACGGGTTGGGAGGCGCCGGCCGCGCGGGTTGCGACGAGTTCGCGGGGGCGACCGGCGTGTGGCGCTGTGGAGCCGACGCGCCGCGATGCTCACCCCGTTCGTCGCCCTTGACCGGAGTTTAGGGAAAACGTACGGTATCGGTCGACTTTAACGTCCGCTCTACCGCACGCCCTTGGCCCATAGTGTAACGGCAGCACGACTGACTCTGAATCAGTTAGTCTAGGTTCAAATCCTAGTGGGCCAACTTAGGAGTAGGCCGGACCAAGCGAAGCGCTGTTCCGGCAGGCGGCGGTATCGATCCACCACCATTGTCGGCGCCACTCCGTACGCCGAATGTCGCGACCAGACCGAACCGTTTTCGCCAGCGCTTGCCGGGAGCCTTTCGCAAGGACGGGTTGCATGACCACGGCGCGGTCGAATTCGGTGACCCTGGGCGAGATCGAATTCCATCACACTTGATCTACGCCATCAGTTTTCAAAGTGGATTATTCGCCCTCGCGACCCAATGCCCAGGTCTGACAACAGTGCGTCATACCGAGCTAAACCTCCCAACTCAACGAAAAACCCACAACCAACGCCTGAGCTTCAATGGCTTCGAACAGGCTGTGATTTTGTCCAGTCGCGACACCAGCCCGAAGCGCGAGCGAGGGACAACAGCTCTAGCGGTTTTTCCAACAAAGGAATGCGG
>JASMLW010000048.1 GCA_030748485.1 Pirellulaceae bacterium
CCAATATCCTGATGGAGGCCATACCTCCGTCTACCGAATCATGCAAGAGGCCCGTGCTGGGCCCAAATAAACATGTTCACAGCAGCGGCCTTGGAAGGCCATCGTACGGCAAGACATCGGTTTTGAAATGCGCTCTAAGGATTCGCGCTTTGAATCCGCAGGATCGCCAGCCCTATTCGCGCTTGCGATCATCGTCGATCAGCTTCAGGTCAGCGCGAGCGAATTCAAACTCGCGCTTGATCGACTTGTCGGCTTCGACCTGCACCTTGATGCGGCGGAGGTAACCGACGTCGGGTTGGCGTAGGACGAGTTCGTAGTCGCCGGCGGCGAGACCCGCGATACGGAACTTCCCTTTCTCGTCGGTGATGGCGAAATGGCTGTGCTCGAAAACAAAGATCCAGCCGGACATCCAAGGGTGAATGTCGCAACTGAGGCGAATGGGAATGTTCTTTCGTTGAGCGTAGAAGACATGTTTGTATTCACGCCCCACGCCCGTATAGATGTTGAACTCGTTGCGCTCGTCAAATGCAATCGAGCGGATGTTGTGGTTGGCCGCGTCGCTGTTCGTGAATTTCACCGTTTGTCCGGATCGGATGGCCAGCAGGTGCGGGACGAAGTGATGCTCCAACTGATCGACGACGATCTGCTTCGCAATCGGCTTGCCGCATTTCGGCGACGGTAGATCCAGATAGGCGATCACGTCCCGGACGCCCTTGGTCTTGCGATCGACGATCAACAACTTACGACGCTCACTGGCGTCGTCCGCGATACGCGATACAGGCGCTTCGCCCTTGAAGCGGATGACGCCTTCGATAGCGCCCTCATCACCGCGAGCACCGGTTGGGGGCAAGCAGAAGCCAACCGCAACACAGACTAGCAATCTGATTTTCATCAATGGACTCAGTCTTCTGCAGGGCGTCAAACCGTTCGGCTCGTGACAATTCAGTATTTCACAATCGTCAGTCCAAGTGTAGTGGCAGCGTGGGCGCAGGTGAAGTGTGACCACTTTCATGGCGTTGAGGATTCGCGAATCCTCTGTTTCGATTCCAGCGGCCACGTCGGGCGTCGTTCCTCATTCGTTTCAGACAAACCGGCGTCGCAGCAATTCAGTGATCGTTTACAATGCCAGTCATGTCGACTGAATGGGACAAAGCGAGCGAGAATCCGTACCACGCTCCCAATGTCCCTGCCGTGAAACTGGCGCACCGGCGGTGGACCGTCGCTGGGCCACTGTTGTCGCTCGGAGTCGTTTCGCTTGGAGTCGGCTTCATACTCACACAAGTTGCGTTGTCTTTCTTGATCAGTCCGGTTTCAATGCTGGCGACGGGATCTTCACTCGGAGTCTTGGCATGCTCGGTCGACGCTGGATGTTATTGAGTTGCTTGCGGGTAGCAATCCTGTTGAGCCCGTTGGCGGCCGCCGGCGCATTTCCGACTCGCGCAGGTGCGCAACTGCGACAGGGAATTGTCGATCGTGAGTTGGGATTCACTCTACACCTGCCCGCTGGTCTGGTGCCTCGCCAAGATGGGGAGGGCTCGCCGTCTCATGCATCGCACGCCTTCGATTATCAGGCGGAGTCGGGAGCCTCTTGCTCGGCCAGCGCGTAGTGGAATTCGCCAGAATTCCCTGCTTCAGTTCAATCGTCAGCCGGACTTTTGAGCCGGAATTCTGGCGAAGTCCCACTACGTCGACTCGGCCAGCACTCATCGTGGCTCACAATGATTCGCCTTGTAGTAGGTGCATGAGTCCGTTGATGGCTTGGCGCCTGGCGGGCAGTTAAACTCAACTCCTTGACGCATTTCGCCTCTCGATCAATCGGAAGTAGTTCCGCATGCCGCAGTCACGACGCCCGGCGGGGTCGACAATTGGGATCGTCGCCACTCTAATCGCGGGGCTCTTCTGGTCGGCTCGCGTCAGCGCGGCGGACCCGCTCCCGGCGTGGAACGAGGGCGCGTCGAAACGGTCGATCACCAACTTCGTGAAGCGTGTCACGGACCCAACGAGCACAGGTTTTGTGCCGCCGCGCGAACGCATCGCCGTGTTCGACAATGACGGGACGCTGTGGTGTGAGCAGCCGCTATACGTCCAGTTGGCGTTCGCCTTGGACCGCATGCAGATCATGGCTCCGCAGCATCCGGAATGGCGCGAGCAGGAACCTTACAAGGCAGCCTTGGCCCGCGACGTGGAGGCGATTCTGTCCAAAGGCGACTATCTGATGAAAGTCATGATGGCGTCGCACGCTGAGATGACGACAGTTGAGTTCGACCGAGCCGTGAAGGAGTGGATGGCGACCGCCCGAAACCCGCAAACCGGCCGGCCGTACACGGACATGGTTTACCAACCGATGATCGAATTGTTGGCGTACCTACGGGCCCACGAGTTTCAAACGTGGATTGTCTCCGGTGGCGGCGTCGATTTCATCCGTCCGTGGGCGAAGCAGGTCTACGGGATTCCGCCGGAGCGAGTCGTGGGGTCGACGGTCAAGCTAAGATTCGAACTGCGCGAGAAGCGGCCCACATTAGTGCGGACGTCTGAATTTGATTTCATCAACAACGCGGCCGGCAAACCGATCGCGATTCAGAAACACATCGGCCGTCGACCGTTGGCCGTGTTCGGAAACTCGGATGGCGACTTGCAGATGCTGCAATGGACAGCGGCCGGCTCCGGGCCTCGGTTGGCGATGATCGTCCACCACACCGACGGCGTGCGCGAACCGGCGTACGATCGCAAGTCGAACATTGGCCGGCTCGACAAGGCGCTCGACGCCGCGCTCCGAAATGGCTGGACGGTCGTCGACATCAAGCGGGAGTGGAGGACTCTCCATCCACTCGTGCCGTAGCGCGCCGTTCTTGGAAGCCCATCAATCGCATTGAACATAAGGCGCCAAATCGACGCGCAGGTGGGCGCGGGCTCGAGAAAGCAACGATTTGACAGCCTTCTGAGTAGTTCGCATCGACTTGGCGATTTCCGAGTACGACTTGTTGTCGAAACGAAACATCTCCACTGCCGCCCGTTGCCGGTCGCTCAGCAATCCGATCGCCAGGCGCACCATTTGCGACGACTCGGCGACGGCGACGCGCTCGGGAGGTGTCAGGGCCACATCCATTCTGTCGAGATGGGCGGAGGCGAACGGTCCGTCGTGCGCGATGTCGGCAGCGCGAGTCTCGTGGCGGCGCGCCAACGTTCGGCGCGCATTTGATGCGACGTTGCGGGCGATCGTGTAAAGCCAAGTTGAGAAAAGTGCCGCCGGCACGTAGTGGCTGCGACGGCGGTACGCGCGGAGAAAAACTTCCTGCGTCAAATCTTCCGCCAGTTCCGCGCGAACCAGAGATCGCATGAGTCCTTGTATTCGCGGCTCGTAGATTCTTACCAGCTGCGCAAACGCCTCGTCGTCGCCGCGCCCAGCGCTGACCATGAGTTGAGTGTCGGGATCGGCGATTTCGCAGGCGAACGGAGGGCTCATCAGACGGCGCCTTCAGGGGACTGTTTTGTGTTCCGTGCTCTGTCTGAGTTTGCGATTCGACGTTGGAATGGTCTGTTGCGATTGCGTACCGTTTTGTAACGATTCGTATTGGCGAGTTGGCAGATATCGCGATGGCCGCGCTAAGAATGGCCGGGCGATTTTCACTCGTGCCATTCGCCTGCCGCCGGCAGGTGGAACATGGCGAAGGATGTTTGCAAGGGGTAATTGCAAACGCATCCGACCGAGAAACACGGCGCGTTCAGCAGCCCGTCGGCCGCAACCAGGCTGTTGCTGCAGCCAGACCTGACAGAGCGAATCGCGAACTCCTGGCGAGTCGCGACGTCGACGTACGTCGCGCAGTTCGCCCGCAGGAACAGGAGGTTCTTGCCGCCCACCGCGTAATTGCAACCGCTCCTCCGGAACAGGGCCGTGCCGCTGACCAGGTCGCCGTTGGCGACATCGTAAGTGTGTCCCGTCTGGTTGATGAATGTCTCGGGTCCCAGGATCAACGGTTGTTGACCTCGCCGGGGTTTGTCCCAGACTTCTTCGCCCGACTTGGCGTCAAAGGCGAAAGTGGCGTCCGCCTTACCGGCTATCAGCAAGTCCTTGTCGGCCGCGTAGGCGAGCCAGTCATCCTGTGTTCTGACGCCCATGAAATGGAGCGAAGAGAGTTTGGCGGGCGGGTCCTTGCGCACGACCTTCCACAACTCACGCCCGCTGCCCGCTTCCAACGCAAGGATCGTTGACGGCAGTTTATCGACGGCGTCGCCGCGGCGTCGCATCAAGGCGATCTCGGCGGGCGAGTGTGAGTCGATGCAAAAAACTCGTCCGTTGGCGACTGCGATGGCGGCCGTGTTGTAGCGCAGTTGAGCTGGACGGCTCCATAACTGCCGACCGGTTTTGCGATCGAGTGCGACGAGGAATTCGCTGTTCCAGCGTCCCTTGCTGATGGCGTTCTCTTTGTTGAAACGCACAGCGATGACGATGGTCTTCTCGCCGACTCGAATGTCCGACGCGCTGACCGGGACTTTGTCGGGACGTCCGACGGTCACGCCGAACGTGTTGACGACTTCGCCCGTCGCCGGGTCGAGCACCAGGCACTGGCGGTTGTCGGCGACGTACACTGCGTTCGGCATCGACGCGTAGCGCGCTGAGCCGCCGAGCTTCTTGGACCAAAGCAGCCGCCCCGTGTAGGCGTCGACTGACTTGAGCGTGTTGGTGGCCACCTGTAGCGCGAAGAGGCGACCGCCGGCGACCTGCGGTTTGAGTCCATGGCCGTAGTCTTTCCGCTTGAAGAACCCGTGGTCTCTTCCATCGCCGTACCAGAGGATCGCCAAGGGAGCTTGAACCAACTCGTCTTGCGAGTAAAAGGACCTGGCCGCGTCCGCGGTCTCGTGCGTCCATACCGCACTCCCCGGCAGCGGACCTCGTCGCTCGATAGTCGTCAGGTTGGCGAGCACTTTGGTCTCGGCTTCGGCGAGTTGCTCGGCTGCGACCAGTTTCTCCACGGCGCGCCCGCGCTGTTCATCCAACGGCAGACAGAGCAGACCGCCGTACGGCCGCAGGTGGCGGTAGAGTTTCTCGAGATTCGAGTCGGCGTCGAGTTGCAACACATCGACCGACTCGCTGACGATCAGATTGGCGATGTAAGGCGGCAGCGCGATCGTTGTTGGATCGGCGACGACCGCCTGGAAGCGACTGAGGAAGCGCTCGTCCGCGCCAAATCTGCGGCGCAGCGCGTCGATCTTGGCGACATCTTGATCGATTGCGATGACGTTGAACCGGCTCTGCAACAACAGTTCGGCGACCAGGCGGCCCTCGTCCAACCCGGCGACGATCGCGTATCCGTCGTCCCCACTGACTGTGCGGATCGTTGTGGCCAAGGACGTCCAAGCGTCGGGGGGCGATCGCGTATCCGATTCGCGCGATGCATAGCGCCGGGGCTTAACGGCAGCGGCTCCAAAACACTGAATCGCGCCATCATCGGTGCAGACGAATAAGCGATCGGCCGCGGCCAACATGCTGGTTGGCGTTGCGGTCAGTTGTTTCGTCCAGGCGACGGCTCCCGCTGACGCTGTGTTTTCAGGGTTGAGTTCGACCGCGAAGAGTAGTTTGCCCGAGTGTGCGTAAAGGCGATCGCCGGCTTTGATCAGAGCGGTCGTCGCGGCTTTCTTTCCGGTCGCCGTCGTCGGCAGTTTCCACAACAACGGCGCGCGCCAGTGCGCCGGCTTAATCTTCTTGCCATTGAACTCCGCCTCGGTCAGGGCGGTCTGAGAGTTCTTCAGGTCGTACGCGAACACCGTTCCGTCGTCGACGCCGTAGGCGACGCCGCGGGCGATCACCGATCGATGATCGCAACCCGGGATGAGTTTGTAAGGGAACAGCGGACCTTCAAACAGGTCGACTTTAGCGCTGCTCCAACCATTGGGGGCGTCCTTGCCGGCATCGACCCATCGATTCGCGATCTCGCGACCGTCCTTCAAGTTGACCACGCCCGTCCGCCCCACCAAGGCGATCTCGCCATCGACCACGACCCGGCTGTCGCCGTTGCGATAGCCCTGGACGAAGTAATGCAGCTTGCCCGTCTTGCGATCCAATCGCGCCGGCATCGATCGTCCATTGGGAACGATTAGCATGTCGCCACTGACCAGCAAGTGTCCTTGCGGAGAGAGTCCCGCTTCATGCAAGTAGTTGTGATCGATGCGGACGCTTTCGATTGCGTGACTGGTTCCGTTCGTCCAGATCAACTCTCCCGTTTCGGCGTCGACGGCGTGGATGAATACTCCGAGCGTTGGCCAGACGCCCGCTCCAAAATAGACCACTCCAGCGGAGTGAACCGGGCCGCCGCGAACGGGCCAGAACGAAACGAGCCGGGCGTTGCCCAAGTGCAGACGCTGCTGTCGATCTCGCGGGGCGCCTGACGCTTTCCAGATTTGCTCGCCAGTGGCGGCGTCCAGACAATACAGCCAGCCGTCATCGGACCCGAAACAGACCTTCTCGCCAAATCCTATGGGGGCGAGTCTGATTGGTCCGTTCGCGTAGAACCGCCACAACTCTTTTCCCGACTCGCAATCCACCGCGGTCATCGAGCCGTCGACCATCGATCCGACGAACATTCGGCCGCCCATCACAATCGGCTCGTACGAAGCATCAAAGTGCAACCGCGGCTCGTTGGGCCAGGCTGGCTGCGGCGGAGGCAGGCGCCGAGTCCATTGCAGGTGCAACTCGGCCGGCAGGTCGCCCGCCGTCGCACTCGACCTGTGAGAATCGGCTCGCCACATCGGCCAGTCGGCGGCAGCCGCGATCGAGTGAAGAGCTATGCAGGCGAGCAACGCCAGCGCGCGAGCAGCGTGTATGTGATGCATTTGATCTACTGTGTTGGCGAAAGATACAAGCGCCGCATTCTTGCAGAATATGCTGAGTTTTTCCAATTCGTCGCCACGGCCGGCTCGCGATGACAAAAAAACTTGGAATACGACTCAGTCGATGGGGATCTCCATCTTTAGCCGCACTGCCGTCCGTGCGACGGGCGTCGGCTCGCTTCTTTTCCTCGTCCCGCTGGCGACATCCCCCCGGGCGAACCTTGATTTCTTGTGTGAGTTTCCGCGCGCCTCGTTCGCTGAGCGAGCAGGCGGGCGATTAGACGTTGTTCCAATCGAATCCGTTTTTCACTGGAGAAAGAGAATGGCTCGTTCATTTATCGCGCTCGCTGGCGCCGCGCTGTTGGCGACTTTTGTCGGTTGTAGTGTCGCAGTTGAAGAAAAAGTGCCCGTGGGCACACCCGAACAAGATCTCGAGGCGCTCAATGCCGAGATCAAAGCGGAGATCGAGTCGAGTCCGACGATCGGTCACCTTGGGGATAGCGGTGATGGCAAGGTGGATGCCGAGAAGTCCGCCGCTGAAGGCAAAGCGGCTCTCGATCGAGGCGCGAAGGCCGGCGACGAAGAGAAGAAAGCAGCCGGCGACGAAGAGAAGAAAGCAGCCGACGGTGAAGAAAAGAAAGCCGCCGACGGTGAAGAGAAGAAAGCCGCCGACGGGGAAGAAAAGAAATAGCCGTCGCACTAGTTTCAGATCACGGCCGCGGCCAATCGCCGCGGCCGTTTCTTTCTCTTGATGGCGAGCGGCAGTCGAGCCGATTTGTACGCGCTCCGATCTGGACGCGCTCCGATCTGGACGCGCTCCGATCTGGACGCGCTCCGATCTGGACGCGCTTCGATCTGGACGCGCTTCGATCTGGACGCGCTTCGATCTAGACGCGCTTCGAATCGTCCGCGCTCGGACCGATGGGAGCGGTTGAATAGGCCAACTACGCTCTGGTCGGGGCGGCTGCCGCACCGGTTAGTTCGGGCGAGCCGCTGGGGAGTCCGTTCTCTGCTTGCGGCTGCAGGCGGTCTTTCCAGCGAAGAATCGGCTTCTCGAAGAACTGATATGTCAACGACGCCAGTACGGTCGTCAGCAGGGTCGCCAGGACCAAGATCGCGATGGGATTCGACGTGAACTTGGTCAGCGTGTTGATCACCAGCATGTGCATCAAGTAGATGCCATAGCTGATTGCTCCGATGTGCACGGCGAGACGTGTTTCCAGCAACTTGACCGGGCTGCTGAGTGCACAGGAACCGACCAGCAAAGTGACCGCCACGTACCAGAGCTGCGCCGGCCAGGCGCTGTGGTCCGGCTCCAAATGGAAGATCAATTGCGCCAGGCAACCGGCGGCCAGTGTCGCCATGACCCACCGTTGGCAGATGAATCGTTGAAACAGTTCGTAGCCCCTTCGCGTGGAGACGAAGTACGCCAGCAGGACGCCCCACAGAATCGCTTCGCGGTACGAAAACCCGATTCGCCAAATCAGCTCGTGGTCGGCGCGGAACGACGGCGCGTAGAACGCGACCATCTTTGCGGCGAGCGCCGCGGCGAAGAGCCAAACAATCCAGCGACGCCGCAGCAGCGCGACCATGACGCCGAAGAACAGATAGAACTGCTCTTCGACCGCCAGCGACCAGGCGAAGAAGAACGGACCTTCGGTCGCGTGCTGAGTCAAGTTGGAATAGTACAGCAAGTAGGAGGGCAACTTGGCGGTGAACAGCGCTTGATTCTCTGGGCTATAGAAGCCGCACCCGATCACGAGGACGACGTAGCCGGCCAGGACGAGGTAGTAGAGAGGAAAAAGTCGCAGTGCGCGACGAGCGAAGAATCTTCCCAAATCGACTCGCCCAAAGCGGCGAGTCTCGCGCAGGAAGAGTGTGGTGATCAGGAAACCGCTGATGACAAAAAACAACGCCACACCGTAGCGGCCGTTGGCGTGCAACGTCGATAGCCACGCGATGTCTGGACAGTGATGGAACAGCACGAGCAAGATGGCGACCGCCCGCAATCCGTCAAGATTGGGAATGCGTCCGCGATTCATTGCCGAATCGTCAAAGTCGATCTGCTGCGTCTGTTGTTCGTCTGTCGTTCTTTGAGTCGGCGATGCGCTCACCAAGAGAATCCCACCCCACCAATAGGTGTCTCCTACCTGCCAATCAAAAACAACCTAGTGCAACTCTACGTCGCTCTGAATCACGAGGCGGGGAAAGACCCCCGCGATTGCCGAAGATCCGCCGATGTCGGTGTGTCGCCAACTCCCGGTGCTTCAGTATCAACATCAATGTGGGGGGGCCGTCGCCATCAAGTCTCCACAGAATCCGGCAGGCCGCCAAAGCAAATCAGTCGGTGCGCGACTAGAAGTCCACGCCGAGACGTGCGTACAGTCCGTCGAGACTCAGGTCGCCGATCTGGTGAGTGTTCTGGCCTTCTTGATGAGACTCAGTGAACAATCGACGGTCGTTGAAGCCAATCAACTGGGTCATCTCGTAGCCGGCACTCGCACTCCAGAGGTAGTTCCCAAAGATGCGACGGTAGGTCATTCCGGCATTCATTTCCACCACGGTTGACATACGAGTGTCGTTGTACGTCACATTCGTCGGCACACCAGGCTCGTCGTCGGGAATGTAGGTCTGGGTCGTGAAGGTGCCCAGCATGGCGCCGGCTCGGGCGCCGAAATCGAACGTCACGCCATTGAAGACGTACCAGCTCAGATCGGCGTCCAGCAAGATCCCACCGCCGGTGTAGTCGCTGTTTTCGTAGGGAGAGAAAGCTGTCTGGAAGTCACCGCCCGTGTAGGTGACGGAGAACGCCTGCTCCATATCCATCACCCGGGCGACTCCGCCCAAGCGAAAGCTAAGATGCTCCGAAGCGATCAACGCCTGCCCAATCTCAATGTCGTGAACCTTGTACGAGAACGAGTAGTTGGCGACGGCGGTCGTCGCGCGGTCATCCGGCGTAATCGTCTCAACGCCCAACGTGTTGATGTTATCGCTGTCGTCGTTTTCGCTATTATCGGCGCTCACGAAAGTGGCTCGGAGGGGGCCGGCGTACGCTTCGTTCAGCGTCTGTTGGAAGTCGGTAAACGTGAACAGCATCTCGGGGCCCGTTTCGCAATGTCCGAACCGTCGCCCAAACGTCAAACGATAGCCGGATTTGTATTCTGGAGTGATCGCTATGCTTTGGCCCACGGCTCCGCGGTCTTGGACGCCGCCGATGTCCGTGATGGCGTATTGCGTGGCCGGATTGCGAACAGCCCAATACAACACGTCGGCGCGAGCTATCCAGGCCGGGTCGCCTTCCGGCTCTAAACGTGTGCGTAGTCAGACCAAGAATCGCCCTGTGTGTGGTGAAGCTGCGACTCGAGTTCGTCGAGGCGGCGCTGCATCTCCGCCAACTCGTAGTTCACCGTTTCGGCGTGGGCGGCGAGAGGAAGAGCGAGGTTGGCCGCCGCTAACAACAGAGCGACGGCGAGCGAACGAATAGTCATACCACTTCCTCCGTGAGTGTGAGCCGAGGGGCGCATCCATTGCACCAGCTTGCCATTGGGATATGGGATCGGACGATGCGCGCCGCACACTCACGAATTCTCGTCGCGGAGTGGTTGTGTAGGTCATGTCTAGCACGCCCAATGTGAAGTTTGAACGCGACGTGCAGCTGCTAGGGAATGCGCCGCAGAGCTCCGTCGTACGGGTCGTGTGGGACGGACTAGTTCTCCAGCTGACGATAGAAACGGTTGGACTTGTCGAGCAAGAATGACTGCCAGCGCATTTCGCCCTGATGCATGTCATGACGCATACACTCATGCTGCCGGTCGTGACGTTGAGGATTCGGGAGTTCCCTCAATCGATTCCAGCGACCAACGTGAGCGGACGAAGTTGAACCGAGCGACAGGTTTGTAGCTACGTTCGCCAGAACGTGGAGGCGGTTCGTTTGATCGCCAGATCAGCGGCGATGTCCCCCCGTCTCAAGATCATCCGCGATTCTCCACTGCCACTTGTGGCGGTCTTTGACACCTCGGTTGTCAAGAACCGATAAGTCTGTTCAGAGCTTGCCAATGGAATGGCTATTCCGAGAGTTACATTGACGTGGACATGCGATTTGCATCTTCGCACCTTGTTTGTTTTGGTGACTTCGACGAAGCACCAATGGAGCAAGCTACGATCGCTGCAGCTTTGGCGCTGGCGCACTACTACGCGTGCGTTCGCGGCCGCGCCGATTCAATTGACTACATCGACTACTTAGGTGACATGTCTGGCGCAGAGGAGTTGGCAATCAACTGGAACTTCGACGTTGAGCAGTATTACGCTTGGAAAGACCGTGATGACGTTACGTAGCGCTCCAATCTGGATAGACGTTGGAAAAAACTGCTGAACAACTCAGATGACTCACGTGGACTGGTTGCTTGAGCGAATGGTGTCGCACAGCGGGCACAGTTCAAAAATCAATTGAACGTCCGAACCACCCCATAGAGAAACGCCAGAAACTGGTTCCGGCGGCACCAGAGCTATTACATCAAGCTGGCCGTTAAGCCCGTGATTTCCACAATCAGGATTCAGGCATCTATTGTCGGGCTTGCCTTGCATGAACGGGAAGCACATGGCGTCGTCATACTCTTCCTCAGTAGCGTCTGTGAAGTCGTATGTGTACTCGCAATCGCGCTCAACTCGCCGCTTCACTAACTCGCGATCTGACGCAGAGAGCTTGGATACGCCAAACACTCCAGCCCACATGTATGCATCTTCTGGGTCAGTTGGGTCGAATTGGCACTCAAAGATGGAAACGTCAGATGCCGGGAATTCTGGTGGATAGTCCTTCGAAGGCCAGCTCTCGCGGGTCGTTACGTGCTTATCGTCTGACGGGAAAAACGACTGCAAGGAGTCGTCGGACGTGAGCTGGTATCCAAGATCGTTGGCGCGAAAGTCAAAGACATAGTAAAGAGGCAGCCAACTAATCCCCGGAATCTGGATGGGTACGGATGGGTCGCGCAAATTGATGCGGTGCAACAGGTGTATCAAGATCCCGTTGCAATCGTCGCGCGAAGCTCCGCGACGATCGTGTTTACCACCAAACGAATGGCCGTATCGAGAGGTGTTTGCCTCTGTCGCGGCCATTTTGAAATCGGCAAATAGAAACGTCGCATCAGACAAGGTGTCACCTAGCCACCAGGGTCGATGTGTCGCAAAAAGCGTCGCGACTCGAAAGCGTAACGGAACTTACAGGTGCGTTCCATCGCGAGCAAGAAACAGCAACAGCGGAGCCGCCAGGGCTGGCTCTCTCAGTTCTGCATTAACTGCCGCGCCCGACTCGCCGGAAGATCCGAATAAATCTGGATATAGGCTAAGCAAGAATGAAAAAAGCGGGCCGAGGCCCGCTCAAATCGTTGCTGCTTGCAAATTACGTTGCAACGAGGTTCCCGAACACTCGCCCGAAACTGAGAAATGACATTTTGAAAGGTCTGATTGTCAAAGACCTTAGAGCGCATTTCAAAACCGATGTTTTGCCGTACGATGGCCTTCCAAGGCCGTCGTTTCCCGAGGATTTCCAAAATCGACGGCCTTGGAAGGCCATCGTACAAGGTTTTGAAATGCCCTCTAGTCAATAGCGGAGGGCACGGGACTCGAACCCGCAATCGGTTTCCCGACACCTCATTTCCAATGAGGCCGCTAGCCAATTCGCTTACCCTCCGGGCGCTGCTTACCCCTATCGCAATTCCGTTTCCACGCCGCGGTCAGAGTCGCTGCTGGCAACTCGAGGGTCCGCTAGTCGGCGACGGTGGCGCGGCTGATCAAGTCAATGAACTCGGTATTTGTCGTCTGCCGACCGAGTTGCCGCGTCAATTGCTCCATCGCCTCAATGTGGTGCATCGACGTCAATGTCCGGCGGAGCATGGTGACCGAATGGAGCGTCTCGGCGTCGTGCAGCAACTCCTCGCGCCGCGTGCCCGATTGAGTGATGTCGATCGCCGGCCAAACTCGACGGTCGGCCAGTTTGCGGTCGAGCACTAACTCCATATTGCCCGTGCCTTTGAACTCCTGAAAAATCAACTCGTCCATCCGGCTTCCCGTGTCGATCAGGGCAGTGCCGACGACCGTCAGCGAACCGCCTTCTTCAAACGCGCGAGCCGTCGCGAACAGTTTCTTGGGAATGTCCATCGCCTTGATGTCGACGCCGCCGGACATCGTTCGTCCGGTGTTGCCAACCCACTTGTTGAACGCGCGAGCCAAGCGGGTGATCGAGTCCATCATCAGAAATACGTCCTGGCCCATCTCCGCCAGCCGCCGGCAGCGGTCGACCATCAGTTGAGACAGTCGGACGTGGCTCTCGACATCCTGATCCAAACTGCTCGCCACCACTTCGCCGTCGACGTTGCGGCGCATGTCGGTGACTTCCTCGGGACGTTCGTCAATCAAGAGCACCATCAATTTGATTTCGGGGAAGTTCCGTGAAATCCCCTCGCTGATGTGCTGCAGCATGATCGTCTTGCCCGTGCGCGGGGGGGCGACGATCAGCGCCCGCTGGCCGCGTCCGAGCGGAGTGAGCAAGTCCATCACTCGGGTCGTCAACGGGGTGGGCCCGGTTTCCAATCGCAACCAGACCTCGGGGTTGATCGGCGTCAACGAATCGAATGTTTTGACGTTGACGTAATCGTCCGGCGGCAAGCCGTCCACGTCCACGATCTCGCGCAGTCGAGGCCCCGTTTGTTTGCGCGCTTGCTGAACGAATCCGCGCAACATCAAACCTTGTCGGAGTCCGTATTTCTCGATCATCGTGCCCGGCACGAACGGATCGGAGCGCTCTCGCGAGTAGTTGTTCTCGGGGCTCCGCAAGAATCCATAACCGTTGGGGTGCAGTTCGAGCAGCCCGAATCCCGGTTCCGACGGCGCATCCGGATCAAATGGCTCACGGTCAAAATGTTGGCGATGCCCGCCTTGTCGGCGTCGCTTGCGGCCGCGGCCGCCACCACCACTGTTGTTGCCCTTGGAGCGATATCGGTGCTTTTTGCCCATGCAATTCTACCTAGAGCCTCCTCGGTCTTTTCGCCGATCGCCTAGCGATCAACCGACCGGGACAGTTTGAAGATGGGCTCCGCTGTTTCGCGAACCCGCATAACGCAGGCGACTTGCATCCAAGCGCCCGCCAAAGTCCATGCTTGCTTTTGGTTTGACAAATCGGAGAGATTACAACGCGGAAGCGAATCCAAGCGCCCACGATGATCAAAACAGTTTATCTCTGACCGGTTCGCAATGCCGTCGCACGGTTGGGTGAGAATTAGCGCGTCGTGCACTCAATTCTCACGTCCAGTTCACTGGGGCACGTCCAGTTGACTGGAAGGAGTAGGGTGAGGGGATTGAAAGTGGAAACCCACTCTCAACCAAGGCAACTTCTCTGTCTCACCCTACACAATGTCTCGACTGTTGAGGTCGAGGAGGTATCGCCCAAAGAGTTACTGGGCAAAAAGCGGCGCATGCACGCCAGACAGAGTTCTCAAACTTAAGGGCATCTTACTCATCTCTTCGACTGTGTCAACATGTTACTGAAGCCATTTTAGGGAATTTAGGAAGTTTCCAACACTTCGCAGGATTACCTGGCGAGGACGAAACTCGGTTGCCCAGTCGCCCCCCCTTCGCGGCGCGCATCACCGCTTCGTTAAAAGCCTTACAGTTCATCTTTTTTCTACAAACGATGCGAATCAATCGCCGATAGAAGAACAACCCTCGGTCTCATCCTCATCGTCGAGAGCTCTGCGATATGCATCGAATCACGCCGCTCGTCTGTGGTCTGTTAATCGTGTGCGCTGACGCGTCCTACGCCCAGATCCGCTGGCAGACGAACATCGATGAAGCGCGACAAATGGCCGCTCACCAGAACCGACTCGTCCTGCTCCATTTCTGGTCGGACGATTGTCCGCCGTGTCGCATCGTCGACCGCAAGGTCTTCACTCGCTCGGACGTCGTGCGTTCCATTCACGCGAATTACATTCCGGTGAAGATACACGCCAAACGCTCGCATGCGGTGGCTGAGCAATACAAGGTGCGCGGTTGGCCAACGGACGTTTTCATTACGCCCGATGGCAAAGAGTTGAAGCGATCCGTCAGTTCCCAGGATCCGAATCGGTACATCGCGCTGGTCGATGCGATCGCCGCTCATCACCGTGTCAATTCCCCCGTTCCGCCGCAAGCGCAATACGTTCAATCGCCTCGTCGCGAAGCGCAGATGCCAACTCGCAGCGCGCCGACGCCGTCGCAGTTCTCACAGCGAGCGGCTCAGTTCGCGCAAGGCCAAAACGCTCAAGTCAGCCAAGGTCCAAACAATCAAGCGCGGAATCCGCAAGGCCCTTTGGCGCAGGGACAGTTCACACAGGGACAAAACAGCCAACCGCAATACCGCCAACCGCAATACAGCCAAGGACAGACAGCTCAGTCACCGGTGGCGCCGACAGGTGCTTCGCCGCGCAACGTCGGCAGTCGATTCACAACGCCCGCGGACAACTCCGCTCAAAGTCAGATCGTCGCGAATCCCTATTTCAATTCATCTCGACGGCCGACTGATCGGGCTGGGGCGTCTGGTAATAATCAGTCGCCGCCCGCAGCGCCGACTCCGCGATTCTCGCTAAACAACCAAGGCGTCAATAATCAAGGACCGCCACCCGGCCAAACGGGATCTGTGGGGTCGCGCTATAGCGGTCAGAGTTCGAGGCAACCGGCTTCGTACAGCCCGCCTTACGCGCGAGCTGCGACCGGTGCGGCCGGCAACATCGGAGGCGCGCGAGCGAGCGGTTCCGTGGCGCCCGTCGGACCTCGAGGCGTTGGCGGATCGACCGCGCCCCCGACTCCCACACAAGCCGACCAAGCCATCTCGCAAGCACCTGTCGCCTTGGACGGTTTCTGTCCCGTCAGCCTCGCCGTTCACAAGCAGTGGATTCGAGGCAATCCACAGATCTCGTGGAGGCATCGCGGACGGCTCTATCACTTCGCGAACGCCAATGAGTTGCAACGTTTCCAGCAAGCCCCCGATCGCTACAGTCCCGTCTTCTCCGGATTCGATCCGGTCCACTACATCGAAGAGGGCCGGCTTGTCCCCGGTCGACGCGACCACGGGATCTGGCTGGGATCGGAAGTGTTTTTGTTCTCGAGCGAAGCTTCACTGAGCCGCTTTCAGTCCGCGCCCGATCGCTACCGAGGCGGAGTCCGGCAAGCCATGATCCGCGGCGCGGCGCCGAGACAACTGCGTTGAAGCCGCCGGCGTCAGTCTTCGCTGTCGCCGCCATTGGCGGTAGCGTCCGCCGTGAGTTTCGACAGTCGATCCCAGGTGAACAGGCCCGTATCGTGGCCGTCGGACCAGACGATCTTCAGCGCGTAGGCGCCGACTAACTGCATGCTCGCAATATGCAGGTTGGCGGGAAAGTCGTCCGGATCGAACAGCCGCTCGCCGGTCAACTCGTGAACGCAGTTGGCGCAGGCGCAGGCTTCCCGCAGAGCAGCGAACGGCAAGATCGCCGCGCGACCGTCGCGCCAGACCACCTGCAGTCCGCCGTCGTCGCGGCGGTTGTTCAGATTTGTCGGTGCATCCATCGTTGCCTCGCCGCGGTCCGCCGATCACCAATCTTCTTTGAGTTCGTAGGAGTCGTCCTGTTGTCCGCCCGCCGTTTCCCGCAAAGCTCGCAGCAGCGTCTGCTTGTCCGGCGGCAGTGTCCGCGGGTCGATCGGCTCGAGTGCGGCCAGCGCCCGCGAAGGACGATTCTCGACTTCCAACAGAATGTGAGCCAACTTGAGTCGGACCAAGGGCGCCGTTTGCGTTTCGTGCCGAAGGTACTCGACCAAAACGGGCACGGACGCGGACCACTCGAGTCGCTCATGCTGGGCGGTCGCCAACTTCAACAAGTCCTCGCCCGGCAGCCGCCAATCGGGGTTGCGTTGCTTGAGCGTGAGGTACGCCTGCCAGGCGAAGTCCAACTGTCCCTCGTCCACCAGTCGAAGGAACTCGCTCCGCGCCAGATCTGTGTCGACTCTCTTTTGGGGCGCGGCGGAGACGTTCGCCAACTCTTCGTCCCGCGCGGCACCTCGCAGTTCATCCAGATCCGCGGCCGGTGCGCCGCCGTTGCGAATGATCGACAAGATGTCCCATTGTTCACAGTCGACTCGTCCCGTCACCAACATCGCCCAGCCGGCCGCTCCACCGGCGACGCCGCCGATGATGTGCAGCATCGCCGACGACATCTCGAAGTCCGCGATGATCGCATAGGCCAGGTCCTTGACCAGCAACAAGACGACGAATAGCGCCACCGGGACAGCGACAGTTCCAGACGAGTATTGCCGGAAGTGACCGATGAAGAAGGCGTACAGGCAGTTGATTCCGTTCTTTGGAGCCCACAGCAGAGAAGTCGCCGCCAGTCCCGTGATGACTCCCGACGCTCCCAGCGCGCCGACCGAATCGGTCGGTATCAGAAACATGACGGCCTGGACGAAGGAGCCCTCCATCGCGGCGATCGACAAATAGAAGATGGAAAACTTCCACCAGCCGATCTTTCCTTCAACGATGAGACCGAAAGTCCAAAGGAAGATCATGTTACCGATGAGGTGGACGATGTCGGCGTGGAGAAACGTGTTGGTGATCCACTGCGCCGGATTGAATTCGCCAAAGCGAAGAATCCAATCGGACATCCAGTCGGCTCCACTCGACCATCCCACAAAAGAGGCGACCGTATTGACCGCGATCGCGCCAATGGTGGCGATCGGGTAGTGGTAGATCGGGGCGTCGGTGCTGTACGGGATGATCATTAAGCGTCTCGCTACGCGCGCCGCGGCGCGATCGGTCCGCCCGCGATTTGCCGTCGGCGTCTAGAAGGACAATCGGCCAATCGCGAACACACGGCCCACCGAACTCTCCTGCCGCCTGCGGAGCTGGCCGCTGACCCCGATGGCGATTCCCAGCAGGATCAACACCAGGCCGAGGGCGCTAAAAAAGAGGCGAGCTCCCTTTCTGCCCCAACGCGTCTCGACCCACTGAGCTTTCCGCAGTTGAAAACACCATTCCCAATTCATGATCCCGGCGAGCAACGACGATGCGCCGAGCAAGCAGGCGATGGCGGCAACGAACAGATCCTGATTCACGCCGGCTCCTCCCAATCGAGGGAGCGGTCGACAGCGCGCCGCCACTGCCGATACCGACCATTGCGTTGAGCGTCGTCCATTTGCGGAGTGAATTCGCGATCCAATGTCCAATATTGGCGGACCTCGTCCAAATCGCTCCAGACGCCGACAGCTAACCCGGCCAGATAGGCGGCTCCCAGCGCGGTCGTCTCCGCCACGACGGGGCGGTGAACATTGACGTTGAGCAGATCGGCTTGAAACTGCATCAAGGCGTTATTGATCGAGGCGCCCCCATCGACCTTGAGTTCTTTGATGGCTCCGCCCGAGTCGCGTTGCATGGCGTCCAGCAGGTCGCGGCTTTGGAACGCGATCGACTCCACCGCCGCGCGAGCGATGTGCGCCGCCGTGGCGCCTCGCGTGATTCCGAGGATCGCGCCGCGAGCGTGAGGATCCCAATAGGGGGCTCCCATTCCGACAAAAGCGGGCACGACATAAACGCCGCCGTGGTCATCGACCTCCGCCGCCAGACGCTCGACGTCCGCCGACGACTCAATGATCCCCAAACCGTCGCGCAGCCATTGCACGACCGCGCCGGCGATAAAGACGGCGCCTTCCAGGCAGTAAGTGACTTCGCCTCCATACCCCCAACCGATAGTCGTCAGCAGGTTGTTCTCCGACATCTTGGCCGTCGTTCCCGTGTTGTAGAGCAGGAAACAACCGGTGCCGTAGGTGTTCTTTGCGGATCCAACATCGAAACAGGCTTGGCCGAACGTGGCCGCTTGCTGATCGCCGGCGTCTCCGGCAATCGGCACGCGAACTCCCAACACCGACTCGTCGGTCTCCGCGTAGACTTCGCTCGAGTGCCTCACTTCCGGCAGCATCGCGCGGGGCACATCGATGATCCGCAGCAGATCGTCGTCCCATTCCAGTGAGTGGATATTGAAGAGCATCGTGCGACTGGCGTTGCTGACATCGGTGACATGGCGGCGACCGCCGGTGAGCCGCCAGATGAGAAACGTATCGACCGTGCCAAACAGAATCTCACCTCGTTCGGCTCGCGCTCGCAGTCCGTCGATGGAGTCGAGCAGATGTCGGATCTTCGGTCCGGAGAAATAGGCGTCGACGACCAGTCCGGTCTTCTCCCGAATCGACGCTTCGTGACCGTCTTTTTTCAGCCGCTCACATATCGGGGCGCTGACGCGGCTTTGCCAGACGATCGCGTTCGCGACGGGCTTTCCTGAGTCCCGCTCCCACAAGATGGTTGTCTCGCGCTGATTGGTGACACCGACGGCCGCGATCTGGTCGATGTCGGCGGCGGCGAGCGCCTGTTTGGCGACGGCGAGTTGCGAATTCCAGATCGCCTCCGGGTCGTGCTCGACCAGACCCGGCTGCGGGAGAATCTGGGGAAACTCCTGCTGGGCGAGTGAGACGATGGCGCTGTCGCGCGAGAAGACGATGGCGCGACTGGACGTCGTGCCCTGATCGAGAGCGAGTACTTGACCGGCCATTACCGATCTCCGAAAGGGAATGAGGAGTTGTTCAAGCGGGCGACTCGGGATGTCGTTTGGCGATCAACAGGAGATAGACGAATCCGCCGACGACACCGCCCAGACATGGACCGGCCACCGGCACCAGCCACCACGTCGAGTTGGGTTGCTGGAAAACTTGGGACCCCCAGCCGCCAAAAAACGTAAACAATCGCGGGCCCAGGTCGCGGGCCGGGTTGATCGCATATCCGCAGTTGGATCCCAACGCCATGCCGATCATGAATACGACACCGCCCACCATCAGCGGAGCCATGTTCGATTTCGGAGCCATGTTGTTCTCGTCGCTCAACGCGAAGACGCATAGCAACAGCATCGCCGTGGCGACCATCTGGTCGACGAGACCTCCCAAGTTGGACAGGCGATCTCCCGTTTGAAACTGCCTGGGGTACGTTGCAAAGACGCCCGCCGTGCTCATCGTTCGCGGCGGAGATTCGAGAACCTGGTCGTCTTCGCCCGATGCTTGCGCCTGGGTTATTTCGTAGGCGTCGATCGCTTCGCGGTAGACCACGTAAACCAAACCCGAGGCGACAATCGCGCCGAGCATTTGAGCGACGATGTAGGGGGCCAGCTTGCTCCACGCCAAGCGACCGTGGACGGCCATCGCAACGGACACGGCCGGGTTGAGGTGAGCGCCCGACACGCCGCCCGCGGTGTAGACCGCCAGCGCGACGGCCAGCCCCCAGCCGAAGTTGATCGAGAGCCAATCGCCGAACTGCTTAACGCCCGGACCGGACGCATCGAGCAACACCAATTGGCCCGTCGTCACCTGAGCATTGACGCCGAGGCCAAAGAGCATCAGCACGGCCGTTCCCAAGAATTCCGCGGCGACTTCTCGCCCAGTCTGTTTTGCCAACACGCCGTTTCCGTCCCTTAGGTTTCCTGATTGATGCGGCTAGGGATTGCGACGTCATCGCCGTCACGGGGGACGGGATTCATCGACGTGAAAGTGGTAGATCTCTTCCCATCGCTGAAGCAATTGCTCAACCACCTCACCTTTGCAACTCATTTCCAGGCAACCGCACTGTACGAGCTGATCGGCGACTTGCTCCAGAGCGGATCGCGAGAAGCGTCGATCGTATAGCAACATCAAACGCCGCTCAACTACGTCCTCCAATGAGGTGGCCCATTCATTCGCCACGACAAAGGGAACCGCGGCTAGCGGCAAATCGGTTTCTCCGATGGCGGCGGCCAGGCCAGGATCGCCTTCGACGAGCTCAGCGACATCTTCTCCGCGACGCCCAAAGACAGCCGCTAGTCGATCGGCCTGCACCGCGGCGAGGCCCTGTTGCGGTGGGGGGGAAGCCTCGGTCGGCTCATCCTCCGTCTCGATCGGCGCTCCGGGCATAAGACGGTCGGTCGAGGACGTTTGCGGATCAACTTGCCGCTTCAAACGGTTGGCGATTTCGCCG